>NZ_JAVTJB010000026.1:0-57243 GCF_031843805.1 Arthrobacter sp. WCS2018Hpa-7
CACTATTGAGTTCTCAAACAACAGACACTACCGGCACCACCCACACCCACAAGGGTCCAGGATCGCTCCGGAGCAACTTTTCAAACTTACACGCTGCCTGCCTCCGGGTCAAATCGGCGAACTTGACTTGATTTTCCTTGCGGGTTTTTAGTCAGCTTCACCGTCCTCCACTGGGGAGCAGCGCGGGTACTAACTATACCCCTACTTCCCCGTGATGGCAAAACCCCTCAACGACACGGCCGCTGCACCGAGCAAAATCCCCGGGAACAAAGGGAAGAGGGCCCGGAAGCATAGGTCCGGACCCTCTCCGCCTGAGGAAATTACTGCCTCACGTGACTACTGCGAGCGGTCGCGCTACTCAGCCGGCGCGAACCAAGAGGCGCCCAGTGGGGGAAGAGTGACGGTCAACGCGGCGGGCTGGCCGTCGGTGCCAGGCACCGAAGCTTTCAGTGACCCTGCATTGACCACTCCCGAGCCGCCGTACGTTTCAGAGTCGGTGTTCAGGACCTCAGTCCACTCCCCCGCTGCGGGCACACCCAGGATGTAGTCCTTGTGCGGACCGCCGGAGAAGTTCACTGCGCAGACCAACGGTTTACCGTCCTGGTCCCAGCGGATGAAGGTCAAGACGTTGTGGTCGGCATCCCCGCCGTTGATCCACTGGAAACCGCCGGCCTCGTTGTCCCGCTGGTACAGGGCAGGCGTCGAGGTGTAGAGCTCGTTAAGGTCCTTAACCAGAAGCTGCAGCCCACGGTGAGCTGGGATATCGGCGAGGAACCAGTCCAGCCCGTATTGCTCGGACCATTCGGCCTCCTGGCCGAACTCGGTGCCCATGAAGATGAGCTGCTTGCCCGGATGCGCCCACTGGTAGGCGAAGAAGGCACGCAGGTTTGCCAGCTGCTGCCAGCGGTCACCGGGCATCTTCCGGAGCATGGAGCCCTTGCCGTGAACTACTTCATCGTGGCTGATGGGCAGCAGGAAGTTCTCGGTGAAGGCGTACACCATGGAGAACGTAATGGTGCCATGGTGCCACCTGCGGTTGATGGGGTCTTCGGAGATGTACTTGAGCGAGTCATGCATCCAACCCATGTTCCATTTGAGCCCGAAGCCCAGGCCGCCGTGGTTGGTGGGTGCCGTGACACCCGGGAAAGCGGTGGATTCCTCGGCGATGATGATGGCCCCGGGATGGGACTTGTAGACCGTGGCGTTGACTTCCTGCATGAAGGAAATGGCTTCGAGGTTCTCGCGGCCGCCGAACTTGTTGGGCTTCCACTGTCCTTCTTCACGGGAGTAGTCCAGGTAGATCATCGAGGCAACAGCGTCCACCCGCAGGCCATCGATGTGGAATTCTTCCAGCCAGTACAGCGCATTGGATACCAGGAAGTTGCGGACCTCGCTGCGCCCGAAATCGAAGATCAGGGTTCCCCAGTCCGGGTGTTCACCCAATGCGGGATCCGAGTGCTCGTACAGCGGCTGACCGTCGAACTGTGCCAGCGCCCAGGAGTCCTTGGGGAAGTGGGCAGGGACCCAGTCGAGGAGGACGCCGATACCGGCTTGGTGGAGTGAATCCACCAGGAAGCGGAACTCGTCGGGGTGGCCGAACCGTGAAGTCGGAGCAAAGTAGGACGTCACCTGGTAGCCCCACGAACCACCGAAGGGGTGCTCAGCCACCGGCATGAACTCGACGTGGGAGAAGCCAAGCCACTTCACATAATCCACGAGCTCCTTGGCAAGTTCCTTATAGCCAAGACCCAGACGCCAGGAACCCAAGTGAACTTCGTAAACGCTCATGGGCGAGTTGTGCGGATCCTTCTGGGCGCGGGCTGCCATCCACTCCGCGTCCTTGAACCGGTAGCTGGCGTCCACAACGCGCGACGCCGTCAGCGGCGGAACCTCGGTACCGAAGGCCAACGGGTCGGCTTTTTCCATCCAGTGACCGGACTTGGTCAGGATCTCGTATTTGTAGCACGCCCCTGCTACAACCCCCGGAATGAAGAGTTCCCAGACCCCGGAGGAACCAAGGGAGCGCATGCCGTGCTGACGGCCATCCCAGCCGTTGAAGTCGCCCTTGACGCGAACTGCCTGGGCGTTCGGGGCCCACACTGCGAACGAGACACCGTCTACCTCGCTGAGCGCGGAACGGTAATGCTGCACGTGCGCGCCGAGCACATCCCACAGGCGCTCATGACGTCCTTCACCGATCAGGTGCAGGTCCACTTCACCGACGGTAGGCAGGTAGTGGTACGGGTCATCGATGGTGACGGGTTCGACGTCGTACACCACTTCCAAACGGTAGTCCGGCACGTGGCCGGCCTGCAGCGGTTCCAGGACGGCGGCCCACACTCCATGGGTTTCATGTGCCATCTCGGTGCGGCCGTGTTCGGTCACCACCGCCACGGACTTCGCGAGGTGCTTCACCGTACGGATGGTGACGTGGCCGTGGTCGTCCAAGTGTGCGCCGAGGACCGAGTGCGGCGCGTGGTAGGCGCCGGCTGCCACGCGTTCCAAGGTCTCGGGGTCCACGTGCAGGGGAACTCGGGGCCGTTCGGTGCGTGCAGAGCCAGTCATGTCATTACCTTCCGCTGTAGCTGCCGCATGCTTGCCGCGGCTTGTATTGTCGAGGATTCGTCGTGATGCGTTGACCGGAATCGACAGCCAGTCGGGCCGGTTCCGCAACTCGTACACCACCTCGTATAAGGCCTTGTCCAGCCACAATGCCACAAAGAGCGGCGAGCGGCGGTCTATGGTTCCGGGGGTGACGTCGCTGTACCCCTCAAGGAACGCTGCAGCGCAGTCATCCACCCAGGTTTCGGGCACTTTGGCGAGGGAATTTTCGCGCGTGGCGGCACCCGCTGCATAGTCGAACGAGCGCAGCATGCCCGTGACATCGCGCAGGGGAAGGTCGGGATTATTGCGCTCGTCGATGGTCCGCAGCGGCTCGCCTTCGAAGTCGAGAATGGCCCAGCGCCCCGGCTGCCCGGCGCTGCCGGGCAGCGATTCGTTGCCGGGCACCAGCAGGATTTGCCCCAGGTGGAGGTCTCCGTGGACGCGCTGCAACTGTCCCACGTCTCCGGGATCCAGCGCTGCCAGCAGTTGCTCGAGGTTGTCGTCATAGGGCCCGACGGCGGATGCGGCCTCTGCCCACGACTGGCGGACGCGCCGGGCCACGGTCGCGATGATGCCGGAGCCCTGCTCCTGTCCGTCCTGGGTGCCAAATGTTTCCGCCAGCCTTGCGTGAACCGAGGCAGTCGCTGCCCCGAGCCCGCGGGCCTCAGCCGTGAAATCCTTGCCGGCTGCGGCTGCTTCCACGGCCAACCGCCAGGCGTCCAAACCTCCGAGCAGGAATTCATGTGCAACAGTCAGTTCGCCGGTGGCCGGCGCGGATCCGTTCGATGCCGGCCCCTCCCACGAGCCGCTGATCCAGCCGAGCGTCGCAGGAACCTCGGTGGTCCCGGCGGCGGTCAGTGCGGCGCCAAGCTCAACTTCGGGATTCTTACCTGCCGCCAGCACGCGGAAGATCTTCACGATCGCGGCCGAATCGCCGTCGTCGATGATGACGGAGGTGTTGGACTGCTCGCCGGACAGTACCCGTACGGAAGTGGGGTTTTCCGGGAGCGCGACGCGGCCACGCGTGAGGTGTCCGCGCGCGCCTCCCACGCTGCCTTCGCTCCGCATCAGCTCCAGCCAGGCGGTGACGAAATCCGAATCGTAGACGGCGTCGTACACCAGCCGGAGGCCCGAGTCGTCCGTGAACTCGCCCAACAAGGCCGCCGGGGCGTCCACCAGTGGTTGGCTCCGATAACTCAACGGAACCTGCACCACGTCAGTCCGGGGACCGCCGTCGGCCGTCCGGTGGGTCACCGCCAGCAGCACCACCTCAAAAGCAGTGCCGCCGCCAGTGCCAGGGAGGCTCACAGCGCCCACCTGCTCCAGCGCAAAGTCGGGGCTCTTGACCGGGAACCAGCGTTTGCCTGGCAGCCAGTGACGGAGAAGTCCTTCAACGGAGGGGTTCAAGTTTGCCTTGCTCATCTCATCCTTTGGAGGTCACCACGGGAATCGCCTGGGTAAAAGGCGAGGAGGGATTGGAAAAGGCCGAGCGCACCCGCAGCCAGTAGAAGCTGTGGCTGCCCAGCATCACGGTCAGATGACCGTTGTCGCCGACGGCCGGGAATGGCTGACCGCCGAAAATATCGCGCAGGCCGCGGCCCGCGAATTCAGGGATGTCCAACGTTGCCGCTACAGGGTGCTGGGAGAGGTTGAAGACGCACAGAATGGTTTCGGCGTCCTCGCCCTCGGGGTTGCCTGCCGGCAATTCCCGTACATAGGCCAGCACCACTTCATGATCGGCTTCGATGTGCCGGAAGCCGCCCAGGCCAAACACCGGGTGGTTCTTGCGGACGCTGAGGATCTGCCGGGTCCAGCGCAGCAGCGAACCGGAGTGCGCGGCCTGGGCCTCAACGTTGGCCATGCCGTAGTTGTACACCAGCGACTGGATGACCGGCAGGTACAGCTTGCCCGGATCTGCTCCGGAGAAACCTGCATTGCGGTCCGGGTTCCACTGCATGGGCGTGCGGACAGCATCACGGTCATCGAGCCAAATGTTGTCGCCCATTCCGATCTCATCCCCGTAATACAGGAAGGGACTGCCGGGCAGGGAAAGGAGCAGTGCATTGATGAGCTCAATTTCGGACCGGGAGTTGTCCAGCAGCGGCGCGAGCCGGCGGCGGATGCCGATGTTGGCCCGCATCCGGGGATCAGGGGCGTACCAACCCAGCATCGCGGCGCGTTCCTCAGCCGGGACCATCTCCAAGGTCAGTTCATCATGGTTGCGCAGGAAAGTTCCCCACTGGGCACCCTTGGGTATGTCCGGAGTCTCCCGCAGGGTCTCGATGATGGGTGCGGCCTTCTGGTCCCGCAGTGCGTAGTAAAGCCGCGGCATGATGGGAAAATGGAACGCCATGTGGCACTCGGGCGCTTCCTCGGTGCCGAAGTACTCCACCACTTCATGCGGCGGTTGGTTGGCCTCCGCAATGATCACCCGACCGGGATAGTTCGCGTCCACCATGCGCCGAAGGTCCTGCAGGAAAGTGTGCGTCGCCGGCAGGTTCTCGCAGTTGGTTCCGTCTTCCTCGAACAGGTACGGAATAGCGTCTGCCCGGAACCCGTCAATCCCCTGGTCCAGCCAGAACCGGATCACGTCATAGAGGGCCTCGATGACTTTGGGGTTCTCAAAGTTCAGGTCCGGCTGGTGGCTGAAGAAGCGGTGCCAGAAGAACTGCCGGCGGATGGGATCGAACGTCCAGTTGGATTCTTCGGTGTCAACGAAGATGATGCGGGCGTCCTGGTATTTCTCATCCGTATCGCTCCATACGTAGAAATCGCCGTAGGGACCCGTGGGGTCCTTCCGCGACTCCTGGAACCACGGGTGTTGGTCCGAGGTGTGGTTCAGCGGGAGGTCGATAATCACCCGCACGCCCCGGGCATGTGCCTCGGCAACCAACCGCTTGAAGTCGCTGATGGTGCCGAATTCATCCAGCACGGATGTGTAGTCCGCAATGTCGTAGCCGCCATCGCGCAGCGGTGAATGGAAGAACGGCGGCAACCAGAGGCAGTCAACGCCCAGCCATTGGAGGTAGTCCAGTTTCTCGATCAACCCGTGGAAATCACCGGAGCCATCCCCGTTGGCATCCGCAAAGGCCCGCACCAGTACCTCGTAGAAGACTGCCTTGCGGTACCAGTGTGGATCATGCTGGAGACCGGGGGCGTTCAACTCGAAGGTGTTCTTCGGAGTGAAGTACTGGCTCGGGTTCTGCGGAGAAAAACTCACTAAGGCTGCCTCCGGATGCTCAGGATGTGTGCCGGCTCAACGTGTGCATCCAGCCGGACGTAGTTGTGCTCGCCCCACTCCCAGCTCTGGCCGCTGATGAGGTCATCCACCCGGAACCGGCCGTCGTCGTTAAGGTCCTGTGGGTCCAGTTGCAGGGCCGCTAGGTCCAGGGAGACTGTGCTCTCGCGGGTGCTGTGCGGATCCACGTTGACCACAATGATCAAGGTGTCCTTGGTGCCATCGGGCAGCGTCTTGTGCTTGGAGTAAACGATCGTCGCATCATCGGTGCTGCTGTGCAGCGTCAGGTTCTGCAGGTCGCCCAGCGCCACGTGCTTCTTGCGGATGGTGTTGAGCCTGGTGATATACGGCGCCAGGGTGCGTCCGGATTCGGCTGCGCCTTCCCAGTCCCTCGCCTTGAACTCGTACTTTTCGTTGTCGATGTATTCCTCGGCACCCGGACGGGCCACGTGCTCGTAGAGCTCGTACCCTGCGTAGACACCCCAGAGCGGGCTGGCCGTTGCGGCCAGTGCAGCCCGGATGCGGAAGGCCGCCGGCCCGCCATACTGCAGGTACTCGGTGAGGATGTCCGGAGTGTTCACAAAGAAGTTTGGACGGAAGAACGCCGGGCTCTCGTGGCTGACTTCGTGGAAGTACTCTTCCAGCTCGGTCTTGGTGTTCCGCCACGTGAAGTAGGTGTAGGACTGCTGGAAGCCCGCACGCCCCAAGGCGTGCATCATCGGCGGGCGCGTGAAGGCTTCCGCCAGGAAGACAACCTCGGGGTTCTTCTTGTTGATCTTGCCGATCAGCCATTCCCAGAACCAGACAGGCTTGGTGTGCGGGTTGTCCACGCGGAAAATCTTTACGCCGTGGCTGATCCACAACTGCACGATCCTCAGAATTTCCTTGGACAGTCCCGTCGGGTCATTGTCGAAGTTCAGGGGATAAATGTCCTGGTACTTCTTCGGTGGGTTTTCTGCGTAGGCGATCGAACCGTCCACCCGCGTGGTGAACCACTCAGGATTGGACGTCACCCACGGGTGGTCCGGGGCTGCCTGCAGGGCAAGGTCCAGGGCGACCTCAAGCCCCAATTCGTTGGCGCGCGCCACAAAGGCGTCAAAATCTTCAAAAGTGCCCAGTTCAGGGTGGATGGCGTCGTGGCCACCGTCCTTGGAACCGATGGCCCACGGCGACCCCGGGTCCTGCGGTCCCGGCGTCAACGTGTTGTTGCGGCCCTTGCGGTGCTGGAAACCGATCGGGTGGATGGGCGGCAGGTAAATGACGTCGAAGGCCATCTCCGCCACGGCGTCGAGCCTCTTGGCTGCCGTACGGAAGTTGCCGGAGGTCCAGACACCGGTGGAGTGATCCAGCACAGCGCCCTCTGAGCGGGGGAAGAACTCGTACCAGGAACCGCGACCCGCGAGGTCGCGCTCCACCTGCAGCGGGAATCGTTCGGAAACGGTCACCAGTTCGCGGATGGGAACACGTACGACGGCGGCCAGCACCTCGGGGCTGAAACCGGCGCCAAGGCGCTCCTCGGCAGTCTTGGTGGTATCGGCCAGCACGACGGAAGCGGCACGCATGGTGCGCTTCTCCACAGCGCTGCGTCCGGCGTCGTCGGCTGCTTCCGCGAGGAGGGCAGCGCCCTCGGCGAGCATCAACTCAACGTCGATGCCGGCGCCTACCTTGACCTCGGCGTTGTGGTGCCAGGTGCCGTAACGGTCGTGCCAAGCTTCGATAACGAAGGACCAGGCTCCGGTGCCGGTGGGCGTGATCAGGCCCTCCCAGCGGTCCAGGCCCTTCCACTTCTCGCCCTCTGCAGGGGTCAGGCGGACGCGCTGACGTTCTTTGCCCCGGGGATCGAGCAGTACAGCGGACACGCCGAGCTGGTCATGACCCTCACGGAAGACCGTGGCGCCAACAACGAGGTCCTCGCCCGGCAAGGCCTTCGCCGGGAAACGGCCACCCTCAACCACCGGCTGCACGGCAGTGATGGGGAACCGGCCGAAGCGCAGTCCCTGGGTGATGTCCGTAGTCGTCTTGGATTTCAGAGCGGTGATGGTTCGCGCGGTTTTCGTCACAACCACGACGTTAGCGACAAAAATCACAGAATGCTAAGCACACGACCTATCTACTCGACGCAAGATGACTTTTACCTAAAAGAAACCCAATCCGGTTCCGACTGCCATGTCCGTCCGTTAGTGTGGCGCTCGTGAAGGCTATTCGAAGGTTTACAGTCCGTACCGTCCTCCCCGAGCCCATCCGGCCCCTGGCCCGATTGGCGACCAATCTGCGCTGGTCCTGGCACCGGCCCACACGGGAACTTTTCGCGAGCCTCAACCCGGCTCTCTGGGAGGCGTCGCAGCACGACCCCATTGCCCTTCTGGGGTCCATCAGCCGCGAACAACTGCAGGACCTCGCCAACAACGGCGACGTGGTGGAGCGCGTTCAGGCCGCTGCCTCCGACCTGGACCGGTACCTCAGCGAACCGCGCTGGTACCAAGGCCTCGGCGAAGACGCTCCCGCCTGCATTGCGTACTTTTCCCCCGAATTCGGCATCACTGAAGTTCTTCCGCAGTACTCCGGCGGCCTCGGCATCCTGGCCGGAGACCACCTCAAGGCCGCCTCAGACCTCGGCGTGCCGCTGATCGGTGTTGGGCTCCTCTACCAGGCCGGCTACTTCAAGCAGTCCCTGTCCCGGGATGCCTGGCAGCAGGAAACCTACCCGGTGCTGGACCCCGACGGCCTGCCGCTCACGCTTCTTCGCCACCCCGGCAAGGACGGCATGCCCGGCAAGCCCGTCCACATCTCCCTTCCGTTGCCCAACGGCCGCGAGCTCCACGCGCACGTCTGGCGTGCCGACGTCGGACGCGTTCCGCTGCTGCTGCTGGACTCCAACGTTCCCTCCAACGATGAAGCCGCCCGCGGCATCACGGACCGCCTGTACGGCGGCGGGGGCGACCACCGGCTGCAGCAGGAACTCCTCCTGGGCATGGGTGGCGTCAAAGCCCTCCGCGTCTACCAGGAACTCACCGGCACGCCCGCGCCGGAAGTTTTCCACACCAACGAAGGCCACGCAGGTTTCCTGGGCATCGAACGCATCCAGGAAGCCATGTCCGATCCCACCGTGCCCCTCAGTTGGGACGAGGCCCTCGCAGCCGGTCGCGCATCCACCGTCTTCACGACGCACACGCCCGTCCCCGCCGGCATCGACCGCTTCGAGACCGTCCAGATCAAGCACTTCTTCGAAGCCGGGCTGGCACCTGCCGTGCCCACGGACCGCATCCTGGAACTCGGCCGCGAAAACTTCGACGGCGGAAACCCCTCCGTTTTCAACATGGCAGTCATGGGCCTGCGCCTGGCGCAGCGTGCCAACGGCGTGGCCAAGCTGCACGGCGTGGTGTCCCGCGAAATGTTCGCCGGCCTGTGGCCGGGATTCGACCACTCCGAGATCCCCATCACCTCCGTCACCAACGGCGTCCACGTCCCCACCTGGGTGGACCCCCGCATCTCCACCCTGGCCCGGAACCAGTTCGGTGCCGAGGCTGAAGCGCTGGGCCGCTGGGACCTTGCCTACAATGTCAGCGATGAAGACGTCTGGGCGCTCCGCCGGGAGCTGCGCGCCCAACTCATCGACGACGTCCGACGCAGGCTCAGGGCCTCGTGGAAGAAGCGCGGCGCCGCCGACGCCGAGCTCGGCTGGACCGACTCCGTGCTGGACCCGGACGTGCTCACCATCGGCTTTGCCAGGCGCGTGCCTACCTACAAGCGACTCACCCTCATGTTGCGCGACCCCGCACGCTTGAAGGCCCTGTTGCTGGATCCGAAACACCCCATCCAACTGGTCATCGCCGGCAAGTCGCACCCCGCGGACGACGCCGGCAAGAAGATGATCCAGGACCTGGTGCGTTTCACCGACGATCCCGAAGTCCGCCACAGGATCGTCTTCCTGCCCAACTACGACATCGCCATGGCGCGGACCCTGTTCCCTGGCTGCGACGTGTGGCTGAACAACCCGCTGCGCCCGTTGGAAGCCTGCGGCACCTCCGGCATGAAGGCCGCCATCAACGGCTCGCTTAACCTGTCCGTCCTGGACGGCTGGTGGGACGAAATGTACGACGGCGAAAACGGCTGGGCGATCCCCACCGCCAACAACGGCGCATCGGCCGACGAACGCGACGACATCGAAGCGTCCGCACTGTACGAGCTCCTCGAAAACCAGGTAGCTCCGCGCTTCTACGGCACCACCGTTGCACAGGGCGCCGGAGCTGCAGGACCGTCCGAGTCCAGCCGCGAGACCGTGCCCACCCATTGGGTGTCCATGATCAAGCACACCCTGGCGAACCTCGGCCCCGCCGTTTCCGCGGAACGCATGCTCCACGACTACGTCAACAACCTCTACTGCCCGGCCGCTGTCTCCGGGCGCAGGGCCGTTGCCGGAGCCTTCAAGGAAGCCAAGGAACTCGCCGCCTGGACCACCAAGGTCCGGAACGCATGGCCCCAGGTAGTGGTGGAACACGTTGACTCCGTGGGGGTCTCCGAGGAACCCCAGGTGGGCGACAGCCTCCAGGTCAACGCCTACGTAGCCCTCAACAGCCTCACCCCGGACGATGTGTCCGTCGAGGTAGCCTTTGGGCGGGCCGAGGAATCCGACGAACTCGAGGACATCGTGGTGGCCGAACTGGACTCCCTGGAAGACCTCGGCAACGGACGACACCTGTTCAACGGCTCCGTGGTCATCAACCGGTCCGGCTCCTTCGGCTACACCGTCCGGGTGTTCCCGAAGCACTCGGCGCTGGCTTCCAAGGCTGAGCTGGGGTTGATCGCGAACGCCTAGGCCCTTGAAGGTGTAAGGCCCCGCTTTTCCGTTTGTTGCTCAACGACGGAAAAGCGGGCGGCCGCCCGTGGAGGGTGCTGTTTTGCATCTATGAGGCTGGTTCGGGGGAACTCCCGCGGGATTTCTACGCGCGAAGTGCAATAGCGGGATCTTTACGGCTGGCGACCCAGGCAGGGTAAATGGCGCTCACAATACCGGTGGTCGCACCCACAAGGACGAGAGTCGACTCAATCCAACAGCTGCCGCAGCTCTCTGCCGAGGCTGCTCATCAATCACTGCGTCTCTTTCAGTAACTTCTCGGCGGCATCTACGTAGTTCTGGCTTTTTGTCTTAAGCGCGGCAAGAACTGCCTCATTCTGCTTGATAAGCGGCAGCTGGTAGCTTGCCTGAATATCACCAAGCGTTTGGGTGAGCCGGACTTCCTGGTTGCATTCGGCCTCAATCGTGGCGATTCGGACGCCCTCGGCCATGTCCGACTTCGACGGGTTTTGCTGATCTGTCCTCACCTGCAGGTCAAAGGACTGCTGGCTCGACCACTTGGCGTTGGCGGCATACCGCCCCGGTGTCAAGCCAGCCGCTGAGATGCATTTGTCCCAGTCGCCCTTGGCATTCTTCCAAGCGTCAGTCTCTGATGCCCTACCGAGACTTTTCACAGCAATTTCCGCCGCAGCACCACCATTCATCAGGTCATCAGGTGGAGTGATTTCATCAATCTTGCTCTTTTCGCTGGCAAGACATTTGTACCTGGCATCCCCCCACGCGCCTGCCTTGTCGTGCTTCTGGTTCGATTGAGCGTCTTCTCCAATAAGCCGGAAGCCGTGCTGTCTCACGCGATCAACGTTCCACACGCCGAAGTTCCGGTTCTCTGCCTTCGGATAAGCAGCATTCGGATCATCGATGAAGCCAAACTTCTTCATGCACGTGGTCATGATGACTTCCCTCGCCAGAAGAATCTGAGAGCGATCACGGACAGAAATTCTATATGCGTCCACTGGGAATACGATCAGAGAGTTCTCGTAATCCAGATTCACTTTTCCCGATGAGTCCGGCGTGATTGAACTGTCCGCACTCCCCGAACAAGATGAAATAGCCAACGCTGCGCCTGTGGCAAGCGAGGCCACGAAATACCTTGTCCAGCGTGCCCTTCGTCCAGGAGTTCTTCTCAACACTATCCCGCTTCCAATCCCCAATACGCACATGACGTAGAGCCTAAAGGCCCCTCCGAAATGTATCGCTCGACACATTTAGCGTCAAACCTTGGAATTAAACGGAAAAAGCGCAGAAATATTTAGATTCTCGCATCACGATTGGGTGGCACGCACCACTTAAGCGCTTCGGCGGGAATCACGAACGCATAGGATCAATGCTGGGCCACGCCTCAACTCTCCGTCAGAGCACTCAAGTCGCTGTTTGCGCCGTGGCTTGCCCCACGGGTCTGACGTTGGAGCGACTAATTCTCGAAAACGGCGATGACTGCGAGGTCGCGGCCGGCGTAGCGCTCTGCGTCCTGGAGGACTTCGCAGACTACCCCGAAGGACCGGTCTGTGCGGTAAACGGCCGGGACCTGCCAGATCATGGTGACGGGTCCGCCGTCGTCCTCTGAGAGGGCGTCGGCGTAATCGTGCAGGGAGTCGTTCAGGGCGTCCAAGTTCACACCGTAGTACTCAGGGAAGTCCAGGACCTGGGCGAAGACTTCCAGGACCGCTTGCTTGGTGGTTGCCGGGGGGACCATCACGGTCCTGCGGCCGGCGTCGGAAATCTGCTCCCGTAGTTCTTCAAGGGTCCAGGTGTCTGCAGAATAGATCTTCATGGGCTCCTACTTGCCTTCGACGATGAACTTGAACGACTCATAATGGTCCGCGGTGTAGTACTTGGCGGCATCCTTGCCCACGATGATGCGGCGGGCTCCACGATCGGATTCTCCCGGCGTCGGCACCGTGTATTCCTTGTAGAACCCACCGGACTTCTTGGGTAGGAGGCCTTCAAAATTGCCGAAATTCACGCCGTCACGGTCGTACGGATAGGGGCCGCCCTTGGCGATCAGGGCCAGCGTTTGGCGGGCTTCCTTGGGCAGTTGCGATGCGTTGATGGTGGGCAGCGTCGAAGGGTTTGCCACTGCAGCCGTCGACGACGTCGCGAAGCCAGGTTCCGGCGTCGTAGTTGGTGCCGTGAGCCCACCACCGCCCACCATGGCGACCACCAGCACGACGACGGCGATCACCAGACCCGCGAACGCCACCAGTTTGCTGCGGCTGCGGTTCATGCGGAGAGCTCCTGATGTCTGTGTGCCTACGTGCGGTAGATGTTGATGGTGTTGGCTTGCAGGATATCCCGCTCGCCTGAGGCCACCAACGCGCCCTTCCGACGCTCGTGCAACACCGAAGTCGTGAAGCGGAGCTCAAACATGCGCTTGCCGATACCGGTTTCACTCAGAATCTCCGGCAGCACCATCTTCACATCCTGGTTGCTTCCGTTCACCACAATCAAGCCACGGATTTCGCTGTCCTCATGCCCCATCAGGAGTTGGACAGAGCGCACGTTGGGATCGTTCCAGCGTGCGGGAGTCATTCGCTGACCTTTGTCGTCGAACCATTGCAGGCTGGAGTTGTTCGCGTTGCCGGGGAAACTCTCAGGCTGGTGCCGCAGGAACCAGCGGCGGAGCCGAACCAGCTCACGTGTGGTCCGGAACATGGCGTTGGCTTCCTGGGTGCGGCTCCAATCCAGCCATGCCGTGGGGTTGTCCTGGCAGTAGGCGTTGTTGTTGCCTTGCTGGGTCCGGCCGAGTTCATCGCCGGCAGTAATCATGGGGACGCCGAAGGACAACAGAAGGGTGGCCATCAAGTTGCGGATGGACAGGGCGCGGGCGGCCACAATGGCCTCATTCTCGCTCCGGCCCTCCACCCCATGGTTGTAGCTGCGGTTATCGCCGTGGCCGTCGCGGTTCTGCTCACCGTTGGCCTCGTTGTGCTTACGGTCGTAGCTCACCAGGTCCTTCAACGTGAAGCCGTCGTGGGCCGTGATGAAGTTGACCGATGCAAGCCGGGTCCGTCCGGACGATGCGAAGAGGTTCGCGGAACCGGCCATGAGTTCAGCCAACGACGCCACGGAACCGCCTTGGCCACCTGCTTCGATGGCGGCGCGGTCGGACAGCCAAAAGCTGCGGACGCCGTCACGGAAATGGTCGTTCCAATCGGACCAACCGTGGGGGAAACGGCCTGTCTGCCAGCCGCCGTAACCGACGTCCCAGGGCTCTGCAATGAGCTTGACCCCGGACAATACCGGGTCCTCCGCGATGGCCTGCAGGAAGGGATGCTGGGGGTCGAAGGTGTTGCCCGCGTCCCGGCACAAGGTCACAGCAAGGTCAAAGCGGAAGCCGTCCACATGGAAGTCGTTCACCCAGTACCGAAGCGAATCCAAGGCCAGGTCCACCACCACGGGATCGCTGAAGTCCAAGGTGTTTCCACAGCCGGTGGTGTCCAGGTAGCGCCCATGGGCATCGTGCCGGTAGTAGCGCTTCTCTGCGAGCCCACGGAAGCTTAGGGGCGGTCCATCCGGTCCAGCTTCGGCGGTGTGGTTGTACACCACGTCCAGGATGACCTCGATGCCCGCCGCGTGCAGCAATTTGATCATGCCCTTGAGCTCGTCCTGTACCGCGTGGGGGCCGGCGTTGCGCGCTGACTCCGTGGCGTAGTCCGAATGCGGTGCAAAGAAAGCGGCCGTGTTGTAGCCCCAGTAGTTGGTCATGCCAAGGTCCTGGAGGTGGGACTCATCCAGGTGGAAATGGATGGGCAGGAGCTGGACGGCCGTGATTCCGAGCTCAGTGAGGTGCTGGATCATTACCGGATGGGCCATACCGGCGTAGGTACCTCTGAGGTGCTCCGGAATGTCCGGGTGCAGCATGGTCTGGCCGCGGACATGTGCTTCGTAGATGACGGAAGTCCGCAAGGGGATGTGGGGTGGACGGTCGTCGCCCCAGTCAAAACCTGTTTCCACGTGCACGCTGGTGAGGAACTCGCCCCGCTGGTCCACAGCACGACCGTAGGGATCGAGCAACAGGCGATGTTCGCCGTCGTCGTCCAGGTCCACAGCCGGCAAGGACACGGGGAAGCCGCGCTCGGACGATGCCTCACGGAAACCGTAGCGAGTGCCCGGCGGCATTCCGCTGACCAGCCCGAAGTGCACGCCGTCTTCAATGTTGGGAAGGATGTGGGCACGCCACGGCTCTCCAGGAGCTTGGAAGGCGATCTCCACCTCTTTCAGGTCGGGCGCGAAAACTGCCACGTTCACCTGGTGGTCCTGCGTTATTTCGGCATCGTCAAGGCCGGGCTGGGGTGCGCTCAGTCCGAGGGGCCGTGGCCGCGAGGCGTCGACGGCGGCTGCTGTGTCAAAAATAGGCATAACCATTGCTTGCAAGTTTAGTTCCACGCCAAGTATGTGCCGCGCCGGCCGCGCATGTGACGACGTTCCACATCGCAATTTGATTACTTGCCTGCTGAGGGCCGGATTACTTGGGCCGCTCACGTGCTGGAACGCTGTTCGGGAGCCGCCTTCCCGGTCGGTTGGCTACGTGAATAAGTCGCCTGGACCGGCTGTTGTCCCGCCCGCTTGGCATACTGGGACGGAGACAACTGGAGGTTCTATCGTGCGTGTGGCACTCGCCCAAGTCATTACCGGCCGGGATCTGGCCGACAACCTGCGGCTCCTCGAGGAGTACGCCCGTCTGGCGAAAGACGGCGGCGCCGACTTGGTGGTCTTCCCCGAGGCCATGATGCGCGCGTTCGGGAACTCGCTGCTGGACATCGCCGAACCTCTGGATGGCCCCTGGGCCGTCCGGGTGCGCGCCATCGCCGACGAACTGCAGATGGTGATCGTGGCCGGCATGTTCACCCCCGGCGCTCCTTCGGAGTCAGGGGCGCGTCGCGTGCGGAACACCCTGCTGGCCACCGGCCCTGGCGTCGAAACGAGCTACGACAAGATCCACCTCTTTGACGCGTTCGGCTTCGCTGAGTCGGACACCGTTGAGGCGGGTACAGACCCCGTGACGTTCGACGCCGGCGGCCTCACCTTTGGTTTGGCCACCTGCTACGACATCCGTTTCCCTGCCTTGTTCACGGCCAACGCCGATCGCGGCGCGGTGGTGAACATCGTCTCGGCGTCCTGGGGATCCGGGCCGGGCAAAGCCGAGCAGTGGCAACTTCTCGCCCGTGCCCGCGCCGTGGACACCACCACGTTCGTGCTCGCATGCGGCCAAGGCGATCCAGCTACCCAGGGCGTTGAGCCCAAAGGTGCCGCGCCCACGGGAGTCGGGCACTCCACCGTCGTATCCCCGTTTGGCCAGGTCCTGGAGGCCCTCGACGGCGAACCCGGCCTAATCTTCCACGACCTGGACCCCGCCGTGGTGGAGGAAGCCCGCCAAAAACTCCCTGTGTTGGCCAACCGCCGCCAGTTCTAGCTCCCCCACCGATCCTCTCTCACATCCCTAGCCCTCCCGGCCAGCGCTCTCTCACGTCACTAGCCCTCCCCGCCAGCGCTCTCTCACATCCCTAGCCCTCCCGGCCGGCCCTCTCTCACGTCACTAGCCCTTTGCGGCCGTATGGTCACGCCCAGAAGTAAATATGAGGCCGCGTTCCGTGAGAGGCAGGACGGCTGGTTCTCTCTACGGATCGGTCGATGAAACAGGTCGCCGAGGAGATCGGAATAGAGGAAAGCAAGGTGGGGAACTGGCTTCCAGGCATCGGGCACCGGAACCCCTTGCCGAAAATATGCAGTTGACGGCCGAGGTCGAGTTCCTGGGAAAGTCAACGCATTCTTTACCGCGAACCAAAAGTAGGCCGCTCCGAAGAGTTCGGAGCGTCCGGCTCAATACCGAGGGATTTGAAAGAGCGATCGGCTCAAACCCGCGGGACATGAAAAGAGCGTCCGCCCCAAACCCGAGGGACATGAAAGAGCGTCCGCCCCAAACCCGAGGGACATGAAAGAGCGACCGCCCCAAACCCGAGGGACATGAAAGAGCGACCGCCCCAAGCCCGAGGGACGTGAGAGAGCGTGCGGATCAAGCCCGAGGGATGTGAGATAGCGTTGGTACCCGTCGGCGGCACTGCAGGCACACGAAAGGCGCCGCAAGGGCCATCCGGAAGCATGATTCCAAGCGAGGAACGAGCGAGCATGCGGAGGATGGCCCTTGCGGCGCCTGAGCGAGGATGGCGGGCGCCGCAGCTGCGACCCCCGCTCCTGCGGCGCCTGAGCGTGGACTACTTAGCGGCGCGCTGCCTCGACACTTCGTACAGCGAGATCCCGACGGCCATGGATGCGTTGAGCGATTCCATGGCTGAGTCGATCGGGATGGAGACGATCTGGTCGCAGTTTTCGCGGACGAGCCTGCTGAGGCCCTTGCCTTCGGAGCCCACCACGATGCACACGGGTTCGGTGGCAACGCTGAGGTCGGGCAGTGAAACGTCGCCGTCGCCGTCCAGGCCCAGGACGTAGATGCCCATGTTCTTGAACTGCTTCAGCGCGTTGTTGAGGTTCGACGCGCGGGCCACAGGTACGCGGACAGCGGCACCGGCGCTGGTCTTCCATGCGGACGCGGTGACGCCCACGGAGCGACGCTCGGGAACGATCACGCCGTGGCCACTGAACGCGGACACGGAGCGGATGATCGCACCGAGGTTACGGGGATCGGTGATGCCGTCCAGGGCAACGAAGATGGGGGCGTTGGAGATGTGCCCCTTCTTCCACTTGGCCAGGGTTGTCTCGGCGAGGTCGTAGGCGTCCTCGTACTCGTACGGCGGGATCTGCAGGACGAGGCCCTGGTGGACAGCGTCCTCGGTCATGCGGTCGAGCTCGACCTTGCCGGTTTCGAGCAGGGGGATGCCGCGCTCGGCCGCGAGTTTGAGGGATTCCTTGACGCGGTCATCCATCTCGATACGGATGGCGACGTGCAGCGCCTTGGCGGGGATGCCGGCGCGGAGGGCTTCGACCACCGAGTTACGGCCGGTGACCAATTCTTCCGTTGCACGTCCCTTGGGGCCGGAGCGTGCGCCGGCGCCACCGGGGCGGGTGCCCGGTCCGCGCTTGGCAGCTGAGCGTTCCGCCAGCTGCTTGTTCTTGTATGCCTTGTGGTAGGTGCGTTCCTCCGCCTTGGGCGTGGGACCCTTGCCCTCCAGGGCCTTGCGGCCGTGGCCACCGGTTCCGGTGGTGGGGCCCTTCTTCTGCTTGACCGACCGGCGACCATTGTTGGCCATGAGATTCCATCCTTGATTTTGTGAGTAAGTCTGGAATCAAGTCTACTGACCCGATGCAATTCGGCCGCCGCGCCGGTATATCAGTCGCGCTTAAGGCTCCAAGTGGCCCCATCCGCACCATCTTCGACGACGACGCCCGCGGCAGCCAGGGTGTCGCGGATCGCGTCGGATGCGGCCCAGTCCTTGTTGGCCCTGGCGGCAGCACGGGCTGCGAGTTGGGCGTTGATCAGCACTTCCAATGCGGCGTGCTCGCGTCCCTGCACAGCTTCCGGACGCTTGACCGCATCCAAGCCCAGCACTTCGGTCATCGAAAGGACGCTGTAGAGGGCAGCCTTGGAGGCATCGAGGTCGCCGGATGCCAGCGCAGTGTTGCCCGCCCGGACGGTCTCGTGGAGCACGCCCAGGGCTTGCGGAACGTTGAGGTCGTCATCCATGGCGGCAATGAAAGCAGCCGGCATGTTGGCCTGCGGTGCTACCTCCGAGGAGGAGCCGCCGCTGATCCTGGCCGACGCTTTGGCAATGAAACCGTCAATACGCTCGACGGCGGCCGCAGCCTCCTGCAGCGAGGTGGGCCGGTAATCCAGGATGGATCGATAGTGCGCCTGACCCAGGTAGTAGCGGACCACGCGGGGCGATGCGAGCTCCAGCATTTCGGCAGGGCTCACCGTGTTGCCGATGGACTTGGACATCTTTTCGCCCTCGAAGGTGACCATGCCGTTATGCATCCAGAAGTTGGCGAACCCGTCGCCGGCAGCCTGGGACTGGGCCATCTCGTTCTCGTGGTGCGGGAAACGAAGATCCAGTCCCCCACCGTGGATGTCGAACCGGTGGCCAAGGTATTTGGTGACCATTGCAGAGCATTCGAGGTGCCAGCCGGGACGTCCCGCACCCCAGGGAGACTCCCACTTGGCGGTGACGGGCTCGCCGTCTTTGAATCCCTTCCACAGCGCGAAGTCCCTCGGGTCGCGCTTGCCGCGCGGGTCGGCGTCGGGGGCTCCCTGCATGTCATCGATATTTTGCCGCGTCAGCGAGCCGTACTTGCTCCAGGAGCGGACATCAAAGTAGACATCGCCGGAATCGTCCAGCGCGGGGTAGGCATGGCCGCGGTCGATGAGGCGCTGGATGAGCGCGTGCATTTCCGGGATGTGGCCGGTGGCGCGGGGCTCGTAGGTTGGCCGCTGGACCCCCAAGGAGTCGTAGGCGTCCTCGAACTCCTGCTCGTAGCGGTAGGCCAACGCCCACCACTCTTCAGCTTGGTGCGCGCTGGGTTCGGCGTCCCAGTCCGGCCCGAAGGACTGGGCGGACTTGGCAAGGATTTTGTCGTCGATGTCCGTGACATTCCGCACCACAGTGACGCGGAGGCCACGGAATTCAAGCCAGCGGGTCAGCTGGTCGAAGGCAATGGCCGACCTGACGTGGCCCACATGCGGCATTCCTTGAACGGTGGCCCCGCAGTAGTACACGCTGGCCTTGCCGTCTTCGAGGGGAACGAAGTCGCGGACTTCGGCGGAGGCGGTGTCATAGAAGCGCAGGGTCACCGCTCCAGATTAGCCGATGACGCGGCGTGACCTGCCTACTTGCAGTATTCGCCGATCTTATTGAACTGGACCGTGAGCTTCTCCTGCTGGTCCTTGGTGGCTGCGCCAAGCGATGAAGCGGCAGCTTCGTCCATGATCGCCGCCATGTCTTTGATCGGGTTGCCGATCTCCGGAGCCAGCTTGTCAGCGATCTCGTGATAGTGCGCGGCGATCTGTTTGGACTGCTGCTGTTGGTTGCCGTTAGGCTTGAAGGTGTCGTTGTTCAGGAATTCGCAGCTGGCCGCCACGTCCATCTTCGGTGTCCCCGCACAACCGCCCAGCAGGATCCCAGCGGCAAGGCCCGCGGACAGCGCCACTGCGGAACGCACGACGCCGGTACGTGGCTTATGCATGCGGCGCACCTTTCGCGGGACCCGGCTCGGACGCCTGTACCTTATGCCCGGTGACCGGGTACACAAGTGCGGTGGCAACAGCGGAAATTCCTTCGCCACGGCCGGTGAAGCCGAGGCCGTCGCTTGTAGTGGCCGTGACGCTGACAGGCGCGCCCGCGGCCTCGGTCAGGACCTCCTGGGATTCTTCCCGGCGGGGGCCGAACTTGGGACGGTTGGCCACGAACTGCACTGCAACGTTGCCGATCTCGAAGCCGGCCGCGCGAACGATGCGGGCCGCTTCACCCAGGAGTTTGACTCCGGAGGCGCCAGCGAACTCGGGCCGGTCCGTACCGAAGTGCGTGCCGAGATCGCCGATCCCGCAGGCGGAGAAGAGCGCGTCGGCTGCCGCGTGGGCCACGCAATCGCCATCCGAATGCCCGGAAAGTCCTTGTTCGCCTTCCCAAAACAGCCCGCCCAACCACAGCGGCTGGGGGTCGTCGGCGGGGGCGAAAGCGTGCACGTCGATGCCAACACCGGTGCGGGGCAGGATCATGTCCTGGCTCAAAGTCATCAGCCCTCCACCCAGCGAATCCCCAGCGGACCTTCCAGGAGGCCTTCAGCGATGATGAGGTCCAGCGGAGTGGTGATCTTGAGGGACTGGCTGGCCCCGCGGACGGCGTGGACCGGAACGCCCACCAGCTCCACCAGCATCGCGTCGTCCGTCACGGCTGCGGCTTGCTTGTCGTCAAAGAATTCAGCAGCCTCGTGGGCGCGGCGCAGGGTGGCCAGCTCGAAGCCTTGCGGCGTCTGCACGGCCCTGAGGTGTTCGCGCGGCGCCGTTCCCGTGACTAGCTCCGGTGCAATGGACGAGTCCGTGCCCGTCGTCTCGGCGACGGTCTTGATGGTGTCCACCACCGGCATGGCGGGAATGACGGCTTTCGCGCCGGAGGCCAAGGCGTCGGCTACCCGCTGAAAAACGCGCTCAGGGGCCAGTGCGCGGGCGGCATCGTGCACGAGGACGAATTCCGTGCCGTCCTCCAGAGCAGCCAAAGCAGCGCGGACTGAATCCGCGCGGGATGTTCCGCCGTCGACCACTGAGATTTCCGGGCCGCCATCCACCAGGTCAATGGTGAAGTCGGCGATCAGTTCGCGGAGCTCCGTGTCGCCTTGAGGCACCGCAATGCAGATCTGGCGTGCGACGTCCGCAGCGACCACCCCGCGGAGGGCATGCATCAGGATGGCTTCGCCGCCCAGCGGAACCTGGGCTTTGGGCATGCCGTAGCCGAGGCGCTCACCGGAACCGGCGGCAACCACGATCACGGCCGTAACGGCGCGCTTGGAAGGATTACTCATGCGCCCAAGGTTACTTGGAAGTACTTGAAGATACTTGATGTTCAAGTACCTCCGACCGTATTTGGGCAAAAAGAAACCCGGCGGCGCTTTCGCACCACCGGGGCTCAATTCTTAGGAAGCCAAGACCTCGTCAAGAACGCTTGCAGCCTTCTCTTCGTCGGTCTTCTCAGCCAGGGCCAGTTCTGAAATCAGAATCTGCCGCGCCTTGGCCAGCATCCGCTTCTCGCCTGCGGAAAGGCCGCGATCGTGATCACGACGCCAAAGATCGCGAACGACCTCCGCCACCTTGATGACATCGCCTGAAGCAAGCTTCTCCAGGTTCGCCTTGTAACGACGTGACCAGTTGGTAGGCTCTTCAGTGAACTCGGCGCGGAGAACGTCAAATACGTGCTCCAAGCCTTCTTTGCCCACTACGTCCCGGACCCCAACAAGGTCAACGTTCTCTGCTGGAACTTCAATGGTCAGATCACCCTGAGCCACCTTGAGCTTGAGATACATCTTCTCTTCGCCCTTGATGGTGCGCATCTTGATTTCCTCAATTTTTGCTGCACCGTGGTGAGGGTAAACTACTGTCTCGCCGACCTCAAAAACCATGTGGACTTTCCCCTTTCCCGCAGATTAGTCTATCACGATTAAGGCATACGACTGGCACCCAGCAGGCCGTTCTACCGCGCCAATACAGGGAAAAAGGCCTTAAACGACTTCCTCCATGGTCTTGACGTAATCCGGGAAAGATGCTTCGAGCAAGCAACGTGCGACCAAGATCTCCTCCCGCGCCGGCGCCATAATGGCCTCCCGAATCCTTTTTTTGGCGGGTTTGCCGATAGGCTATGGCTGAAAAGTGTTCCAATGACTCTTGAGGAGTAGGTGTCGTGCGCAATACTGCGATGAACCCTGTCCAGCGCGGCAAGCTGGCAATTGCGGCGGCTGCAATCGGCGTCGGTCTTCTGTCCGTCACCGGCTGCGGATTCGTCAACGCCCAGCAGACTACCCACCAGTACTCGGCATCGGACGGGATCAAAGCTGATCTCGGTCAGTTGCAGTTGCGCAACATCCTGATTGTTGCCTCCGGTGAGAACGAGCCCGGCCGTGTGATCGGTGCTGTGTTCAACCAGTCCAGCACGGACGCGACGCTCACCATCAGCGGTGCGAACGGCGCCCAGACCGAGGTTCCCGTCAAGGCGAACTCGGAAACGTTCTTGAACGACACCACGGACGCCGCCATCCTGAGCACCGCGGGCGTGATCCCCGGTGGGCTGACTCCGGTCACCATCCGCAACGGTTCGGACTCCGCCACGATCAACGTTCCGGTGGTTGACGGCACGCTGGCCGAGTACCGCAAGTACCTGCCCAGCACACCGACCCCTACGGCAACGCCGACGTCGACGTCGACGTCCACCGAGTCTGCAGCAGCCGGCCACTAGCAGGCAGCACGCTACAAGCCATACAACAAAGGAAGGGTCCCGCCGAGGCGGGACCCTTCCTTTGTCATTACCGCTGCTATTGCCGCGAAGTCTTTACGGCTCGAACTTGTAGCCAAGCCCACGCACCGTCACCAGGTAGCGGGGTGCTGAGGGATCGGGCTCAATCTTGCTGCGGAGGCGCTTCACGTGAACGTCGAGCGTCTTGGTGTCGCCAACGTAATCCGAACCCCACACACGATCAATCAACTGGCCGCGCGTCAACACCCGGCCCGAGTTGCGGAGCAGCATCTCCAGCAGCTCGAACTCCTTCAGCGGCAGCGACACCTGTTCGCCGTTGACGCTGACCACGTGCCGTTCAATGTCCATGCGGACAGGACCAGCCTGCACGGTGGACGTGATGAGTTCCTCCGGCTCGCCCTGGCGGCGAAGGACCGCACGGACACGGGCCACGAGCTCGCGGGAAGAGTAGGGCTTGGTGACGTAGTCGTCGGCGCCGAGTTCCAGGCCAACTACCTTGTCGATCTCCGAGTCCTTGGCCGTCAACATGATGACGGGCACGCTGGATCGCTGGCGCAGCTGACGACACACCTCCGTTCCCGGAGTTCCTGGCAGTTGCAGGTCCAGGAGGACCAGGTCCGCACCGTTCCGGTCGAACTCCACCAGGGCATCGCTGCCGTTGTCCACTACCTCGACGTCAAAGCCCTCTTTGCCCAGGAGATAGGACAGGGGGTCGCTGAAGGACTCTTCGTCCTCCACAATCAAAATCCGGCTCAAGCGCTGGCTCCTTGCTCTTGGGCGCCGCTGGCGCCCCCTTGTTGACCCGCGATCCGGGGTGTACCCGCGACAGCGGTTTGTTGAATCGCATTGTTGGCTTGGTGAACCGCCTGGCGGGTTTCGACGGCGGCGGCAGGCGCCTTACGTCGTTCCCCGGGCGCGTCCGCTGCAGCAGCGGGAGCCGGCAGGGCGTCGTCGTCGTCCTGGCCTTCCATCTCGGGCAGGCGGATGGTGAACGTGGATCCCTGGCCGGGCTGGGACCAGACGGTCACCTCGCCGCCGTGGTTGGAGACTACGTGCTTGACGATGCTCAGGCCAAGACCGGTGCCGCCTGTGTGCCGTGAACGTGCGGCGTCGACGCGGTAGAAGCGTTCAAAGACGCGTTCCTGATCCTCGGGCGTCAGGCCCTCGCCCTGGTCCGTCACGGAGATGGCGACTACGCCCTCCCGGGTTCGGATGCCCACTCCCACCCGCGTGTTTTCGGGCGAGTAGCGGATGGCGTTGTCGATCAGGTTGCGCAGCGCAGTCACCAGCAGGTCCCGGTCGCCGAAGACCAGTGAGTCTGAGTGGCCGCCCACCACGATCTGGATGTTCTTGCTCTCCGCCGGCAGCTGCGAGCGATCCACTGCCTCGGTGATCACGGTGTTGATGTCCACAGTGTGCCCTTGCTGGGCGACGTTGGCGCCCTGCAGGCGGGAGAGTTCGATGATGTCCTGCACCAGGGCTGCGAGCCTGCCGGATTCCTTGTGCATGCGCTTGGCGAAGCGGCGTACGGCTTCCTCGTCATCCGGCGAGGCTTCCAGGGCTTCAGCCAGGAGCGAGATCGCGCCGACGGGAGTCTTGAGCTCGTGGGACACGTTGGCCACGAAGTCGTTGCGGATCTCTTCGGTGCGGGTGATTTCCGTGCGGTCGTCCGCGAGGAGCACGATGTATTCCTGGCCCAGCATGGCGGCCCGCACCTGCACCACGATGGTGCCCTTGCCCAATGGACCCCGGGGAAGCTCGTACTGTTGCTCCAGGATCACGCCGTCGCGGCGGACTTTGGCAGTCATGTCCAAGAGTTGTTTGTGCACCACAGTATGTCCGCGGACCAGACCGTAGGCGTACGCAGCGGGACTGGCGCGCACCACGCCGTCGATCACGTCCACCACAACGAACGCACGCCCGACGACGGCAAGCACCTCCGCGGCCCCGTCAGGAAGGCGGGGCTCGGTAACGTCCAGGTCCACGATGCTCCGCTGCCGCTCGCTGATCCTGAACGCGAGCATGCCAAAGACGCCCAACGACAGGCCAACGAGGCCGGCGACGACACCTATGAGCAATGGATCCACGGCTCCAGCTTATGCTGTGGAAAGACGGGCAAGCAGTGATCCGGCGCCAAACACGGACGGTTCAACTAACGTTCATCTAAAGGTGCCGAACAGTTCACTGGGTCCTGACACAGTTACTGGTTGGACTGCCAATGGTTTTGAAGTCCGGCCCGCATCGAGGGAACCGGATTTCCAAGGAAAGGACGCCTTAGTGCGCAAGGTTTTTCAGGAGGAGCTCACCCAGGTAGGTGACGACCTCATCGAGATCTCCAAGCTGGTTCACGAAGCAATCACGAAGGCAACAACGTCCTTCGAAGGCGCAGATGTGGATCTTGCCCAGGACGTCATCGCGGCAGACGCACGGATCGACTTCCTGCAGAACAGCCTCGACGAGCGCGCCATCGACATCCTTGCCTTGCAGGGCCCCGTGGCCAGCGACCTCCGTATGATCGTAGGTTCGTTGCGCATGAGTGCGTCGCTGGAACGCATGGGTGACCTCGCCCGCCACGTAGCCCAGCTGGCGCGCCTGCGCTACCCGGCCACCGTGATCCCCGCGTCACTGACCCAGACCTTCAAGGCCATGGCGCAGCACGACATCGAGATCACCGCCAAGGTGATCGAACTCCTTGAGACCCGCGACCTCGAGGTGGCCCGCGACATCCTCAAGATCAACATCGCCGTGGACGACCTCCACCTCAGCGTCTTCAAGGCCATCGCCGCCCCGGAGTGGAGCGAAAGCCCGTCCACCACCGTGGACGTCGCCTTGGCCAGCCGCTACTTCGAGCGCTTCGCCGATCACGGCGTCTCCGTTGCCCGGAAGGTCACCTACCTGGTGACGGGCGAATGGCAGCCTGAGGGCTTCTAGCCCTTTTCATACCGCAGAAACAACGACGGCGGCCGGTCACCTGAGGTGACCGGCCGCCGTCGTTGGTGTAACTACAGCGTCATTTTTTGCCCTGGTTGGCTACCGCGAGGATGGCTTGGGCAGCGGCGTCGGGGTCCAGGTACGTTCCGCCGGGGTTGATGGGCTGGAAGTCCTCGTCCAGTTCATACACCAGCGGGATGCCCGTGGGGATGTTCAGGCCGGCAATGGCTTCGTCGCTGACGCCGTCCAAGTGCTTGACCAGCGCGCGCAGCGAGTTGCCATGCGCGGTGACCAAGACGGTCTTGCCGGCCTTGAGGTCTTCCTTGATGTCCGATTCCCAGTAAGGGAGCAGACGGACCAGGACATCCTTGAGGCACTCGGTGCGCGGGAGGGCGTCGCCGAGGTCCGCGTAGCGGGGATCGTGTGCCTGGGAGAATTCGCTGTCGTCGGACAGGGGCGGCGGCGGGGTGTCGTAGCTGCGGCGCCATTCCATGAACTGCTCTTCACCGAACTCGGCCAGGGTCTGGGCTTTGTCCTTGCCCTGCAGGGCGCCGTAGTGGCGCTCATTGAGGCGCCAGTCGCGCTTGACCGGGATCCAGCCGCGGTTGGCCTTGTCCAGCGCCATGTTGGCGGTGTTGATGGCACGCTTCAGGAGCGAGGTGTAGAGGACGTCCGGGAGGATGTTGTTCTCAACCAGGAGCTCTCCACCGCGCACTGCTTCTTGGCGGCCTTGATCGTTCAGGTCAACGTCCACCCAACCGGTGAACAGGTTCTTGGCGTTCCAGTCGCTGTGGCCGTGGCGCAGCAGAATCAGCTTGTAAGTCATGGTTTTCATCCTAGCTGAGCGGCTCCATTGCCTGCCCGGCATTACGTCCGCGCGAGATAAAGTGGTGGCCGTGGTGCAAAAAGCGGAACGGGTGGGCTCTCCCCGCAGTCGGGGCGGAAAGCCTGTCGGAAACATCACCCGCGGCACCACGAATCCCAACCGCATGCGCCGCTTGGACCGTTGGCTGGCCGGGCCGCAGGCGTGGCGGCTCCGCGCCGCCGTCGAGCCTTTAGTGGTGGACCTGGGATATGGCGCATCGCCGACCACCGCCGTCGAACTTTTCGAACGCCTGCAGGCCGTAAGGCCTGACGTGCGCGTCTGCGGCATCGAGATCGAACCGGAGCGCGTCAGGACCGCCAAAGCACTGGAGCGGCCCGGCCTGAGCTTCCACGTTGGGGGCTTTGAGGTTCCCGTGCCCGGAAATCCAGTGCTGGTCCGTGCCTTCAACGTGCTGCGCCAATACGAGGAAGCCGACGTTGCCGGGATTTGGCGGCTGGTGCAGTCGCGGCTGGCGCCGGGGGGCCTGTTCATTGACGGTACGTGTGATGAGATCGGCCGCCGGGTGACGTGGGTGGCATTGGATTCCCAGCGCCCGTTGAGCCTTAGTTTTTCGGTACGGTTCGGCAGTTTCGAGCTGCCCTCGGAGATCGCTGAGCGACTGCCAAAAGCCCTGATTCACCGGAATGTTCCCGGCGAACCAATTCACGCGTTCCTGCAGGCGATGGACAAGGCCTGGCTGGAGGCGGCACCCTTGGCGTCGTTCGGAAACCGGCAACGGTGGACAGGTATGTGCCGTTCATTGCGCGACGCCGGGTGGCCGCTTCAGGACGGACCGGCGCGGTGGCGCCTCGGTGAAGTGACAGTGGCGTGGGACGCCGTGGCGCCCAGGTAACGCTTTCCTGCAGCGCTTATCAGGGGCAGTGCCTACCAGGGACCGTAAGGGCCGACGTTGCGGTTGCCGCCGCTGCCGGCCTCGCGCAGGGCAGGACGGACATCGGCGAGGTATACGCAGGCTGCGGTGACAGCAGCGATGCCGAAGAGGCCCAAGCCGTTTCCGCCGGTGAAGACCGTCAGTGCGCCGATGGCAAAAGCAATGCCAGTGAGGGCAGTCCAGAACGTCTTGGTCCGCTTGGAAGCGGCCACGAAGAGCGTCGGGCGGTGGCGCAGGCAGTCAGCGAAGGCCCACACTTCCAGGGCGAGGGCCACCAGGCCAAGGATCAAGTAGACCCCGCTGGTGACAAAGGCAATCAAGAGTTTTCCGTCCACGCCCTTTAGCCTAGCCGTCCAGCGACTTCAGCGCTTGCTCAAGGTCGGACCAAAGGTCTTCCACGTTTTCGATTCCGACGCTCAAGCGGACCAGGTTCTCTGGAACGCTGAGTGGCTCGGCTGTGTGGCGGCGTCGACGTTCAATCAGTGACTCGACGCCACCCAGCGACGTTGCGGGCAGCCACAGCTGCAGCGCACGGACCAGTTCATCCGCAGCGTCGGCACCGGTGCGGTGTTCGTCTCCGGCAATCTGGATGCACAGGATGGAGCCGAAGCCCTTCATCTGTACCTTGGCGCGCTCGTGTCCGGGATCGGTGGGCAGGCCCGGGTAGCGGATGCTTTCTACCCGGGGGTGGCTGCTGAGGCGTTCGGCAAGGGTTGCCGCGGACGCCTGCGAGCGCTCAATCCGCAGCGCCAGCGTGCGCAGGCCACGCAACGCCAGCCAGGCTTCGAACGGGCCGGCGATTCCACCATGGATGATGCGGTGGTGCAGCAGCGTGGCACGCAGCTCCGGGTTGGAGGTCACCAGCGCGCCAAGGACGACGTCCGAATGTCCGGCCAGGTATTTGGTCACCGAGTGAAGTACGACGTCGGAACCCAGGCTGAGCGGTTGCTGCACCAGGGGCGTGGAGAAAGTGTTGTCCGTGACCACGATTGCGCCCGCTGCGTGCGCGGCGTCGGTCAGTGCGCGGATATCGGCGATTCCGAGCATGGGGTTGGTGGGGCTCTCCAGCCAGAGGAGATCGGCCTTCTTGCCTTTGTCCGGGCTGATGAGGGCCTTCACGGCATCCGTGTCCGTGATGTCCACCGTGCGCAGCTCCAGGAAACCCTTCTCGGCCAACTCCGTGGCCATGACCAGGGAACCTGCGTAGCTGTGGGACGGCATGACAACTACGCCGCCGGCGGGAACGAGGGACAGCGCGGAACTGACGGCTGCGAGTCCGGAGGCATACAGCAGGCCCGGGAGGGTAGCGCCCTCCAGCTTGGCGAGTGCGTCCTCGAACGGGTCCCATGTGGGGTTGGCGTACCGTCCGTAGCCGCGGTCCCCGTCGCCTAATGAACCCGTGCCGAAGTATGTGGAGGACAGGACGATGGGCGGATTCACCGGCTCATCGTGGGCGCGTTCGGGGCGTCCGGCAGCAACTACAACGGTTTCCGGAGACAAATCGGCGGCGTGCTGATCGGAAAGGCTCATGGTTTCAGCCTAGTGGCGGGCGAGGCTGTGGATGAAAGGCGTTACGCGTCTTGATGTCAGTGAAGCTCGGTAGGCTAGACGCGTGAGTATTCAGAGCCCAGGTCTATTTATCGCCTTCGAAGGCGGGGACGGAGCGGGCAAGTCCACGCAGGCAGCCCGGCTCGCTGACGCCCTTCAGTCGCGGGGACGTTCCGTGCTGCGCACACGGGAACCCGGGGGCACCCCCATTGGCGAGAAATTGCGTTCCCTGGTCCTGGACCATGGACACGGAACCATCGATGCCCGCACGGAAGCGCTCATGTTTGCTGCGGCCCGGGCCGCCCACGCGAGCCAGGTGATCCGCCCTGCGCTGGCCGAGGGAATGGTGGTCATCACTGACCGCTACATCGACTCATCAGTGGCCTATCAGGGTGCCGGACGCGGCTTGGGTGCCGAGGGTGTCTTGACGCTCAACCAGTGGGCCACGGAAAGCCTGAGCCCGGACCTGACCGTACTGCTCGACGTCGATCCCTCAGATGGCCGCCGGCGCCGGACTGCCGGGGACGCCGCGGAGGACAGGCTGGAGTCCGAGCCTGATGCTTTCCACTCCGCCATCCGCCATGCTTTCCTGGAACTCGCCGAGGCTGCACCGTCGAGCTACCTGGTCCTCCCGGCCAATGCCGACGTTGAGGCCCTCGCCGCCCAGATCCTGGAGCGGGTGGAGTCCTTGCTGGCCGAACGGGTTGCGGGCGACCGTCCGTGAGTGTCTGGGACGACCTCCAAGGGCAGGCACCCGTTGTAGCGCAATTGAAACAGGCGGCGCAGGGCGAAACCGGCCTGACCCATGCCTGGTTGTTCACCGGTCCTCCGGGATCCGGCCGTTCCAACGCGGCCAAGGCCTTCGCTGCTGCGCTGAACTGCGAGCAGGACGACGTCTCCCTTCGCGGTTGCGGTGACTGCGCGGCCTGCCACACGATTCTCGGCGAGACCCACTCCGATGTGACGTTTGTGCGGACCGAGAAAGTCACCATCACCATTGACGAGGCCCGTGCACTGGTCTCCAAAGCAGGTGACCGGCCTGCCACTGGCCGGTGGCGGATCATCGTGGTGGAGGACGCGGACCGCATGGCCGAGCGGACCACCAACGTCCTGTTGAAGGCGATCGAGGAACCCACGCCCCGCACCATCTGGATGTTGTGTGCCCCCTCCCCCGCCGACGTCCTGGTCACCATCCGTTCCCGGTGCCGTCCGGTGAGCCTTCGGCTTCCGCCGGCTTCCGACGTCGCCGATCTCCTGGTCAGGCGCGACGGCGTCGAACGCCAACTCGCTGACCGCGCGGCACGTGCTGCGCAGAGCCACATCGGTATTGCCCGGCGGCTTGCGCGCGACTCCGACGCCAGGCAGCGGCGTCTGGATACCGTACGGATTCCCCTGGGCCTCCGCGGCGTCACTGCTGCTGTGATGATGGCCGAGAAGCTGGTGAAAATCGCCACTGAAGAAGCCAACAGCTCCAATGACGAGCGCGATGCGGCAGAAAAAATTGCCCTGTTGGCAAGCCTCGGCGCCCCCGAGTCCGGCACGTTGCCGCCCTCCATGCGCAGCCAGGTCAAGCAGCTTGAGGACGACCAGAAAAGGCGGGCCAAGCGGTCCATCACCGACTCTCTGGACCGCACTCTGACGGATCTGTTGTCCTTCTACCGGGACGTACTGATCATTCAGTTGGGGAACGCGGTGGAACTGGTCAACGTTGAGCTCAAGAGCGAACTGGAAGACTACGCCGGCAGTTCAACCCCGGAAACCACCCTGGCCCGGATGGACGCCATCAACAAAGCCCGTGTCCGAATCACCACCACCAACGTGGCTCCCCTGTTGGCGGTCGAGTCCATGGCCACGAGCCTCATCCAGCAATAGGAGAACCCATGACGTCCGCACCCCGCCGGCCCGCCGGTGCCCCTTCAAGGGACCGGTCCGCCCAGCGTGGGGCCCGTCGCGGCTTCGTGGCTGCCTGTGTTGCCGTAGCTGCCGCTCTGGTGCTGAGCGCCTGCACTGTGCCGTTCCTGCCGGCCCCCACTGCCAAGCCCTCCACCAGCACTGTGGATCCCTCCATAGCAGCCTCGGCGCCCAAGGGCCTGGAGAAGTTCTACTCGCAGCCGGTGGAGTGGAGTTCTTGCGAGAATGGCTTCCAGTGCGGCAAAGTCCAGGTGCCCAAGGACTACGCCAACCCGGGGTCCGGTGAAATCACGCTCTCCGTCATCAAGTTGCCCAGCACCGGCAACAAGCAGGGATCAATCCTGGTCAACCCCGGCGGCCCGGGCGGCTCCGGGGTGGATTACATCAAGGATGCAGGCAACACCAATTTCACCGAAAAGCTGAAGAACAACTTCGATCTGGTGGGCTTTGATCCCCGCGGCGTGAAACGCTCCGCTCCCGTCACCTGCATGACAGACGCCGAACGTGATGCTGCCCGCGAAAAAGTGTTCCGGAAGAACACCGACGAAGGACTGGAAGCCGCACTGGCCTTCAACAAGTCCTTCGCTGAGCAGTGCTCAGAGCAGACCGGGGATGTCCTGGGGCATATCGATACCGTCAGCGCGGCCAAGGACCTGGATGTCCTTCGCGCCGTGCTCAACGACGCCAAGCTCAACTACCTGGGCTTCTCCTACGGCACCTTCCTGGGATCCACTTACGCTGCCCTCTTCCCGGACAACGTGGGCCGTCTTGTCTTGGATGGTGCCGTGGATCCGTCCATCAGCAACGAGGAACTGACTGCCGGACAAGCACGGGCGTTCGAACGGGCGATCCGTACCTACGTGGCCAGTTGCCAAGGCCAGAACCAGTGCCCGCTCAGTGGATCCGTAGATAACGGCGTCCAGGAGATCAGGGACCTCATCAACGCCGTGGACCAGAACCCCCAGACCGCCAAGGACGGCCGTTTGGTGACCAGCAATGACTTCGTCAACGGGCTGATCCTGCCGCTGTACAACGACCAAAGCTGGCCCGCCCTTACACAGGCACTGGAAAGTGCGTTTTCCGGGGATGTGTCGCAGATGATGCGGCTTGCCGACCTCGGCGCTGACCGTGAGGCCGACGGCAGCTACAGCTCCAACTCCGCCTTCGCGTTCCAAGCCATCAACTGCCTGGACTACCCCATGGTCACTGACACCGCGGGCATGCGGGCCGAGGAAGCCCGCCTGATCCAGGACTCCCCCACGTTCGGTTCTTTCTTTGCCTACGGCGGAGTCAACTGCAAGGACTGGCCGTACAAGAACACCCGGACGCCTGCACCTGTTGAATACAACGGGTCCGCTCCCATCGTGGTGGTGGGCACCACCGGCGACCCCGCCACTCCCCTCGAGTGGTCCCAGTCGCTGCGCAAGCAGTTGGAAAACGCCTCACTGGTCACCTGGGAAGGTGAGGGGCACACCGCCTACGGCCGGTCGAACTCCTGCGTCAGCACCGCCGTCGACGAGTACTTTGTTGATGGCAAGCTGCCGCAGGACGGCCTCATGTGCTAAAGATGCCTGGCTTCGCGCTTCTCCACCAGCAGTGGGAGTTGCTTGATGGAATCCACCACGACCGTGGCGCCGGCTGCGCGTAGCGTCGCCTCGGAGTGCGAGCCCGTCAGCACGCCGGCGATGAGGGAGGCACCTGAACGGATGCCCGACAACATGTCCGAGCTCGTATCGCCGACCACCGCTACTTCGCGGACGTCGTCAAGGTCCAGGGCGAGCACGGCAGTCAGGATCATGTCCGGGTAAGGCCGTCCACGTCCGGCGTCGGCAGGGCACAGGCTGAGGTCTGCCAAGCCCATCCAGCCCAGGGATTCCAGCACCATGTTCTGCGTGTGGCGGCCGAAGCCGGTGGCCAGGCACACCCGCATGCCGGACTCACGCATCCACAGGATGGCGTCCTCCGCGCCCGGAACCGCGCGGACACCGCCGTCGTCGATCATTTGGTCGTACGCCTTCTCAAAGACCTTGTTGGCGCTGGCTGAAACCTCTGCGTCGTCGAAAAGGTGGCTGAACACGGTCAGCTTCGAAAAGCCCATGGTGTCGCGGGCGTAACCCAACATGCTCTCGAACCTGCTGCTGCCGGGTTCGATGCCGTGCTCTACCAGCGCCCGGGACATGGCCCGCTCCGTGCGGCCATCATCGGTGATGGTGGTGCCCACCATGTCCACCACCGCCAGCCTCAGTCGGTTGGAAGTGTGGCTGGCGTCCCTTTTCAATGCGTCCCCGGTCATTGGGCGGCTCCTTCGGCTTGTCCGTGTAACGGGTGCAGCCCGCCACAGTTGATTCCCCAGCTTCCGGCGGCCGGGAAACGCCTGCCTGAACCCGGCCCGACGCAGGGGTGAACATCCCCGCAACGGCCGCCGCCGCGCTCGTTTTGACCCGGGTACGGTGCCTCTATTACAGTTATGTCTTGCGTGATCGCCCGGGAAACCGGTGATGAACGCGGTGCTTCCTTAGCTCAGTCGGTAGAGCGTTTCACTCGTAATGAAAAGGTCATCAGTTCGATTCTGATAGGAAGCTCAGAGAAAAACCCCGCTGGTTCGTTGAACCAGCGGGGTTTTTGCTTGCCCGGCTTCACCCCAGCGGGAAGACGCCAATAAACCAGAATGAGCCAAGGGCCAACAGTCCAAAGACTGGTGCCAGGCAGCCGATAAGCAGTCGGGACTCCTTTACCGGCTGGAACGACTGGTTGGGATCCTCCGGGTTGTATGCCACCTGGAGCGGCGAGCCTGGCAAGGGCTCATTCGCCAAAGACACCTCGGATTCCCCCAAGTAGACCACCCCACGCGGGTCACGGAATTCATAGCGGGGCCAGAAGCGCCGGTTGCGGCTGCTGTTGCCTACTCCACTTGTCCACCCGGCCCGGCTCCCGGTCACTGTGGCCAGGGCTTTGGGCCAGGTGGTGATCAGCTTTTCCTTCTCGCGGGATTTCCGGTAGCTGCGGACCAAGGCCCAGATGACGCCCGCAACGAACAGCATCCACACGATGTACAGAACAATCTTCACGTAGTTCCCCCAGTTGAGTCCCCACGATTATGTCAGGGGTCAGCGATGGGCGGCCGGCAAGCGCCACACAGGTCCTCACCCGCGATGCTCACCCAGCCGGGATATCATCACGGCGACGGCGGCCGAGACTCCCCCGGCCAGAGCACCTTCCAGCTCGGGTGCGAAGAACGGCGAGTGGTTGACGGGGACGGGACCGGGTCCTTTATGCCCGGAGGCAGGCGTGCCACCGAACATCCAGAACACGGACGGCACTCCGATCGCGGTGCCCAGGTGCCCGAAGTCTTCGCTGCCCATCATCGGCGGGGTGATTTCCACTGCCTCAGCCCCCAACGCCAGCCGCAGTGCCTCGATGACGGGAAGGACGGCGTCGGGATCGTTGAAGCACTGCGGGAAGCGGTACATTTCCTCGATGACCGGCGCGGGCGCCCCCGACGCAGCGGCCTCGGCCTCGATGATGCGGCGAACGGCAGAGAGGACCTGGCCGCGGACGTCGTCGTCGAAGGTGCGGATGTTGAGAGTGAACTCGGCCGAGGCCGGGATGATGTTCTCCTTGAGTCCCGCGTGGAAGGTTCCCACGGTGACGACGGCGGACTTGCGCGGATCCAGCTCGCGGGACACTATCCCCTGGAGCCTCGTGACCATGTGCGCGGCCATGACGATGGGATCGATGGAATCCTGCGGCTGGGAACCGTGCGACTGCTGGCCGTGCACGGTGACCCGCAGCGAATCCGCCATGGCAGCCACCGGCCCGCTGGAAATCGCAACAGTACCCACCGGCCGAGGCATGACATGCTGCCCGAAGACCACCTCCGGCCGCGGCGCCTTGTCCCACAGACCGTCGTGGAGCATCGCGAGCGCGCCGGCGGCAGTCTCTTCGCCCGGCTGGAAGATCAGCACCAGGGTTCCGGACCAAGCATCCGGATTCCCTGCCAGCACTTCGGCGGCGCCCAGCAGGCTGGCCACGTGCGTGTCATGGCCGCAGCCGTGCATGACGGGGACCACCGTACCGTCTGGAAGGGTGCCGGTATCCGTGCTGGCATAGTCCAGCCCGGTGGCTTCCTCGATGGGCAAGCCATCCGAATCGGCGCGGAACGCCACCACGGGACCGTCACCGTTCCTCAGAACACCTACGACTCCCGTGCCGCCGCAGCGGAAGTGCTCAATCCCCAAACCGTCCAGTTGTTCCTCGATGAGGGAGGCCGTGGCGAACTCCTGCATGGACAGTTCCGGATGTGCGTGGAGGTGCCGGTACAGGGAATGCAGTTTGGAGGTTTGTTGGGCGTCGAGGTGGAGGGCTGTGGCGGTGTGGGTCATGGGCCTGTCTTCCTGGTGGTCGTGGGTGCTGGGGAGGCGTTGGGGCCGGCTACTCGATGTGGATCGGCTTCGCTTCGGTGATGGTGGTCTTACCCCGGAAGAACCATGCCAGCAGGATGGTGCCCAGCACGGCGATCGCGGTGGACACCATGGCGAGCGACGGCGCCAGGGGCAGCACAACAAACACGACGACGGCCGAGACCACCAGCGCGAACACCGTGGTGCGGGGCTGCTTCATGGACACGATGGCCTGTACCAGCACTGCGCCAAGAACGGCGGGCAGCACATACAGGCGGGTCACCAGCAGCACCGACGGCGGGATGACGCTGATCAGCCAGCTCCCCAGAAGCCCTACGAAGATCGCAAGCGAGATCAAGTGGACTGCTGCGGCCCCGCAGATGGCGACGACGGCGGCCAGCTCGGCGCGCTTGCTGCCTGGCTTGGCACCGATGTTGGTTTGCGCGATCAGAGCGGCCGGAAGGAGCTTGTTGGAGATGTTGCCGATCATGAAGGCTTGATACATCGCGGCGGGCCCGAGGATCGGGTAGTACGTCAGTGGCTCCACGATCCAGATGATGCCGAAAGTTGCGGCCACCGCAGCGAAGGCGATCCAGAGCTGTGCGGCGCCGATGTCCAGGCCACTGGTGAAGACAAGGAACAGTGGACCGGCTACCGAGATCAGCAGGCCACAGATCATGGTGATCTGACCCCAGCGGGATGTGGTGCGGCCGAACTCAGCCATGGAGGAGTTGCTGGCGGTGGTGATGGGAGCGGAAGTAGTGGAAGACATACGGGGTGTTCCTTTCGTGCTCAAAGACAGGGGCGGGGAGTGGGGATCAGGCGCCGACGGCGAGGTAGGCGGCGCCCAGCCCGATGACGATGGAGAAGCCGAGCCCCCACTCGCGCAGCCAGCTCTTGCCGAGCTTCTTGGCCAGCAGCAGACACAACCCCATGACTGCGGCGGAGATGAGGAAGGACACCACGTGAACGCCGGACTTGGGGAGTTCGGTGAAGCCCAGGCAGGAGAAGGCACCGATCAGGGCAGCCGCGGGGACGATAGCCATGGCCGCAGGGTTCACGGAGCGGATCTTGGCATCACCCTTGCGGAGCAGCGGAGTCAGGATCAAGGTAGCGAGCATCCACATGGCACCACCGATGCTCATGGCGAAGAACGCGACGGCAAAGACACTCTGCGTGTAGCTGGCGTCGCCGAGCTTCGCGCCCATGGAGCCTGCGGCGATGCCGGCTGCGGAGACGTCGTATGCAGCGGAACCGATCAAACCAATTCTGGAGAGCACAGCCGGTGCGCCGAAGAGGCCCAGCAAAGCGATGGCTACGAGTGATACGGCCAAGGACGGTCCGATTGCGGAGACTGCACCGGAACGGAACGAGGTCTTGATGTCCTGCGGACTCATCTCAACGGATGGCGCTGCGCGTCGGGCAGCCTTCATGAAAATCACGGATTGGATGATGATGACGCCGAAGACGCCGGCCACGCAGATCCACAGGACAGGATTGTTGGCGATAGCCATGATGTCGGTCGAATCGGTGGGGGCGAACGGTTGCAGTGCCAGGGGTTGGTGCATGGAAACCTCCGGGTGTGAGCCCCCCAGTCCGCGACCGGACGACGCTGTGCGGCATTGGTGCTGTGGGGCAAATCCATACCCAGTAACCAGATCGGCCATGGGGTTACCAACACCATTCACTATGAGCCGGATCACACACAATAGCTGACGGAATCAGCCGGGATCCAGGCCGAATCCGTCATAGCTTGCTTTCGTCGGGTGCAGACTTCCGCGACTGGATGTGACCCGGCACACTTCAAGCTGTAGACATCCAGCAAAGGAGCACCATGCCTGACACCATTGGCGAGCTGTCCGCCGTCGAACTTTCCGCAGCGATCCGGGAAAAGAAGATTTCTGCGCGCGAAGCCCTGGCCGACCATCTGGAACGCATCGCCGATGTGAACCCTGTGATCAACGCAGTAGTGACCCTCGACGCCGAAGGTGCCCAGGCCCTGGCCCACCGCGCGGACCAAATGACGGCATCGGGGGCAGACCTCCCGCCCCTGCACGGCGTGCCCATGACACACAAAGACACCAACAACACCGCCGGGATGCGCACCACCCAGGGCTCGCTTGCCCTGCGTGACTTTGTTCCCGACACCGATGACCTCATCATTGCCCGGCTGAAGGCGGCCGGGGTGGTCAGTACCGGGAAGTCGAACGTTCCCGAGTTTGGTGCCGGCCCCCACACGTTCAACGACCTCTTCGGGACCACCACCAACCCGTACGCTCCCACCCTCAGCGCCGGCGGCAGCAGCGGCGGGGTGGCCGCCGTCGTCGCCTCCCGCGTCCAAAGCATCGGCGACGGCAGCGACATGGGCGGCTCGCTCCGCATCCCGGCGTCATTCTGCAACGTGGTGGGTTTCAGGCCGTCGACGGCGGTGATCCCCATGCCGTCCGACGTCAACGCCTACGCGTGGCTGGGAAGGACCGGTCCCATGGCCCGAAGCGTGAAGGACATTGCCCTGTTCATGTCCGTGACGGCAGGCGAGGACCCCCGGGTGCCGTATCCTGCAGGCCTTGATCCGGAGGCCTTCCAGGCTGGACTAGAGGCCGACATGCGCGGGGTCCGGATTGGCTGGTCACGGGACTTTGGCATTGGGGTGCCGGTGGACCCTGAGATCCTGGAGCACCTCGAACGGCAGCTCGCGGTCTTCGAAGGCCTCGGCGCAACCGTGGAAGAAGCCACTCCCGATTTCAGCGAGGCCGACCTGGTGTTCGGCAACACCCGGGCCATGGACTTCGCCGCAGGACTGGGGCCCATCCTGGAGCGCGCTGGAGACGTCATCAAACCGGAAGTGCACTGGAACGTCCAAAAGGGTTTCGACCTCACCGCGCGCGACCTGATCGAGACAGCCGCAGCCCGCACTCGCCTGGAACGCAGCGTCCAGTCATTCTTTGGGCGCTACGACCTCTTCGCCAGCCCCTGCGCCCAGGTACTCCCCTTCGACGCCGCACTGCGCTATCCCGCGGACATTGCCGGCGTTCCCTCCGAGACCTACCTCGACTGGATGCGCTCAGCCTGCCTGTTGTCCGCCACAGGGCTGCCCGTGCTCAGCGTCCCGGCTGGCTTCAGCTCCGCAGGCCTCCCCATCGGCCTGCAGCTCGCCGGTAACCACTACACGGACATGCAGTTGCTCCGTTACGGCCACGCCTTCGAACAGCAAACCGGGTACGCCGCCGTCGCTCCGGTTGTCACGTCAGCCCGAGAGCCGCTGACTACCGTCCGCGCATAACCCGACCGCCACGCTTTCGGGCGTCCAGCAGGATGGACACATCCACGGTGACGGCGTTGTGTGCCCACTCCGAATCCGTGATGCAGCGGTAGAGGGCTGCCATGTCCTCTACCGTGACGTCGGCCATGATCTGGTAGTCGCCGGCGATAGCCGCCGCATAACGGACAGTAGGAAGCTCTGCCAGGCTTTTTCCTACCTGTTCTACATGCTGCGGCGAGGCCCGGATCCAGAGCAGAGCTTCGACTCCCAAACCAAAGGATGCGGGCTCGACGATTGCCCGCAAGTGGATCTGGTTGTTTCCCAGCAGCCACTCACTGCGTCGCCTTGCCGTTGCCTCCGAAACACCAACACGGCGACCCAACGCTTCAAAACTCATCCGACCGTCGGCACAGAGGGCGTCGACGAGCTCATTGTCCTGGCGGCTCAAATCCTGCGGCGGCACCAGGGCGCCGGAGTCGGGGGTGAGACTGGAGCGGAGCGCTTCCGCTTTATCGGCAGTGAGGATTTCCGGTCGCCAGCCACGGATAGTCCGGAAGTACCGCAGGACCGGGTAGCTCGTGGCGTCGCGCAAGCCTATGGTGGACGGCAATTCATCAGACAGCACATCGGCCATACGGGACGGCTCGGTGAGGATCTCCGCCACGCAATCGCCCGTTCCGGTAGTGGTGTAGACAAACGTCGTGTCAGTCCGCTGCGAGAGCGCCTGGGCCGCGGCCCGCACTGTGCCGGGCAGGCACCTCATCTCCACCAGCACCACGGCCGGCCGGGGCCGGATGCCCACTACAGCGACGGCTCCGGACTCCACAAGCTGTGAACCCCTGCGGGCTACCGTTCGTTCTGCTTCGCCAAGGACCGCCGCCATCTTCCGCCACGGGCAGCGCGGATCCAGTTGGAGCGCGGCAACGATCTGCCGCTCCAATGCGTCAAACACCACCATGCAAGCTCCGTCCTCTGTCCGCTGGGGTTGCTCAATTTCACCACGGACTGAGGTGCGTTGCGTCACGACGGCGGATGCCGCCGTCGCGCTTTAACGGCAGGTGCCCCGCCCCCAAGGAGGGGACGGGGCACCTAACCCAGGCTTCAGACTTAGGCGAAGTCGGAAACTGCCGGGTCCGGTCCGATGCGGCCTTCGGCACCGCGGTCCAAGCTGTTAATCGCCTCGATGTCGGTGGCGTCCAGAGTGACGTTGAGCGCCGCGAAGTTCTCCTGAATGCGGGACTCGGTGACGGACTTGGGAATGACCACGTTGCCGATGGCCAGGTGCCAGGCGATGACTACCTGGGCAGGCGTGGCAGCGTGTTTGGCGGCGATCTCAGCAACCGTGGCGCTTTCAAGCAGCTCGCCACCCTGGCCCAGCGGGGACCAGGCCTGAGTCAGGATGCCCTTGGAGGCGTTGAACTCGCGAAGGTCGGCCTGGTTGAAGAACGGGTGGAGCTCAACCTGGTTGATGGCCGGAACAACACCGGTTTCATCGATGATGTGCTGCAGGCCTTCCTTGGTGAAGTTGGAGACACCAATGGACTTGACGCGGCCGCGCTTCTTGAGCTCGATGAGCGCCTTCCAGGTGTCAACGTACTTTTCCTGCTTGGGCTGCTGCCAGTGAATCAGGTACAGATCCAGGGTCTCGAGGCCGAGGCGGTCCATGGACTCCTCGAACGCTGCAAGCGTGGATTCGTAGCCCTGGTCGGCGTTCCACAGCTTGGTGGTGATGAAAATTTCCTCGGCGGAAAGGCCGGAGGAGGCAATGGCTCGACCGACGCCTGCCTCGTTGCCGTAGATCTTGGCGGTATCGATGTGGCGGAAGCCGGCTTCAAAAGCCTGGCGCACCACCTTTTCGGCTACATCGTCTTCAACTTGCCACACCCCGTAGCCGAGCTGGGGGATGGTGTTGCCGTCGTTGAAAGTAAGTGTTGGTGACGAAGTCATGTCTGCCATACTGCCAGCACAAACCTGTGAAAAGCCCGGAATGTTACGGAGATCAGCTATGCGCTTAACTTATTGCGCGGGAGGAATAAAAGCGTGCGCGTGTAGTTGCGCACGCTTTGCATATTTGTCGGTTCGTTAGGCTCCGAGCTGACGCTCCGCGTCAGCCACCTGCTCGAAGACAGACTCCGAGCGCCGCCGGACAGAGAGCGCCCCCACAGGAACCGGGCCAACGGCCAACCTCAACATTGCGGCCGCCTCCGCAGTGGTGGCAAGGGAGTTTCCAGCCTTGGACAACGCCCGGTGGACACCTGCCAGCGCCCCCGGAACATCAAGGCCATCGCTCGGGGAGCGCCGTTGCGCCTCCACGCAAATGGTCCTCACGCGCGGAGACAACTCGGCGAGCTCGTTGGCGATCTGTACAAGTTCGTTGTACAACTGGTCATCGTCAACGCCTTCAAGAACCTGGTGGTACCGGTCCAGGCCACGGTGGAAACGGTCGTGGGCGCGTCGCCACAACCCCTTGCCGAGCTCCAGATCGTCTTTCCGTCCTTGGCGGACGGCCCCAAAGAAACCCACGTGCGAACTCAGAGGTACTGACCCGGACCGTGGTCGGGGTCTTCCGGCCGGCCCTGCGCAGCAGCACCAGGAGCTCCCGGCGCTGCGGCACGCTGTGGCTGGCCGTTTTCGCCAATGACGACGCCCGGCGCGATGACAGTTCCTGGCGGCAGCTGACGAAGCTGCATCTGCGCGGCGGCATGTTCCTTGGCGGCCTGCTGGGCGGCGATGGCTGCCTGGATGCCGTGGAACAGGCCTTCCAGCCAACCCACCAGCTGTGCCTGGGCAATGCGAAGTTCCGCATCGGAGGGCGCCTTTTCATCGGGGAAAGGCAAACTGATGCGTTCCAGCTCCTCGATGAGTTCAGGGGCGAGCCCATCTTCGAGTTCCTTGATGGAGCGCTCATGGATTTCTGCAAGGCGCCCGCGTGCAGCGTCATCCAGGGGCGCGGCTTTTACTTCCTCCAGGAGCTGGCGGATCATGGTGCCGATTCGCATCACTTTGGCTGGCTCGTCAACAAGTTCGTGAAGATTACCGCCCTTGGGTTTGGCATCCTTCCCGGACTCTCCCCCGCCGGGCTGCTGTCCATCGGGATTCTCAAGGCCCTCGTCCAGAGTGGTTCCCTCCACGGGTTTGTCGTCCGAAGCCTCATCCGTGGGCTGAATGTCGTTCAGATCGCTCATTCGTTCATACTCTCATGGGGTTCACGCCAACCCCCGTCCAGTCCCTCATTTTGGACTTCGTTCGTAGCGAAACTTGGTTCTCCTTCAGCAGCAGCGGCCTTGGGGATTGCTGTCCTGCCGGTCCATCCGGTCCCGCCAGAACTCACGTTCCGTCATGGCAGGACCGGCATGGCCCGAGGCATTGAAGTGTTCAAGGTACTTGCGGTAGGCGTCAGCACCCATGAGTGAACCCATATAGTCGGCGAACCCGCGAAGCCCTTTAGCCACGGCATTCATCAGTGATGCCCGGCGTTCTGCGTGCGTTTCTCCGCAGGCAGGGCATTCCACTCCGCCAGCAGGGCCTTCTCCGCGGAAGTGGGGATCAGTCCGGCCGGGGCATACACCTTGGATGGCACGGCCGGGTCCTCATGGTCTTGTCCGCCGCCGGCACGGATGGCCTTGATGGTTGCCAGCAGGGCGGCGACAATCACGATGATGCTCAACGTCACGAAGATGACCGAAAGCACTCCCTGGATCATGGTGTTGCGGACCACCGCTTCCATGGCTGCAACGGTCTTCGCCGTGCCGAACTCCGTCTTGCCGTCCGCCAAGGCCTTGGAGAACGCCTGGTTGTTGGCGAAGTAGCCCACTGCGGGAACCGGCGAGAAGATCTTGTGGAAGCTGGCAGTAATGGTCACTACTGCCGCAAAGGCCAGCGGCAGCGCCACAATCCACAGCCACTTGAACACTCCCCGCTTGGCAGTGATGGCCAGGCACACCGCCAGCGCGATGGCCGCCAGGAGTTGGTTGGCAATGCCGAACAACGGGAAGAGCGTATTGATGCCGCCCAGGGGGTCGGTAACGCCCATCAGGAGCACCGCGCCCCACGCACCCACCATGATGGCGGTGCACAGCCAGGCGCCGGGACGCCAGGAGGCTTCCTTGAACTTGGGCACAAAGTTGCCGATGGAATCCTGCAGCATGAACCGGGCAACACGCGTGCCGGCATCCACTGCGGTGAGGATGAAGAGTGCCTCAAACATGATGGCGAAGTGGTACCAGAAGGCCATCATGCCGGGTCCGCCGATGAACTGCTGCATGATGTGCGCCAAGCCAACCGCCAGTGTAGGTGCACCACCGGATCGGGAGATGATGCTCTCCTCGCCCACATCCTTGGCCGTCTGGGCCAGCACGTCCGGGGTGATGTTCACATTGGCCAGGCCGAGGCTGTTCACCCACTGCGCTGCGGATTCCACCGTTCCTCCCGTGAGGGCAAGAGGCGCGTTCATGGCGAAGTAGATGCCGCGGTCGATCGAGATGGCAGCTACCAGGGCCATGATGGCCACAAAGGACTCCATGAGCATGCCGCCATAGCCGATGAAGCGCGTCTGCCGTTCCTTCTCAATCAGCTTGGGCGTGGTGCCGGAGGAAATCAGGGCGTGGAATCCTGACAAGGCACCACAGGCGATGGTGACGAAGAGGAAAGGAAACAGCGCCCCGGAAAAGACGGGTCCGTTCTCACGGCTGGCGAACTCGCTGAACGCGGGAACAGTGATTTCCGGACGAACCACAATGATGGCCAAGGCCAGCATCACGATCACGCCGATCTTCATGAACGTGGAGAGGTAGTCACGCGGCGCCAGGAGCAGCCAGACCGGCAGGATGGCAGCAATGAAGCCGTAGACGATGATGCCCCAGGCGATGGTGACCTTGTCCAGGTGGAAGAAGGCTGCACCCCATTCGGTTCCGGCCACTGCGCCGCCGCCGATGATGGCCGCCATCAGCAGGACGAAGCCAATGATGGACACTTCCATCACCTTGCCCGGCCGGATGAAGCGGAGGTAAATGCCCATGAACAGTGCGATGGGGATGGTCATTCCCACAGAGAAGACACCCCACGGACTCTCGCCAAGGGCGTTGACCACGACGAGCGCAAGGATGGCCACGATGATGATCATGATGAGCAGGGTGGCCACGAGGGCCGCCGTGCCGCCAATAACGCCAAGTTCTTCCCGTGCCATCTGGCCCAGGGAACGGCCACCGCGGCGCATGGAGAAGAACATGACCAGGTAGTCCTGCACGGCACCGGCAAGAACGACGCCGATGATGATCCAGATAGTGCCTGGCAAATAGCCCATCTGGGCTGCGATGACAGGTCCCACCAGCGGCCCCGCGCCGGCAATGGCGGCGAAGTGGTGGCCGAACAGCACATTGCGGTCAGTACGGACATAGTCCTTGCCATCAGCCTTGTACTCGGCAGGAGTGGCGCGGCGATCATCCGGTTTGAGCAAGTAGCGCTCAATGACCTTGGAATAGAAGCGGTAGCCAATCAGATAGGTGCATACCGCGGCGAAAACGAACCAGATGGCGTTCACCGTTTCGCCGCGTACCAGCGCCAGCATGAACCACGCCACCGCTCCCAGCAACGAGATCGCCACCCACAGCCCGATCTTGGCCGGAGTCCATTTACTCTCTTCAGCCTCCCGGACGGAGTCATCCACGGCCGGGGAAGGCAGCGTCGGATCAAGCTCCTCCTCGAATTCGCTGAGGTCAAGTCCTTGTTGGTCAGGGGCTCTGCCCATGTCTCCTCCTTGAGAACTGCTGGCGTCGGGGCACTGAATATTCAGGGAGGACGCTAACAGGGAGCTCAGAAACAGTAGATCTGCCCACGCCGGAACATGGGGGTGGGTGCGGTAAGCGGTGGTATTAGTGCGGTGGGCGTGGCAGCTGGTTGGCTAGCCCGCTCCCCCGTTGGCCTGCGCCTGCACCATGCGGGCTTCACACAGATCCAGCCAGCGCACTTCGGCTTCCGCTTGGAAAATCAGGGAATCGAGCACCAGAAGTCCGGCGGTGTCCACGGAACGCTGGTTGGCTGACACTGCCTTCCTCGCCAGCGTGTGTTCCTGCAACGCCCTGACGGACACCTCACGCTGGGATTGGATCACCGCGGAGGTATCCACACCGGGCAGCGTCACGGCAAGGGCCAGCTTGATGGCGATCTCGTTTCGCGGCGGGGCGCCACGGTCCACGGCGCCGCCAAACCAAGCCTCGACTTCCCCAGCACCAGCGTCAGTGATGCTGTAGATGACGTGGCCGCCGCCGTCGTCGCCGTCTTTACTGACCAGGCCGTCGCGCTCAAGGCGGTCCAGGGTGGTGTAGACCTGTCCGATGTTCAGCGGCCAGGCGGCACCGGTCCGGTCCTCGAATTCGACGCGCAACTCATAGCCGTACCGGGGCTGGTCCTGGAGCAGGGCCAGCAGGCTGTGCCGGATGGACATATGGCTCCTCGCTGCGGTTGGACGGACGGATCAGAGGAGCAGCAGGACCTTGCCCACGTGCTCGCCCGAGTCGAAATATTGGTGGGCTTCCCGGACGTGGTCCAGCGGGAAGGATTTGGCCACGAGTGGCCTGATCCTCCCGTCGGTGAGCATCGGCCACACAGACTCCCGGACGGCGGACATGATGATGCCTTTTTCTGCCACAGACCGCGGCCGAAGCGCTGTACCTATCACGGCAGCCCGCTTGCTGAGGAGTTGGCCCAGGTTGATCTCTGCGGTGGTCCCGCCCTGCAGGCCGATGACGATCAGGCGGCCGTATTCGGCGAGCGCGTCGACGTTCTGCCGGAGGTACTTGGCACCCACGACGTCGAGGATCACGTCCGCGCCTTTGCCCCCGTTTTGCGCCCTGAGGCTTTCAGCGAAGTCCTCTTCGGTGTAGTTGATGGCGATGTCGGCCCCGAGGAAGGCCTTGGCGGTTCCCACTTTCTCGTCGGTTCCGGCAGTGGTGGCTACCGTTGCGCCGTGGGCCTTGGCCAACTGGATGGCCATGGTGCCGATGCCGCCTGTGGCGCCATGGATGAGTACTGTCTCCCCGGGCTGCAGCTGCGCGGTCATGATGAGGTTTGAGTAGACGGTGGCAGCAACTTCAGGCAGGGCCGCGGCGGTAATGAGGTCCACGCCTTCGGGAATCCGCAGGACCTGTTCCGCGGGGACGGCCACCTGCTGGGCGTAGCCGCCGCCGGAGAGCAGCGCAACGACTTTGTCCCCCACGGAGAACGCCTTGGTGACGCCGGGACCAAAGGCTGCAATGCGGCCGGAGACCTCAAGCCCGGGAATGTCGGATGCGCCCGGCGGTGGCGGGTAGAAACCGCGCCGCTGCTGGACATCCGCACGGTTCAGGCCGGCAGCCACGACGTCGATCAGGACCTCGCCGGCGCCTGGCACCGGTGCGGGGACCTCGCGTATTTCGAGGACTTCGGGCCCGCCTGGCTCTGAGATGTAGACGGCTTTCATGACGAACTCCCGGTTTCTTGCTGGTCCTCGGGCCCCCGGGGCAGGGGTTGGAGGAGGTGATGTTTTGGAACAGCCAACTCCCTATGAAACACTACTAGGCGAGGAAGGTTGTCCGAGCGGCCTAAGGAGCTGGTCTTGAAAACCAGTGTGCGGTAACCCCGTACCAAGGGTTCAAATCCCTTACCTTCCGCCAATGAGATGCCCCGGGTTCCAGGACCCGGGGCATCTTTGTTGTTTAGATGCTGTTCCGCAGGGCCGCCAGGAGCGCGCAACTGAGAACTGACACCCGGAAGATCATTGAAAGTGTCAGACCCCCCGCATAGTGTTCTGTCTGTCTCCACACCATTGACATATGCCGTAGCTTTCGCCGCGGAATAACAACAGGAGCCTGACCCATGCCTAAGCCTGACATCACTCCCGGTGCACCCTGCTGGATTGATCTGATGACGTCCGATACTGAGAAAGCGAAGACGTTCTACAACGCGCTTTTCGGATGGACGTATGAGACCGGGGATGAGGAAAAGTACGGCGGCTACATCACGGCATTGAAGGACGGTCGGATGGTGGCAGGCATCATGGCGAAGCAGGCTGACATGGGTGCCATGCCGGATGTCTGGTCCACTTACCTGCGCACCGATGACATCAAGGCAACCACCGAGGCAGCCGCCGCCCACGGAGGCCAGGTGTATTTGGAACCCATGGAAGTCCCGGAGCAGGGCAGCATGGCCATGTACGGTGATGCCTCGGGCGCGTCCATCGGCGCCTGGGAGTTCGGTGAAATGACGGGCTACGAGCTGGCGGCTGAGGCCGGTGCTCCCGCGTGGCATGAACTCCTTTCCAAGGACTACGAGGCAGCAGTCACCTTCTACCAAAAGGTCTTCGGCTGGGACACGGACGTCATGAGCGATACTCCGGAGTTCCGGTACACCACCCTTGGCGCCGGAGACGACGCCAAGGCCGGCATCATGGATGCCTCCGGTTTCCTTCCGGAACAGGTCCCCTCCATGTGGAGCGTCTACTTCGCTGTGGAGGATACGGACGCCACCGTGGAGCAAGCCACGGCCTTGGGCGCCACCATCACACAACCTGCAGAGGACACTCCGTTTGGTCGTTTGGCGACGCTGCAGGACCCCACGGGAGCTGTCTTCAAAGTTATCCAGGACCTGGGCCAAACGGCCTAGGTTTCATCACATCGGGCCTGCCCGGCTGCCCCCTACCCAGGGGTGGCCGGCCGGATCCGCTCATTGCCGGCGTTGGGGGATCAGCCGGCGTGGGTCCTTGTCTGGTCCCCCACTGTTGATCGCAGGCCTGTTGCCTGCTATCCCCCGGGGAATGAGGACCCACATGCACCACTTTTCACGCCCACTCAGGACTGCCGCTGTTCTGGGCATGGCCTCGATCGCCCTGGCGGGCTGCTCGCTGATCAGCAGCGGCGACGCCAAGCGGGACGAATCAGGAAAGCCTACGGAATCGTCCAAGGCCGATGCCTTCAAAGTGAAGTTGGGCGACTGCATCGCCAATCCGGACAGCCAGGAAGTTATGGATGTCACCATCATTCCGTGCGATCAGAGCCACGACCTCGAGGCCTACGCGCTGACCAACATGGACGCGTCCACGTTCCCCGGCGACGCTGAGGTGGGTGCCAAGGCTGAAGAGTACTGCGGAGCCCAGTTCGCGCCGTTCGTTGGCTTGCCGTTCGAGGAATCCGAGCTGGACGTCACTTTCCTCCACCCCACCGGTGATTCCTGGAAAAACGGAGACCGGGAGATCGTCTGCCTGATCGGTGGCGCAGCAGGAGCCGCCACCGCAGGGACCCTCAAGGGCGCCGCGAAGTAACGCGGGAGCACCGAGGGAACCCTGCGGCCACCCTCGGTCCACCTCCCATTCATTCCATCGTGTTCTGCTATGCCCGAGCACCAGGTTTACCCCGGAGTAACTTCCGGAACAGCGCCCACTTCACAAGATTGCGGGCGTCGTCCAAAGGGCCCCACAGGGTCCCCTAATGAAAGTTAGAGCGGATGCAACAACAACATTGGAAAGTACTGGCAGGAACGGTCTTGTCAGCGGGGTTGCTTGCCGCCCCGCTGACGGCCGCGCCTGCCATGGCAGCGGATGATCCGTCCGCCCCTGCCGGCTCATCGCCGGTAGTCATCAACGAGGCTTACCTCAGCGGTGGCAGTGCCGGCGCCGCATTCAAGAACAAATTCATTGAGCTCTACAACTCCTCGGATTCACCCGTCAGCCTGGCAGGTTGGTCGCTGCAGTACCGTTCAGGAACAGCCACCGCCGCACCCACGGGGATCACTCCCCTGACCGGCAGCATCCCCGCCAAGGGCTACTTCCTGGTCCAGGGAGCCACCAACAGCGGAACCTCCACCGCCCCGGCACTACCCACGGCCGATGTCCAGGCCACCGGAACGCTGAACCCCAGCGGCACCACGGGAACGCTGGTCCTGGCCAAGCAGGCCACCGCTGTGTCCCCGCTGCCGGCTGGATCAGTGACGGGCAACGCCGCCATCGCCGACCTCCTTGGCTATGGCACCTCCAACACCTTCGAGACCGCTGCGGCAACTGCGCCCAGTGGAAACTCGGACGTCAAGAGCCTGAACCGGACCAACGGGGCAGATACAGACTCCAACGCCACAGACTTCAGCCTGAACGCCACCATTACGCCCACGGCCTCCAATGGCGGCGGGACGCCGCCCACGGATCCGGAGCCGGAGCCCGGCGTCAAGACCATTGCCGAAATCCAGGGAACGGGTACGGTCAGCCCCTTGGCCGGCAGCACCGTGACCACCCGCGGCAAGGTCACCGCCCTGTACGCAACCGGCGGGTTCAACGGCTACTACGTCCAGACCCCCGGAACCGGCGGCGATACTGCCGGGGCGGCCAGGACGTCGTCGGACGCTTTGTTCGTCTACTCACCCTCGACCACCGGAACCGTCCAGCAGGGCGACTATCTGGAACTCACAGGTGTCGTCAGCGAATTCGCCAACCAGACCCAGCTCACCGTTGAAGCTGCAGGGTTGACGAAGCTCACTGAAGCGGCCCCCGAGGTCAAGTCCACGCCGTTTGCGTTGCCGGCGAATGAGGCCGCGAGGGAAAGCCTCGAAGGCATGCTCGTGGCTCCCCAGGGCGACTTCACTGTCACGGATAACTACTCCCTGAACCAATACGGCGAAATCGGCCTCGCAGCCGGGACCTCGCCTTTGGTCCAGCCCACCGCAGTGGCGGTTTACGGGTCACCGGAGTACGCCGCCGTGGTGGCGGACAACGCGCTGCGCGGCATCAAGCTCGACGACGGCGCGTCCACCAACTTCCTCAAGGACGCCACCACCAAGGCCCAGCAACTGCCATATCTGACAACCTCGGATCCTGTCCGCGTGGGTTCGCCCGCACAGTTCCAGACCGACGTCATCCTGGGCTACGGCAACAACTCCTGGAAGTTCCAGCCACTCACCGCACTCAACGCGGACAACGCGGACTCGGTCCAACCGGCCGGCTTCACCGCCACCCGGCCCGAAGGTCCCGCTGATGTGGGAGGCAGCCTCAAACTGGCGTCCTTCAATGTGCTGAACTACTTCCCCACCACCGGTGACCAGCTGGCAGGCTGCGTCTTCTACACTGACCGCGAGGGCAACCCGATCACGGTCAAGGAAGGCTGCAACGCCCGCGGTGCTGCCAATGCGGAGAACTTCGAGCGCCAGCAGGCCAAGATCGTAGCGGCCATCACCAAGTCCGGTGCCGACGTCGTATCCCTCGAGGAAATCGAGAACTCCGCACAGTTCGGCAAGGAGCGCGACTACGCGTTGTCCAAGCTGGTAGAGGCCCTCAACGTCAAGGCACCTGGCGTGTGGGACTACGTACGCACGCCCGCCAACGCTCCCCCGCTGAGCGATGAAGACATGATCCGCACTGCGTTCATCTTCAAGAAGGCCGTGGCTGAGCCCGTGGGCGAATCCATCATCCACAACGACACCGTGGCTTTCGCCAGCGCACGCAAGCCGCTGGCCCAGGTCTTCAAACCGGTTGGCGGAGCCGATGACAAGAAGTTCATCGCGATCGTGAACCACTTCAAGTCCAAGGGCTCCGCCGCTACTCCGGACGATACCGACAAGGGCCAGGGCGCCTCGAACATTGCCCGCACCAAGCAGGCTGAATCGTTGCTTGCCTTCTCCAAGGATCTCCAGGCGTCCAAGGGCACGGACAAGGTCTTCCTGATCGGTGACTTCAACGCCTACGCCAAGGAAGACCCCATCAACGTCCTCACCGCCGCCGGCTATTCCGACCTTGAGGTGGGCACCGGCAAGCACTCCTACCTGTTCGGCGGCATGGTGGGTTCCCTGGACCACATCCTCGCTTCCCCTGCTGCCGCCAAGGCCGTCACTGGCACCGACATCTGGAACATCAACTCCGTGGAGTCCGTCGCGCTGGAGTACAGCAGGTATAACAACAATGTGACCAACTACTATGCCGCGGACGAGTTCCGGGCCAGCGACCACGATCCTGTGGTGGTGGGCCTGAACCTGACCACGGAAGCACCCGCAAGCGTTGACCTGCAGTTCCTGGGGATCAACGACTTCCACGGCCGCATTGACACCAACACCGTGCTCTTTGCCGGAACGGTGGAGAAGCTCCGCGCGGCAGCTGCCCCCGGCGCTACGGCCTTCATCTCGGCCGGCGACAACATCGGCGCCTCGCTCTTCGCTTCTTCAGTAGCGAAGGACCAGCCCACCATCGACGTCCTGAACGCCCTGGAGCTCCAGGCTTCCGCTGTGGGCAACCACGAGTTCGACGGCGGCTGGCAGGACCTGCGCGACCGCGTCGTCGCCGGAGGTACCAACGCAAAGTTCGCGTACGTCGGTGCGAACGTCTACCAGAAGGGCACCACCACTCCAGTTTTGCCGGAGTACAAGGTCCTGGACATGAACGGGATGCGGGTAGCAGTCATCGGCACGGTCACCCAGGAAGTTCCTTCCCTGGTAACGCCGGCAGGCATCACGGACCTCGAATTTGGGGATCCTGTGGAGGCCATCAACCGAGTTGCAGCGAAGATCAAGGGTGACGATCTGGCCGACCTGATCATCGTGGAAAACCACGACGGCGCCGCGTCCGGCACTCCTGAGGGCGCCACGCTGGAGCAGGAAGTTGCCGCCGGCGGGCCCTTCGCCAAGCTGGTCAACGAAACCACTCCAGACGTTGCTGCCATCTTCACCGGACATACCCACAAGGAATACGCCTGGGACGCACCCGTGCTGGACTCCAACGGCCAGCCGACCGGCAAGACCCGTCCCATTGTGCAGACCGGAAATTACGGCGAGAACGTGGGCAGCGTGACGCTCACAGTGGACACCGCCAGCAAGTCGGTGACGGCGTACAAGGCCGCAATCGTGGATCGGACCACCGAGACCGCCGAAAGCCTGGTTGCTGCTTACCCGCGGGTGGCTGCAGTGAAGACCATCGTGGACAAGGCGCTGGCCCAAGCTGCTGAAATCGGCAACCAGCCCGTTGGCGCAGTGACCGCCGATATCACCACCGCCTTCACCCCGGATCCTGCCGGCGGCGCCCCCAAGCGGGACGACCGCGCGAACGAATCCACGCTGGGCAACCTGGTGGCGGATTCCCTGGTGGAGACGCTCAAGGCACCCGAACTGGGTGCGGCGGAGATCGGCGTCGTGAACCCCGGCGGCCTGCGTAACGAGCTCTACTACGCCCCGGATGGCACCGTCACTTACGCCGAAGCCAATGCGGTCCTGCCGTTCGTGAACAACCTGTGGACCACGTCACTGACAGGTGCCCAGTTCAAGACACTCCTGGAGCAGCAGTGGCAGACCAACGCTGACGGCACTGTACCCAGCCGCCCCTACCAGCAGCTTGGCCTGTCCAAGAACGTCAACTACACCTACGACGCCGCCCGTCCCGCAGGCGACCGGATCACCGGCATCTGGGTGAACGGCGCCGTCATCGATCCCGCGAAGCAGTACAAGATCGGCACGTTCAGCTTCCTTGCCACCGGTGGCGACAACTTCCGGGTCTTCAAGGAAGGCAGCAACACCAAGGACACCGGATTGGTGGATCGCGACGCCTGGATCAAATACCTGCAGGAGCACAAGCCGGTGTCGCCGGACTTTGCCCGTCGTTCAGTCGCTGTGGCGAACTCCACCGCAGCCGAGGTCAAGGCAGGCGAACCCATCGCACTGGCTGTCTCCAAGCTGAACCTGACATCCATCGGCAGCCCTGCCAACGCCACCCTCAACGCCGTCTTTGTTGACAGCAAGGGTGCGGCAGTGACGCTCGGGCCCGTTCCAGTAACAGCGGGCGCAGCCACGGTGGACCTCAAGGTTCCCGCCTCGGCAGCGGCCGGCACCGGCACGTTGGTGCTCACCGCCGTCGAAAGCGGAACCGTGGTGAAGGCGCTGGTGACGGTTGCTGAGAGCGGCCCGAACCCGCCACAGTGCACCGCACCTGCCAAGCCGTCCAAGTGGTACGACATTGTGGGGTGGCTGCGGTACGCGTTCGCCTGGTTGGAGTACCAGAGGTGCCTGCGGGGCTAGCAACCCCGTGAACGCCAAAAGGCAGGGCCTTCACGAACTTTCCCTTCGTGAGGGCCCTGCCTTTGTGCTCGCTGATCTTTGTGCGCGTTGTGTCGATCCGTAGCAGTGTGCGGCTCAGCGGGCCAGAATGCTGCGGGCAATCTCGTCGGCATCCCGGAGGGTCCGCTGTCCGCTGGCGTAGGCCGGCCCGGTCCGGGGCCGGGCTTCCGCCGCGATGGCGGTGCCCCACTGCACCGCGGAAAGTTGAAGACCCAAAACGTACAGGTTCTTGGTGACGGACCCGTTCGCCGCCAAGGGCCTGTAGGGATGCGGCTCAACGTCCAGGCCCGTGGTCTGTACAGGTGCGCCCTCGCCGCCCATCATGATCTTGGTCCGCACCAGGCCATCAGCCATCAGCTGCTCCAGCAGCGGGGACACGTTCCTGCCCACCCTGTTAGCCGGCGACATCGCCTCGATCAAGGTAGGTGCTTCGGCCGGGGCATCGTGCACCCACGGTGAAACCGCCCTGAATACCTTGGCTGCCCGGTCCACGCTGAACGCCGGGTCGGGTCCCACGAAACTCACGACGCCGGCACGCGCCAAAGCGGCCAGCTGCTCCGAGCGCAATGCAGGGGCCCCGCTGGCCAGCCCTTCGACAAAGGACTCGAACCAGCCACGCAACCCTGAGAGCCACGATTCGTCCGTGATGCCGCCATCGGCCACCACCGATTTGAGGATGGCCCGGCCGGTGTGGAGCGCACCAATGGCCATCTTGACGGGGTCCGCCTCGCCGAGGGCGGATCGCCGCGCATCATCATCCAGGTAGGCCGTGATGGCCGAGTCCAGCTCACGTCGGGAGGCAAAGGTGCGTCCTGCCAATGGAGCGGCAAGTCCGCGGAGGTTCAGCCGGCGGGAGGACACAACGTGCTTTTCCACGAGGTCACCCACGCTGGACTCCCAGTGCGTGGTGGTGTGCGCGTGCGGTTGGAGCGCGTCCTCAAGATCAGCGAGGAACTGCGCAGGGTCCTTGATGGCCGTCGGCTGGGAGCGGGCCAGCGTTGAGTAGTATGCCCACAAAGCGTCGCGGTGCAACAGCGGCCAAAGATCATGGTCAAAACCAGGTTGGATTCCCGCTGCACGGAACACGTCCACGGCGTCTTCGGTCAGGTACCGCATGGTGATGCTGCTCGGATAGTAGCCGTCCAGGCCGGCCTTGGCCCGGTACGGCGTGCCGCGGCGGGAGGCGGCGATGATTTTCGGCTCGCGCCCCGAAGTCCGATACTCCAATACCCCGGCTCCCGGCGCACCTGCATCAACAAACTTGCCACCGCGCCCCTCCGTCAACTGGCCCATGACGTCAAAGAAATTCAATCCCATGCCACGGACCAGCACGGGTTCGTTGTCCGGCACGGTTTGCCAGTCAACGTCGGCCGGCGGTGCGGGCGGGAAATACCGCAGGCCCTGCTCGTCAGCGGCGCGCTTGAATGAGCGCTGTTCCGGATTCAGCCGGGACTCAATGTGCCCCAGGGCGAGGACGACGGAGCCGACCGTGAGGGTGACGCCGTTGGCGAGTTCGACGTCGAACCCGTCCGCCATAGCGTTCGCAGCGCCGTCCCCCGCGCGGTTGGCCCTGCCCTCCGCACTGTTGGCCCTGCCCTCCGCACTGTTGGCCGTGCCCTCCAACCGAGGGCGAGCCGCCACGGCGGTCGTCTCATGGAAGGTGACCTCGACGCCGTCGGGAAGCCGTTCGAGCAACGCCGCCAAGGTTTGGCGCAGATACCTGCCGTACAGCGCGCGGCTGGGGAAATTGTTCGACTCGAGGGTGGCCAACTCGGCCTTCTCAGCGTCGTTCAGTCCAGCGCCATCACGACGCCGGGCCTCACGCCACTGGTCGAAGGAACCACCTGCCAGCGGCGCGGCCAACATAGGGTCTTCGGGGATGAGCGTCGGATAGAAAGACTGGGTGTTCATCAGGTACAACCGCGACTGCTCGGGCTGCCACACGTGGCCCGATCCGGCCGGGAAAGGATCCACCACATCAAGGTGCAGGGTGGTGCCCGGAGGCCGCCCGGCAGCCCAATTCGCAAGCAACCGCTCCAGGACGCTGGTACCCCGAGGGCCGGCCCCAATCAGGGCGACACGGTTGGTTTGCGATTTAGCCACGCTCAAGCCTAACTTCTGCGTGACTTGCTTACGGCAGAACAGTGTTGCTTGGATGGGGCGATGACCACCACAGAAGCTGATCAGACGCCACTTCCCGAGAATGACACCGCCAGCCCCTCCGGGCCGCGCCACGCTGCGGACGTGTCGCCTGAGCCCACGGATGAAAACGTCTGGCTTGAGGAGATCCACGGCGAGGAACAGCTGGCATGGGTCCGCGAACAAAACGCCCGCACCGAGGAATTGCTCGAGGACGCCGAGTACGCCGCTGTTGAAGCCGGCATCCTTGAAGTCCTTGACTCAACAGACCGCATCGCCATGGTCTCCAAGCGGGGCGGCTACTACTACAACTTTTGGAAGGACCAGGAACACCCCAAAGGCCTCTGGCGCCGTACCACCTGGGAAAGCTACCTCACCGAGGAACCCGAGTGGGATGTCCTGCTGGACATCGATGCCCTTGCCGCCGCCGAAGGTGTGGAGTGGGTCTTCCATGGCGCCGGTTTCCTCCGGCCGGCCGATGGCGACGAATACCGCCTGGCCATGGTCTCGCTCTCCCCCGACGGCGGCGACGCGGACCGCCACCGCGAGTTCGACGTCGAATCCCGCACCTTCGTGGAGGGCGGCTTTGACCTCCCCACCGCCAAGGGAAACGTCAGCTGGTTCGACGCCGACACATTGCTGGTGTCCAGCACTGCGGAGGGACTGCCCGCAACCACGTCCTCCTATGCACGGACCGGCGTGAAGCTGCGACGCGGACAGACACTGGCCCAGGCCGAGCGGCTCTTTGAGATTCCCGAGGACCACATGCTGGCCATGGTGGCCCATGACTCGACCCCGGGCTACGAGCGGACCTTCGCCGTGGACTACATCGATTTCTACAACCGGAGCACCTGGCTGCTGCGCGAGGACTCGTGGGTGGCAATCGAGGTTCCCACCGACGTCAACATCAGCGCCCACCGCGACTGGCTGTTGTTCCGTCCGCAGAAAGACTGGGATGTTGACGGCTCCGTGTACCCGGCGGGATCCCTGCTGGCGGCCGATTTCGAGTCCTACCTTGCGGGGTCCAGTTCGCTGCTGGTCCTGTTTACTCCGGACACCCAGACGTCGCTGCAGTCCTGGAGCTGGACCAAGGACTACCTGCTGCTGAACCTCCTGCGCGACGTCTCCTCGGAGATTCGGGTGCTGGACCCGTCCACTGTCGACTCGGCTGGTGCGTGGGCATCCACCCTCCTGGATGCGTGCCCGCCGCTGCACGATGTCAATGCCTATGCCGTGGACGACGAGGACCAGGGCGCAGCCGGCAACGATTTCTGGCTGGTGGCTACCGGCTTCACCACTCCGACTACTCTCACGCGGGGGGCGCTTACGCGCGGTGGTGACGGGCAGTCCGCCGGTGGTGCGGGCGACGCCGATGGCGAGCAGTCCGGCGGCGTGGAGAGCCGGCACGCAGAAGTGAAGCGGTCGCCGTCGTTCTTCAACGAAGCCGGATACGAGGTCCAGCAGCACTTTGCCGTCTCTGCCGATGGAACGAAGGTTCCATACTTCCAGGTGGCGTCCAGGGATCTGGTACTCGATGGCCAAAACCCCACGCAGCTCTCCGGCTACGGCGGGTTCGAGATCTCCCGGACCCCGGCCTACAGCGGATCGATCGGCCGGGCGTGGCTTGAGCGGCGAACGGTGGGCGTTTCCTCCGAGGACGGCTCCGGCACGCACTCGCGCGGCGGCGTGTATGTAGTGGCCAACATCCGGGGCGGTGGCGAATACGGGCCCTCATGGCACCGGGCTGCCCTCCAGGAAAACCGTCACCGCGCCTACGAGGACTTCGCTGCGGTGGCCCGTGACCTGATCTCCCGCGGCGTGACCAGCCGCTCGCGTCTGGGCTGCGTCGGCGGCTCCAACGGCGGGCTTCTGGTGGGAAACATGCTCACCCAGTACCCCGAACTGTTCGGTGCCGTGTCCTGCGGCGTGCCGCTGCTAGACATGCGCCGGTACACCAAGCTCTCGGCCGGCTACTCGTGGATTGCCGAATACGGGGACCCCGATGTCCCCGCGCAGTGGGAGTTCATCCGCACCTTCTCGCCGTACCACCTGCTGCACGACGGCGTGGAATACCCTGAGACGTTCATCTGGACTGCCACCTCCGATGACCGTGTGGGACCCGTCCAAGCCCGCAAGATGGCTGCACGCATGCAGGCCATGGGCATCCCGAATGTGTGGTTCCACGAGGCCCTGGAAGGTGGCCATGCCTGCGCCTCGGACAACAGGCAGGCGGCGGCGTTGCAGGCGCGGAGCAACCACTTCCTGTGGCGTTCGCTGGCCGGAAGCAACTAGTAGCTCCGACCCGCCCGATTCGCTGGTTCGCTGCCTGCCAGGCCGTTCGCACGGCCCGTCCCGCAGCGAACCAGCGAAATGGGCGGGAGAATGGCCGCGTTTTGCGCTCGACGGCACGTTCTGCGTATCCTTGGTGGGCTAGCAATAGCAAAGGGAGACGTGCCAGAGCGGCCGAATGGGCTTCACTGCTAATGAAGTGTGGGGCACAACTCCACCGGGGGTTCAAATCCCCCCGTCTCCGCGAACAGGTCCCGGTTTTCGAACCGGGACCTTTTGCGTTTAACCCCGTTTGGGGGTTATAGGCCAAAACGTGTGTAAATCTCGGGTGTGTCATGTGCGGCCTGCCCA
>NZ_JAVTJB010000027.1:0-55227 GCF_031843805.1 Arthrobacter sp. WCS2018Hpa-7
GGCGTAGGGGAGTTCCGTTCCCGGTTCGCGGGGGAGGTCAATCCGGAGGGTGGCTTGAGTCGCGCCTTTGGGACCAGATGGTGCAAACTCTCGAGGTGCATGTGCGGCTACTTGTTTGCGGCATGCTGGGGCCGGCTTTTAATCAGCTTTCGAATGAGCACACGCTTACGCTGCGGGACTTTCAGAGCATCGCATTCGGCTCTTCACTGGTTCCACGGGACCGCATCACGACCGTCGCGCGCGGCCTACTGCACGGGTACAACGTTGATTTCACTAGTGCCCTGTATGTCCTAACGCCACAGGTCGAGAATATGGTTCGACAAGCATTCCGTGAAGCTCGGATCAGCACCAGCACCATTGACGCATCAGGTATCGAAAACGAAATTGGCCTCGGTGCTCTGATGCAGATGGATGAGTCAGTTGCTGTTCTCGGCGTGGATCTTGCCTACGAACTTAGGGCACTTTAATGCGGGCCCGTGGGACCGAACATACGTAACGTCGCCGCGCACGGTCTGTTGGAGGATGCTTCTCACCAGACAGCGCACGTGTTTTATGCATGGTGGTTTGTCCTGCGACTGGTCTATGCCAGTTACTGGAACCAACGTCGAGGCAATAGCCATAAGTTGACCAAAGAAGATTGAAGTTCGATCCCGGCCGGAGAAGCTTCGTGGTGAAGCCGCGATCTGCGTGGCCCGGCTTTACGGGAGTCGGTCGTGGGTACCGAAGGGAGCGAGGGCGTTTCCCCAATGCGTACAGTCCGCCAGATACTTCCCACGCACAAGTGTTCAGGTGTGGACTCGTCATGTAGCTCCAGGGTCGGTGGTTCATGGGCGTATGAAAGGAGAAAAGCCATGAGGCGCCTTCTTGCACGCGGTGTTGCTGTTGGATATGTTCCCTATTGTGATGGTTGGCAGTAATTGGCTCCTCCCTTCTTCCGCCTACATCTGCTCATGGCATGTGAGTGGCCATAGCGACATGACGCCGGTTCACAGCACGGTTCCCATGCGCGTCAAAGTGGTGTTAGACGAGACCCGGAGCGTGTGCCATTCGGATGTGGGTGCTCAGTCGGCGTCGTGCCCAGTGTTGTCTGCGTTATCGCGAGCGCACTCTTTTGGCCAGAGGCGGGAGCTAGTTGCACTAAACCCGGTAAGTGGGTGACGCGGCTGGCTGGTGCGGCGCCTTTGGTCGCGGTTATGGCCTGGCGCGATTGCAGTGCTCGATGAAGATGGGCAACAGGCCTGCCGGTCGTTTTGTGAGGTCTAGGGCCGGGTGTAGGCCCATTCTTCGAGGAGGATGCCGTTGGGGCGTTCGACTTTGCCGTTGGATCTTCGCGCTGTGGCGCCAACGCGACAATGGCGTTGTTCATTAAGGTCGAGGCGGTTTCCTTGGTCTCGTCGGAGAGGATCTCGGAGTAGACGTGCTTCATCATCCACTTCATGTTGAATGAACGTGAACCCACGAAGAATGGTGGTTTTCGTGGGTACCTGCAGTGAAATTCCGGGCACGGGCATTGGCTTGCCCGGCCACCCGGCCCGAGCTGCGGTGGCCTACACCGTCCGGGATCCTGCCGAGCTACTTTACATCGACGTGGATCATTTCACCGGGCCAGGCGTTCTCTTGACGGGGCGCGTTCCTGCCGGATCCTAATTCCTGTTGAACGGTCCGTGAAGCGCAGCGACGGGCAGTGGTAGAGGTGGAGGAGTCGCTAGTGACGTACCAGTCCTAGCGGGACCTGCGGGTGAGCCCGGACGACAAATCGATCAACGCCAATCTGAGTGATCATAATGCCCATGCCGTAATGGATTGCGGCGGGTCTCACCGTGAGGATGGCTTCATAAAGTGCCATTTCCGTGTCCTGCTCGGGCTTGATGACGACTTCAGTCATGCCCGGGGGCAACGGCCCCGTTGGAAATGCGGAGGGGGTCGGCAGAGGAAAGGGGCTCTCCTTCGAGACTGGTGGCACTGACAACCCCCACGTTTCTGACCGGCTTTCAATCCGATCCTCGGCTCCTCTGCGATACGAAGCGGCAATGTCTGGGAAAGAGAGAGAATGAGCCGCTCGTGCGGTGAGAAGTCGGCACGGGTAGGATTGCACTAACCCAATAGGCGGATAACTTGCATCCATTTATTTGACACTAACACGATGGATACAGAACATCCATTTAGGCTCTCAATGATGAGAGGCTGTTCAAGATTTCGGCATTCACCGATCCCGCCGACGTCCCGGCTGGAGCGCCGCCGTCGAAGCAGACAAACTGCTTTCGGCAATCCAGCCACCCATGCGGACATCCACTGAGCGAGATCACTGAGCGCAGTCTCATCTCCGTGAGGAAGGTTTCAGCTCCCGAGGCCAGCGACGGACCGTCGAGTTGTGCAGTGAATAGTAAATCTGGGCTGGCAATTTGGTCGCACCTCAATGCTAGGACCCGTAGTCGTCAATGCTCGAAGGACAGACGACTGGCTTGGCGTTAATGAGACCTTCCCGTCGGCTAACAGACTCTACGCGCCTGTGTCGGGGGCAAGGAAAGCCCTGAGATCCCGAGCGCTGGTCGCCGTGTCGACGTCCTGGACCCACTTGATGAGGTCGTCTATTTTCCCTTCGCTCATAGCACCCAGAAGTGCCATATGGGCCTTGGCCGCCAATCGCTCCCATGAAATCGGATTCCTGTGGGTTCCGAGGCAAGCATCGACGCGCTCCGAGAGGTCGCGCCCGTCCTTTGTCCTGACTTTCACCGCCGCACGCCAAGTCCGTCCGTTGGTTGCGACGTATTCATCGGTGACATCCAAGTCGGGGTCGGGGACGAGCTTGATTTTGCGCATCAGCTCCTGCACGGGCCGGGATTCGAACCGCCCATAGTCGTGAGAGTTCTCGAAGGTTATCTGGCCCTCGAGAAGGAGGATGCTCAGGACGTACTGCAGGTTTATGTCAGGCATCGGGCGGCTGTTGACGACGAAAGCGAAGGCCGTGGGCAAGTGAACATCAATAAATTCAACGTTCTCGGCATTCAGCTTTTCTGTACGAATCAAATGCTCCAGAGCCTGCGCTGCGGGCTGGATAGGGCCACCTACGGGGTACTGCTTGATGTCGGTTTGAGTGACGTGTCGTGTGTCTGCCAAGTCTCGAAGCATCCGGTCGGTACTGCCGTCTTCGCCAAAAGCGTCAAAGGTATTGGGGGACACGTCGAAGACGTCCGGGACTCCAGTAAACCCGAAACGGACTAACTCGACTGCGCGCACGCCGGCGTGCGCCTGTGCGGCTGACGTTGCAAAGGCCTTTCCTACGTGTTCTTTATCCCGATAGATGGTGGCAATTCCAGACACCTGCTGTGCGGCGTAGGACAGAACATGGCGATTCTGTTCCATCGTCAGACCCGCTAAGTACGCGGCTGACGCGGCTGCTCCGAAAGTTTGTCCCAATCCATGACTAATCCGGGGCGAATGGTCCATGGCCTTCATGCTTGCCCAAGCACCGATGTTGACGGATGCTGCTATGTCGTAGCCCAGCGATACGGCGGTCAGCAGAGACGAGCCTGAAGAATCAAAACTCTCGGCCATTGCGACGGCCGCAGGAACAATTGAGGAACCTGGGTGGATTCGTGCGCGATTATTGACATCATCCGTTTCATCCGCGTGAGCGCAGATGGCGTTGGTGAAGGCTGCGAGTTCCGGGTTCGTCAGCCCCCCGCCGATGATGGTGGCTTCACCTTTGCCACCCCGGGAGGCAGCGTATTGGATGGCGAGTTTCCCAGGGTTAAGAGTCGCGCCACTCAGCATTGCCACAAGGCTGTCCAGAAGGTGTTGCTTTGCCCGGTCGGCAACATTCGGCGACAGAAGCGTATTCTGCGCGGCGACAATATGCTGGGCGACTGCCGTAGTGACGGGGGCGTTCATTGAATCTCCTATGGGTTTGGTCCCTTGTGAATTCGATTCCTGGCATTTGCCGTAGATAGCAAATAGAAGGTCAGTCAAGGTCGCTGGGGGCCTAGCCCCGACGGCCCCCCTCACCTTCGGCCGGTTTATAGGGCGCTAGTTTTTCAAGGATCAGGCGCTCGGCACTCGCCGGGTCCCTAGTGACGCGGGACACCTGATCGAACACCATCGTGGGTCGATTAGTGGGATCATATTCCGGCCAAGAGCCGAAGCCGGGGGTGCTGGGGTTACCGGTCTTGGCAAATGCCACCCAACTGCCGGACATCTCCTCCTGGAGCCTGGAAAGGTCGGGCGCCGTTCCGACAAACAGCCTCGCGGACTCGACGTTGCGGAATACAAACGGTAAGCACAGCATGTGGGGTGCCCTAAGGAGCCCTTCCATGGCGGGGGACCGCCACTTGAGCAAATACACGTATGCAGGGGATGTGGCAGATACGGACAGCACATCGGCAGCCGTAGTGACTGTGCGGCGGTAGCGGTGGTCTCCGTAGACCATTGCCAGAAGATCACCCGGCGAGTCGTCGGGCCGTTCTGCAGCATAAGTGTCCAGGACCGTGGCTGCTTTGTCCTCAGGAACGTCTAGAAAGTGAGATACCTTCTGCAGGCATTCGGCGTGTGATATTTCGAATATCTTAGGGGTGAGTGATAGCGCGGCCCGTTGCTCCGTTTCACACCATCCCAAGAGGACGGGCACATCCGAGCAGGTTTGGATCCCTCGCGCAAAAGGCTGTCCGGGCAGGGTGTGCCCGTCGATCACGGGGCGGAAGTGATCCCTCTGACCGCAGGCACGAATAGCTGCCGGTACAGCCGCCAAGAGAACCTCGATCGGAAGATCGTGCAGCTTTTCTACTTGGCGTTTGCCCAACTGGAGAGCCTTGAGGACGTTGTGTGTATTTTCTTCCGCTTCTTCCAATGTTGCGAAACGGAGCATTGACGAAGCGCTCTGGATAATTGCGCGATGAAACAACCCGGTTGCCTCTGGCATAGCCATAAGTGCCGCTACCTTCGAACCACCTCCCGATTGGCCAAAGATCGTAACGCAACGAGGGTCCCCACCGAACTGACAAATGTTTGTTTGGATCCAGTGGAGCGCTGACAATGCGTCCAAGAGCCCGACATTTCCGGAGTCCTGATAATCTCTGTGATGACCGCCCAAGTAGAGGTGCCCGAGGATGTTGAGCCGGTGATTGATCGTCACCACCACGACCCCTTGTTTAGCGAGGTTCGTGCCATCCAGCCCCGGCGGACTAGCCGAGCCGTTCATGAATCCACCACCATGAAAGAAGACCATCACAGGCAACGGCCCATTGAGAGGTTCTCTGGGTGCGTAGATGTTGAGTACTAGACAGTCCTCGCTGCGAGGCTCAGCGTCGAAAATCCAAGCGAGATGGTTTGGCACCCCCACGGTTCCAGGATGCAGCTGGGGAGCCGTGGGGCCGTAGTGGACGGCTTCCCGAATTCCGGGCCAGTTCACGGGCCGCGGCGGACGGAACCTGTTTCTTCCTCCGGTGTCGGCAGCATACGGAACCCCTTTGAATACCGAGACCGAGTCTCGAAAATAGCCCCTAAGCGTGCCCGTGGCCGTTTGCACGACAGGTCGGATCGTCTCTTCGGCGGTTTCAAATGGGAGGTGTCTCATCAGGGGACGACGACGTCCGTAAGATGGTGCCTCGCCGACGATTGCGGATGTGGCTGCTGTGTCGATTCCGGTGACCAAATTTCATGATCTTCGTACTCGACATCGACGAAAATCCGAGGGTCTACGCCCTCTGCTGCGAGCCAGAAGCTCGACTTGTCGAACATGACAGATTCAATAATGCCCCTGCGTGTGACCAAACCCGATTGCCGAAGTTCGACGTAATCTCCTTCTGTGGGCGTCCAGCCAAGGACACGTCGTTGCATACTGAGCTCAACGCCGGCGTGGCAGAACGCGACTCGTCGCGGTCCCGTGAACACTGTGTCTACTTCGCCTACCCCAATAACTAGTGCTGTCATCAGCTCCTCCTCATGTCGGCCTAAATACTGATTGTCTGCTTCGCGGCAGCGCGAACTACCATGACGGCGCCTAGCTGCCGGTCGGGGTGAAGACACCCTTTCCTGATGTCTGCGCCTCGAACAGCTCGTAGGCTGCTTTCGCCTCAGCCAGGTTCCACCGGTGAGTGAACAGGGCATCCACGTCAACCTGCCGCTGGACAACGAAATTTGCGCATTCCTCCATTCCGGGGATGGCCATGGTCCAGGACGTCATCATGCTGATTTGCCGATACAGATGTTCGCTGAGGTCAAACTTGATCGTGGAACCAACGCCGACCCAGCACGCGGATCCCCACACGTCGAGGACATCCAGCACCTGACGTGCAGCACTTGAAGCACCAGAGGTCTCCAAACTCTTCGAAACTCCTCGCCCACCGTTGGCATCCCGGACCGCGTCTGATACGGAAGCCACCTTGGAGGGATCTATGCAGGCAACTGCCCCGAACTCACGAGCCCGTTCGAGTCGAGAGTTTGAGATGTCCAGCGCTATCACCCGGGCACCCAGCGCTGTCGCCAATTGTGTTGCTGCAAGGCCCACAGGACCCTGACCGAAAATGGCGATCGTGTCGTCGCCTCGCAGTTGGAGTCTGCCCAAAGCCGCCCATGCCGTGCCCGTACCGCAGCTGATGGATGCAGCTGCGAGAAACGACAGGCCTTCGGGCATTCTAATCACGGCAGTGACCGGGACTCGGATGAATTCGGCGTGTGCGCCCGGGGCAGTGGCTCCCATCGCCAATGCGCCAGAACGGCACAGTTGTGTCCATCCTGAACGGCATTGATCACAGGATTCGCATCCGAGATAGTGGTGGACCATGACAGACTTGCCTAGCCAGGCCTTTGCAACCGCGGAACCGACGGCAACTACGATGCCTGCGGGCTCATGGCCTCCAATGACTGGATTCTCGATTCTGGTGCCACGATATGTATGTAGGTCTGACCCGCACATACCCGACGCCTGAACCTCGACGACGACGTCGCGAGGACCGGGGGTTGGATCTCCAAACGTTGAGACAGAGAGTTGTCGCTCACCGTGGAAGACGATTCCGCGCACGTGATCCGCCTCTAGGTATTTCGCTGCTGCAGGAACTCACTGATTCCTGACCAGCTCCGCTGAGCGTTTAAGTGGAGATTAAACGAATGACCAATATCCGGGATCGGATCGACCACAACTTCAGTTGACGAGGCATAGAGCGCCTTTTCATCTGCGGCGAATCGCCCAGGAAGTATAGGGTCAAACTCGCCCAGCTGAATAAAGACAGGGCATGTGACCTTGGCGAAGCCGGCGTCGGGATCGTCCTGAAGGGCTATGCAGTCCGTCCAGAGTCCGCTGGGTATCGGTGTCCTAAGAACGTCGTTGTCATATGAGATGACATCCGGATCGGCCTGTTGCTGATGGTAAAACTTGAGTCGGCCTTCTTTAGGCACCACAGCGTAGGGATCGCTTAGAAGCGCTTCCCTCGCACCGGGAGCCCAAGCCGAACGTGGGCGGCCGGGGAAAAACCCTGTCGCTGTCACAACCAATGAATCCGCGGCGGGCCATCTGGCTTCGGAGTAGACAGAGAGGGAGGCGCCCATTGAGTGGCCGATCAGGGCGATATGATCAAAAGTCTTTCCGGGAATGACCCCCGGCTCCTTTAGGCGCTCGACCAAGCTGCTGAGGGCAGATCCCACGGCTTCCAACGAGACTGAATGCCCATCGGGCTTGTCACTGGCGCCGGTACCGGGCAAGTCGATCGCCAATAAGTCGAAACCCTGCGAGGCCATATAGGTCACGTACGAGTAGTCCCGACCGTTTACCAATCCGGCGTTCCAGTAGCGATGATCATACGAGATTCCATGTACAAGGACCTGTAGTACCCCGCGGCCTCGCCCACCGGAGGGAAAGAAATGACCAGCGAATTGAAGGCCGTCTTGGTCGGTGATACTTATGGGGAAGTCAAGTTTCTTCGAAGCAAGCGCTGACATGTGTGCGTGTTTCCTTTGTTCTAATCTGTTTTTCCGACGGGATTGGCTGCGCGCTCGGCCAGCTTTTCCGGGTCTACAGCGATCTTGACGCCTGCCCGCTCAAGCTGCAGCTGAAGGTAGATGCGGCCATCCAAATCACCCTGTCCTTTGCTGAGTGCCTCCGCCATCTCGGCGTGCGTCAGTGAAGCGAGCCTCATTGGGACCCCGAGTTCTTTTGCGAGCTCGGTTGCCAGGTTCACATCCTTATACATGAGTTTCAGGGCGAAAGCCGGCGGATCGAATTGTCCCGGCAGGAACTGCTTCGTTAGCATGTTCAAGGCGGAGCCTTTGCCCAGAACGCCGAGCCGTAACGCATCCCATAGCTCCAGGGGATCGACTCCTGCTTTGACGCCAACGGAGAAGGCCTCCGACATTGCCAAGAGAAACATCGGTCCAGTCACGTTGTTGACGAGCTTCACCACCGTTCCCATGCCGATTTCACCCACTCGGCGGGGTTTGTCGCCCATGGCCTTCAGCACGGGAAGAAAGCGTTCGTAGGTCTCCTGGTCGCCGCCGACCCAAAATGCCATGTCACCTGACTGGGCGCCGGCAGGGCCGCCGCTGACCGGCGCGTCGAGCATGGTCGCGCCCTTCTCAGCGAAGGCTTTGCTTATTCGCAGAGCCATGTCGCGAGAGCTGGTGGATAGGTCAAACAAGACCTTTCCGGGGCCAATGTTGTCGAGGATGCCATTCTTACCGAACACCACGGCTTCGACTTCTGTGGGCCCCGGCAGTGAAGTGAACACAACATCGGTTGTCTCGGTCAGATCCGCGATACTTGCTGCGGCTTTGGCGCCGGAGGACGTTAGAGCAGCTACAGCTTCGCTGGAGAGATCGAAGACAGTAACTTCATAGCCAGCCTTAATAAGGTTTAGAGCCATACCGCGTCCCATGCGGCCAAGCCCGATGTATCCAACTTTCATTGCGGCTACTCTCCTTCGTTGGCGAGGAACTCTCGAATCCTTGAACGGCTTTGGCCAAGGACAGAGGATTTGACGTTGCCTTCAACGTCGTCGCCGTGGACTCGTTGATCCTATTTCTGAATGCCTGTACGTTATTACGAAGGGTGCGCTTGAGTCAATGCTTGCGGCACCTGGAGAGTTAGGGTACGTCGCGAACTCGAGTCGGGAGTCGATTAAGCTCAAAAGGACGGTCTCGCGCGCTTGTAGTGCAGGGTTCACTAGCCGGTTTCCGTCAGGGTCGACCGCGACGTGATCGGAGGCTCGTGGGTTGAGTCGGCATCGTCTCGCCAGTCGAGTGAAATGCAAGCCTCCCGCGAATCCCCTCGGTGCCGGATGCTATTGACCTGTCGCCAGCGTTCCGGTTACGGTACGGGTGTACGTTATTACGATTATTGGTCAGCAATCTAACCCAGCACGTTTCTTATCGATCTCAAAGGAGAGACACGGTGTCCCTTTCAAAACTGCGTGGAACCAGGCTTCGTTCCCGCGCCACGGCAATCGTGGGTGCTATCGGGTTGGCTACCTTCGGACTCACTGCCTGCGGCGGCGGATCCAGCCCAGCGACCAGCGTTACTACCGGCCCTCCGAGCACGGTAGACAGTGCCACTTGGAATAAGACGCTGGACGCCGCTAACCAAGAAGGTACGGTCAACTGGTACTTCTCTGTGGGAAGTTCGGACAAGATCATTGCCGATTTCGAGAAGGCTTATCCAAAGATCAAGGTAAAAGCCACGTTCGCTGGCACAGCCGATTTGATCCCCAAATTGGATCAGGAGATCGAGGCCGGCGTAAAGAGTGCGGACGTGGTTGTGCACGCATCCCCAGGATGGTTCTCGGATCGCTACGACGCCGACAAGTTCGCATCACTCACGGTCGCCCCCGACCAGACAAGTGCTGGTTGGGAAAAACTACTTGGTGGAAAGAGCTACGCCACCGTGCTTGCTATCCCGTACACCATCTCCAGCCAATCGGATCAACCCACCTTCACTGACGTCGCGTCTCTTCTCGCAGCGAAACCCGATGCCAAGTATGGGCTTTTGAACCCTCACTCTTCGGTGGCCGCAGCATTTGCCTACGAGACTTTGCGGCAGGAGTTTGGTGACGAGATCCTGGACAAGTTGGCCGCAACCAGCCACACAGTCGAGGCAAGCAACACGCCTCTGGGACAAGCGTTGGGCGCCGGATCTTTCGAGTACGCCTTGCCTGGCCTGGCCAGCGTAACCACACCGCTCGTTGCTAAGGGCGCACGAATTACCGAAACAGTTCCCACCAAGGCAGCTAGTGGCCCCCAGTACAACGCTGCTGTCATGGGAACGGCCCCGCATCCTAATGCGGCAACGGTCTTCACGAATTGGCTCATGAGTAAGGATGGTGCCGCTTCGTTCGTGAAGAACGTCTCGCCTGCTGCCACAGCAATCTCTGTGGACGGCTCCATCCCTTGGGACTCGGTGAAGAGTTACGACCCGAAGGAATGGACCAACGAAAAGTGGAACGCCTGGATTGCTCAGTATTGGACGCCTCGCTTTGGTGGGTAGTCCGCAGTGGGGCGAGCCCCACTGTGGCGTAGCCGCGGTGTCACGGGCTAGCCGCCGTGCTGCACAGAAACGAGAAGGAGAAAGTGGATGACTAGCTCGACAGCTGAGTCTCAGCGGGTGGACAAAACGGAGAATGGCAAGCGCCGCCACACCGGCGGCACACCGCGCCGAGATATCGCCCGTGTAGGGATCCGAAGCTCAACGATCTGGTATGTCTTCGCCGTCGCATTGGCGCTCATCGTTGCCTGGCCGGTCATGCTGTTCTTTGCTCGTCTGTTTGACGACGGCGGATCCGCGTTCGCGCGCGTGCTCGCCATCCCGGATATCTGGTCCACCCTGGCTATGACAGTCACCTTGGCAGCGGGATCCACGGCAATTGGAGCTATTGCGGCCGTCGCCCTCGCTGCGGCAGCGATGAGAGTCCCGTTACGCATGCGTGCTTTTGCCGCGCTCGTTCCCCAAATTCCCCTGGTGATCCCTCCGGTTGCCTTCGTATACGGGTGGATATTCCTCTGTGACCCTGCCGTCGGCTATATCAACGCACTTTTGGGCAAAATTAACATCGGACCCATCGACATCTACAGTGTTCCGGGGATTATTCTCTTCACTGCCGTCGACATGGCTGGAATGATCTTTGCCTTCGTGTTCCCGCGTCTTTTGGAAATCAACGGTTCAGTGGAAGCGGCCGCCCGAGTCGCTGGAGCCTCTGGATTGCGCAGCTTCATGACCATTTCCTTCCCGCTCCTGCGCCCCGGCCTCATGGCCGGCATAGTAGTCGCCTTCCTCATCGGCATGGGGCAATTCACAGCTCCTTTGTTCCTCGGAACCAGAGACAACATCAAAGTCATTTCCACCGAGATATTCCACCTTCGTGAGGGGTTCCCGATCGATTACCCCCTTACTGCAGCCTTAGGTCTTCCGCTCCTTGTGTTCGGCATCATGGCCATCTTCATCCAGCGTCGAATCGTGGGAGACCAGCGCCGCTACATTACGCAGAGTTCCGGGCGGGGCATAACAAGGAAGAATTCGGGCGGGGCCGTCGCATTTGTCCTAGCGTGGGCCGTAATCGTCGTTGGCCTTCCACTGGTCGCTATAACCCTCGTCGCCTTCTCACCATTTTGGGACGGGGATCTAACTCGGCTCTCGTTCACACTGGACAACTTCATTACGATCGGAAGTGATCCAGAAGTCGTCGAGTCTATTGTCAACAGCCTCGTGGCATCGTTCCTGGCCGTTGTCATCGTGCTCCCACTTGGGTTCATAACCGCCCTAGCACTGAGCGGGATCATTAGAGCGCCCAGGGCGGTGGTGAAGACCCTGGACTTCCTCTTCATTGCGCCGCTTGCAGTCCCTCGCGCTCTGCTCGGCATGGTGATCGTGTTTGTCTTTATCCGGCCGCCATTCTCGCTTTATGGTTCGCTGGCACTTTTCGTGATCGGGTATGCGTTCATAGCACTGCCATTCGCTTTGCGGTCCCAGTACTCGAGCTTAATCGGAGTCGACAAGTCCCTTTTCGAGGCGTCCAGGGTCACCGGAGCAAGTCAGCTTCGGATGGTCATTACCATCGCTATGCCGGTCGCCCGTCGAGGCATCGCGGCGGCACTTGCCCTTGCCTTTGTCATGCTATCCAACGATTTTGCCGTTTCTGTGATGGTTCAATCGCCAGGTCAGCAAGTCATGGGCACCTTTCTGTATCAACTGGGACAGGAAGGTGCCGCCCCCGAGGTTGCTGTCATGTCCCTGATCATGACACTTATCACAGCCGCAATTCTCGCTATCACGGTGCGAATCGGTGGCAAGTCTGCTTTGGAGAGTTTCTAACTATGAGTGCTTCACACGTCGACGAGAAGGTCGCGAATATGGATGGAATCGCAACGGGCAGGCCGATTAGCGCCTCACTTATTGGAGTAGGTAAGTCGTTTGCGGCAAAGGGCAGGACTGTAGACGCAGTGAAGGATCTCAACATTGATGTCCAGCAGGGGGAGTACGTCGTCATAGTCGGGCCCAGCGGCTGTGGAAAATCGACGCTCATCCGCTGCATCGCCGGGCTTGAGAGCCCGACCTCCGGTACCATCAGCATCGGCGGCCAACCCGTCTACGACTCTGAGAAGTCAATTGACAAGAAGGTGAACCACCGCAACGTTGGGATGGTTTTCCAGAGCTATGCGCTCTGGCCTCACATGACAGTTGAGCAAAACGTAGAGTACCCGCTTAAAATGCGGAAGGTGCCCAAAGCGAAGCGACTGGCACGCGTGGCTAAGGTCTTGGAAACTCTCGAATGCACACCACTGGCAAAGCGGCTTCCGGCTGAGCTGAGTGGCGGTCAGCAGCAGCGAATCGCGCTTGCACGCGCTCTCGTGTACGAACCCGAAGTACTCCTGCTGGACGAACCCTTGAGTGCCTTGGATGCCTTGCTCAGAGTATCCCTTCGGACAGAACTATTGCGGTTGCATCGTGACTTGGGTTACACCGCAATTCACATTACCCATGATCAAGAGGAAGCGCTTGAAATGGGGGACAGGGTGGTCTTGATGAGGGAAGGAAGGATCGAGCAGATCGGTCCTCCTGCCGAGGTCTATGCACGGCCTGTCTCGCCTTACGCAGCCAACTTTTTGGGCGTCCGCAATAAGCTCACTGTTTTCAAGGTTGACGGTCAGCTGCGCCATGGCGGCGGCGTAATTCTGGCCAGCCAAGGCCTGGCAGAAGCTGTGACAGATGAAGGCCAACTTCAACTATTCGTCCGGGCCCGGGATACGCATGTTCGTCGGGCGGAGTCCGGACTGGCCCTGCCGGACGGCGAGATTGAGGTTGAGGGAACGCTCGCGCAGGTTGTTCTCGGCGAGGGAGGCCGCCGCCAGTATGTCATCGATGTGGACGGGAGCCTCTGGTACGCACAGCATGCGGAAGACTCCGATCTTGAGCTAGGGGAGAAAGTGAAAGTCCGCACACCAGCCAAACAGACCCTGCTCTACCAAGACGAAGCACTGGTTAACCACTGATTGATTCTCATCGCCGATGAGTTTGCAGCCAAATTGAGGAACTATGACAATCAAACGCAACTACGAAACCCTCTTCATCAATGGGCAGTGGATCAGATCCTCAAGTTCTGATCGCTTAGAGGTGATTTCTCCAGCAACGGAAGAGGTCATTGGTTTTGTGCCAGCGGCCTCTATTGCCGACATCGACCTCGCTGTTGAGGCAGCGCGTCACGCATTTGACAAGGGCCCGTGGCCTGGAATGGCGCCGCAGGAACGCGCGGAGATTCTACGTCGAGTTAGGGGTTTGATCGCTGAACGTCGCGAAGACTTGGCGGGCCTCATTACTGACGAGATGGGAAGTCCCATCACGCAGTCGAGCGCGATTCAGCTCGGTGCCCCCCTTGCCCTCCTTGACTCCTACCTCGAGCTGATCGAGACTTTCCCTTTCCGCGACGTTCGGACTTCTTCGTCGGGTAGCGCACTAGTTACGCGCGAGCCATTGGGCGTCGTGGCCGCGGTTGTTCCGTGGAACGTTCCCTTGACTGTCGCGATCCAGAAGGTTGCACCAGCCTTGTTGACGGGGTGCACCGTTATACTCAAGCCTGCGTCCGAGACGCCGCTGTCGACCATGGCACTCGCCCAGCTGTTCGACGAGGCTGGTTTGCCGCCCGGTGTACTTAACGTCGTCCCTGCCAGCCGGCAAGTCAGCGAGTATCTCGTAAGCCATCCCGGGATCGACAAACTTACCTTCACGGGTTCTACTGCCGTGGGGCGCCGGCTGGCGTCCATTTGTGGGCAAAACTTGACACGGGTCACGCTTGAACTTGGAGGAAAATCGGCTGCGGTAATCCTCGACGATGCCGATATGGACGCAACAGTCGAGGCTTTGCGGATGGGCTCGCTTCGCAACAGCGGACAGATTTGCAGTCTTAAAACGCGCATTCTGGTATCGAACCGCCGTCATGACGAATTTATTGACAGGTTGCAGGGCCTCATCGAGTCGATGCCGGTTGGCGATCCACGTGACCCATCAACGCAAATTGGCCCCATGGCCACGGCCCGACAGCGTGATGTTGTTCAGGGCTACATTGAAGCGGCCAAGGGTGAAGGTGCTACACCTGTAATCGGTGGGGGGCGGTCAGTGCCAGATCGAGGCTGGTTTGTTGAGCCCACGGTCTTTACGGATGTCAAGCCAGACATGAGGATCGCGCTCGAGGAAGTCTTCGGACCAGTTCTGGCTATTCTGAAATATGAAGACGAGGACATGGCAGTGGATTTGGCCAACCACTCACCCTATGGTTTGAGCGGCTCCGTGTTCACCAGCGACATTGCCCGTGGCTTGAACCTGGCATCCCGTATTCGAACAGGAACGGTAGAAATCAATGGAAGCCCTGCAGGATTCCATGCCCCTGTGGGCGGATTTAAGGACAGCGGCATAGGCCGAGAAGCAGGCCACGAAGGTCTCGAAGCTTACACCGAGACGAAGTCGTATGGCCTCCCGAACAGCTTCGCTGAAGGCCTTAAGGAGGCCCGTAAGTGAGCGGTGATCGCTACGAAGAGGGCCTGCGCATTAGGCGTGAGATCAATGGCGATGACGTCATTGACAAGATCTTGGCCGAGGCGGACGAGTTTTCGGGTCCAATGCAGGATCTTGTGACGGAGTACTGCTGGGGTGAAATCTGGGCCCGCCCGGAGCTGGACAGGCGCAGCAGAAGCATCCTGAACATCGGCATGCTGGCGGTGATGTCGCGGCCTGATGCTCTAGCGGGTCACATCCGTGCGGGAATTGCCAATGGGCTTACTCGAACAGAGATCCGAGAGTGCCTGTTACAGGTTGCCGTTTATGCAGGCATGCCCGCGGGCCTCGCGTCATTCAAAGTCGCTCGCGAGGTTTTTGCGGAAAATTCCTAACAGGGGTCGGCCGACGTCTATGTCTAACCAGCGGAGGCAGCCGTCAGAGAATTGAGCTGAAGCGGTGGCAGGACTTGTGTTCTGCCACCGCTGGCAGGGGAGAACTTTGACGTGCCCCTGGAAGTTTTTTTTGGGTCCACGTTGAACCGCTTTTTATCCGAGACAAACCAGAGAAGGTCATCGATCGTGCGGCGTAAGTCAATGTCCCCCTTGAAACCGCACCAGGAGGGCCCGCGAAATGCTCTTCAACTGATCCTCAGCCTGGAGTTTGGCTCGGCCCTCATCGGCAAGACGATTCTGGTCACGGCGTTCTGGGCGCAGACCATGCTTTTTGTTGTCCTCACGTTTGAGCGCACCGGCTCAGCTGCATGGGTCGGGCTTGTGTTGGCTGCGCAACTACTGCCTCAAGTCTTCCTCGCCATATTGAGCGGAAGCATGGCGGACAAACGTGGTCCGCGGATTCCCATTGTATTAGGTGGTCTCTGTGCGGGAACCGGCAGCATCAGCCTCGCCATTTGGCTCGAAATCCCGGCACTGGCGAACCTAATTCCCGTTGAGATGCCGTTGCTGGCGTCCTCAGTAATCTGCGGCGTTGGGATCGCGTTGGCGTCGGCCGCCCTGCAAGCAGTACCCCCGAGGTTGTCGCGTCCGAACGAACACGCAACGGCCATGTCCCTCAACTTCCTTCCCTCTGCGTTGGGTCGAACGCTCGGTCCCTTGGTTGGGGCTTGGCTCGGTTCCGCGGTCGGACCGATCTTGACGCTGGCAATTTTGGCTGGGATATGTTTTGTTTCAGCAAGCGTTTTCCTCCTTATCCGACGACTTGGAACACCAAGTATCACCACGGGCGGTCCACGACGACTGCGGGACGTAACGAAGCACGTGTGGAATGACAAACCCCTGCTGGCTGCTATCTGCGCTGCTGCAGCTATCAGCGCGGCGGCTGAGGCGTCTGTCACGCTGGCACCGAACATTGGGAGCCTGCTGGGCATTGGGACCGTCGGCGCAGGTTGGGTGACAGGCGCATTCGGTCTAGGTGGTCTCGCAGGTATCCTCACTTACCGAGTTTTCACCACGTTCCTGAGGCCGCAATCCGTTGGGCTCTTATCCATGGTCATCCTCGGGGTGTCATTGGCCCTGGTGGGGTTGGTTCCGTCGCTTGGATTTGCCACAGCCATGCTTATTCTGGGCGGCGCCAGTATGGTGATGGGCATCACGGCGTTTGGTGTCGTAGTACAGCAGCGAGCGCCGGCTCAATTCCTCGGACGGATCATGGCCATATGGGTGATGGCCTTCTCTGGCGTGCGGCCCGTTTCAGGGCTTGTCCTCGGCCTGGTTTCCGACCATGTCTCCACAACGTCGGCCATCCTGGGTGCAGCTTTTGTGGCTGCCGCCACGGGAGTATGCGTTCATTTGTGGAGCCGGAGTGTGTCGAGGCGGGCGCTGGCCGGTAAGAAAGGGCCAGTCGATCCCAATGTCGCCGATGCGGCAACCTCTGTTCGTGATAAAATATAGTTGTTCTTATATATGAACAACTTGGATGGGCGGCGAGTCATAAAGTCCGATATGACCCTTATCGGAGCCCCGCAACGGCGAGCTGGGATGAATGCCCTTCCATTGGTGGGGTCCGACCTTGGAGGTAGCGTGAATACCAAAGTAGGGATCATTGGGCTTGGCGCAATGGGCGGTAACGCAGCGAGTCGACTCGAAGAACAAGGCTTTGATCTGGTTCTTTATGACCCCCGAATCGAACAAATGGCGGCGCACCCTCAAGCGATCCAGGCTTCATCGGTCAAGGACTTGGCCGGACAAAGCGACGTGATTCTAGCGTTCCTGCCGTATTCGGCTCAGGTGGAAGCTGTCGCCATTGGCGAAGGCGGGGTTATTGAGACTGCCCGTCCAGGCACGGTTTTCGTGAATATGGGGACCATCTCTCCAGTGACTACACGGAAGATTGCAGACGTACTCGGCACCCGCAACGTTGAGGTTATCGGTGCCCCCATGAACGGCGGTCCCCACGTCGTCCGTGCTGGTCGCCTTGCGCTGGTGGTCGGCGGCAGAGAAGACGTTGTGGAGAAGTGCAGGCCTGTTCTTGCAGCCTTAGGTGAAATACGGCATATGGGCGACGTCGGTTCCGGTGAGGTTGCAAAGATTGTGAATAATCTGATTCTTGCCATATGTATCAATGCTAATGCCGAGGCGCTCGTACTGGGTGTGAAGTTCGGTGTTGACCCGGAGAAGCTCGTTGACTCCGTCATCGAGGGGGTGGGCTTCAACCATGGCATGCGTAAGCACTATAAGGAGCACGTGCTCAAGGGCGACTTTGGCGAGCACGACCTGTTCTCCGTGGACTTCATGAGGAAAGACCTGGCCCTTGCTTTCGAGTTGGCCGATGATCTGAAGGTCCCTCTGAAATTTGGCGCCTTGGCGGACCAGAGTTACCAGGCTGCCAGGGCAGCCGGACGAGCAGCGAACTATCACCCAGTAGTGTGCACAATTCTTGAGGATCTATGCGGTGTAAAAATTCGCAGCACGGAGCACGTATCAATCTCCGGAGTTGAGGGCTCGCGCGGCTAATAACCACGCAAGGGAAGAGCTTCTTGGCTCATCCCGTCACACATTCATCGGCCCCTTTGGCCAATCAAGTGAAGGAACAACCATGCTAACTGTCGTTCGTAGGGGAGATGGCGGACCAACCGCCCGTTCAATTGGCCCATATACCGGTGAGTTGTGGCGGGACTTATTGCTTCAGCAAGACGACGGGTTCTCCCTGGGAAAAGTTTTCTTCACCCCTTGCGGTCGGACCTACTGGCACACACATCCGGGTGGGCAACTGCTGATAGTTGAACACGGTGAAGGACTCGTGGGGGATGATGACCAGACTATTAGAATCTCTGCCGGCGATATCGTCTGGACGCCGCCCAATACGAGGCACTGGCACGGAGCAACTTCATCACATTCAATGATGCACACCGCAGTGACGTTCGCTGGGGTGGTCTGGGAGGACGAACTGTCCGAGGAAGAGTATTTGCGCGCTCAAGAGGCCGGCCGCGGCACTTCCTTCACACGGCCCAGCCAAGGTGACTGCCGCACTTCGTCACTCGGCTGATGTTATTACCGTATTGATAGAGACACTCTTCCGAAACTTAGCCAACTGTGGGGGCCGTGCGGGGGCCAAGCAGCGCATGTGTTTCTTCGGTCTTGAGAGCGGCTACTGGCAGCGTCGAGTTAGCGGTCGAAGACGTACGAAGGCCGTCAAGTAGTATCCAAAGATACCGCCGGTAAAGCTCGACTGCATCGGGGCGCCCGGCTACGGTGGTCCCCTCACGCACTGTTCCGGAAATGGCCGTCAGGCCTATCTGGGCAAAGATCAAGTCCGTTCCAGTCACATCGCTGCGAAGGACACCGCCGTGGTGTGCTCTTTCTACGACTTGATTGACCAATGGCGCCAGTCGGTCGCCCTGCCAGTCATGCCTTTCTGGTCCCGATTTGCGGCGTCCCGCCAGTATCTGGGCCATGCCTTGATCTCTGGTCTGCACGGCGAGTGAACGTTCAAGATAAAACACCAGGCCATCCCACGGGTCGGGCACTGCCAGAGCTTCGTGGAGTATTGATTCGAGCTCTTGAACTTGTTGAAGCCAAAGCGCCTCAATCAATTCCTCTTTATTGGCAAACCGTCTATAGGCGGTCCCAACCCCGACGCCGGCCCGATGGGCGACGTCGTTCAGTGTGGCATCGAGTCCACGTTCGGCAAAGAGCTCTCGTCCCGCGGCTAAAAGTCGCTCCCGGTTAAGCGCTGCATCCTTGCGCATGGTTTGTTTCGGCATAGGTCCACCCTAACAAGGTGGATGTATGCAATCCGTTGAGTTTGAGCACTGGCACGCCGAGATAGGTGGCTCAAGAGTGCCCCTACCGCTGTCCAGCTCCCTTCACGGCCTCGAGGAAGGTTAGCGCCTCTTCGTATGTGGGAATGTTCCCCAGATCGCCATGACCAGAGAAGCGAATCGGCCAGCGTCCTGCTTGGGCTAGCTCGCTGACGAAGGGGTCATAATCGCCGAGCCTCATGTAAAGGACGCACGACTTTGTCGGCGGCTGCTTGCCCGCTTTGGGCGTTGGTGCTGAGGTCAGACCCGAGAGGTGTCGTCACCGCTCCACTCGGATGGGCGCTGGCGGGGGACTCTGGCTCGCGCCTACACAGAGACGATCCAAACCACGACCGTCGATCGGAGTTGGATTCGGGGGACTTCTGCCGGGAGCGCCATGGCATGTTGGACCGTAGTGTTCACGCAGACACGAGAGGCTGGAGTGATGCGGCGGCCCTTGTGGCGCGTTCCAGGACGGTCATTGAGGCGTTCTCAGTAGCTGGCACTTCGATGCTGATAGGGAGGTCGGACGGGAGTGCTCGCAAGAGCTCGCCCAGCGGAAGGTCGCCATCTCCAGGGTACAACCGTCCGCTGCGAGCCTCCCCGGCGAGATCGCTCGGAGCTGCGGCTGGTGCGTCACATAATTGGACGCAGGCGAGAGCCTGCCGAGGGATCCCCAGAATATCCTTGGCTGTTCCACCCGAGCGGAACAGATGAAGGGCGTCGATGGTGATACCCAGTCCGGGGTGGCCGACTGTGGCAACTATGTTCGCGGCGTGTTCGAGGGATCGTATGCTGCGGTACGCCATGAACTCGAGCATGACGCCAACTCCGAAGCGTTCCCCAGCCTCACATAGTTCCGCTATGCGACGCACTACGCCGGCCTCAGTTGCAGCGTCATAGTACCCTTCAGCTTCTGCCGTGATCGCAAATCGCTGAGCGCCGATCGAACCGGCGAACTCGAGTGTGGGTATGAGGGCCGGAACATCAAGTGCAGACGTAGCCCGGGCGACTTCGACGTCGAGAACGCGAAGGCCGGTTGTCGACAGATGTTGCTCAATGGCCGCTTGCAGGGCTTTGTCGGCCATAACATCGATGTCTGACTCCATCACCGGCAGAAGGCGCAGACTGACTGCGTTGAATCCTGAAGCTGCGGCGACGTCGATCTGTTGAACTGGCGAGCATGGCAATACTGTCAGAGGAGCAAGGGAGATAATCCGGTCATTATTGGTCTTCATGGTGAACTCTCCAATTATGGGCGCCCAAGGGTCTATGCAAACCAGAACCCAAGCCGCTCCACTACGCGTTCGTATTTACGCACGAGTATACGCTATCTCGAAACAAGAAAACGAGCCAAGACGTGACGCCTCGCAGTAAGAGGTCTTCGGTTGGCCGTGGGAATCCTCAATAAGATTCGTATTTGGGAATGAACATCTGATATCCTGAATGTCCGGAGGCGCCGTTGTCTCCAGTGGCGCAGGGCCGCCGGACGGGCAGTCTCCGGTAAGGAGCAGTCATCAATCATGACGCCCACGTCCGCCGAAGAAGATATGTCGTCATTGAGCCACGCCTTTTCCAGTGCGTCGGTGGCAGAGCAGATTAAGGGAATTTCGCCCGAAGTCTACGATGCCGCCGCAAGGTTTTGGAGGGTGCCGGTGGAGGCTGGGGCCCTGACGCCCAGAATGCAAGAGCTGATACTACTGGCCATGCACGCCTCAGCCTCGGCCTTGAATGCTGAAGCGATTGGGCGTCAGGTCAAGCGCGCCAGGCTCGCCGGGGCGACCGAGGAAGACGTGCTGGACACTCTAATCATCATTGTGGGCTTGGCGAACCATGCCCTGTATAAATCCGTTCCCGTCCTCGAGGAAGAGCTGACCCGGGCCGGGGTGAGCATTCAGATTCCGGACGCGCATCCGGAATTCGAAGAGGTCAAGGGTCGCTTCATCGCCGCCCGGGGCTTTTGGAATTCCGACCGTGATCGATTGGCTACGTTCCTACCCGAATACGTCCTGGCGTTGACAGATTTGTCGGTGGCGTCTTCGGGATCCGGCCAGCTCAGTAATAAGGAGCGGGAGTTGATCTGCATTGCAACGGATTGCACCGTCAATCACGCGTTCGAAGCAGGCTTACGGCTGCATATTCGCAACGCGATCAGCCTCGGCGCCTCGGGGGCCGAGATTCTGCACGTTTTCCAACTTGCGGCACTTCTTGGGCTGGAGGGCTACATCCTCGGAGCAAACGCTCTCTTCGGCGCCTCTGGACAGCTGCAAGCGCCGGCTTACTAAGCCCACTGCAGTGGGCCATGGAGCCGCTCCCGCGCATGGAGAGCTTGACGATATCCCTTTCCGTAAGTACATTTACGTTGGTAAATGCGAATAGCCGTACAGAATACGGAACGCGCCTAGTTGGCGAACCGATAGGTTCGACCGAGGCGCTGAGCCAAAACGTGATCAAAGGAGAACCGTGAGCTCACTGACCGCCGACATTGGCCAGTTCTTGGCGAATGTTAAATTCAAGGACCTCCCCCCTGAGGTTCTGCCCATGGTTCGCGATGCCTTCACTGACACAGTGGCAGTCGTAATGGTCGGCATCGATCAGCCAGTGACGGAGATTGTTCGTCAGACCCTTGTGGAACCGTCTGGCGTCGGGGAGGCCCGGGCATGTTTGTCCGACCGACTCGTCTCCGCCCCCGCCGCAGCGTTGCTTGGTGGCGCCATCGCCCACTCACTGGATTACGATGACCAGTCAATGTCCGGCCACCCAAGCGCCGTTCTCGTCCCAGCAATCCTGGCCGAGGCCGAGGTTCTGGGGTCCACAGGTCAGGAAATGGTCACCGCGTACATCGCCGGTTACGAAGTCTGGTGCGAACTCTGGCGTCGTGACCGCCAGTACCACGCCAAGGGTTGGCACCCAACCTCAGTGTTTGGGGTGATGGCCGTTGCGGCGGCTGGCGCTGTGCTGCGCAAGTTGCCGGCCGAGAAGGCTGCTGCAGCTGTAGCCATTGCCGGGAGCTATGCAGGTGGGATCTTTTCGAACTTCGGTTCGATGATGAAGGGTTACCACGCCGGAATGGCCGCCCGGTTTGGCCTTGAGGCTTCGCGGCTGGCCGCAGCGGGAATGAGCGCGGGGCTAGATGCAATGGAAAACCGGCAAGGATTCCTTATGGCGTTCTCCACCGACCGCCAGCCGGACCTGACTTCCGAGTCGAAGCTTGGCAAGGAATGGTATCTGCCCAAGCACAAGCTGCAGTTCAAGCTTCATCCGACTTGCTACTTCCTGCACCGATCGTTCAATGGGACGGTCCGGATGTTGGGAGGCCGAAAGATCGATCCGGAAGAGGTGGAGTCTGTTGAAGTCCGAATGGGCCGTTCACAGGTCACTGTGCTCGTTTACGAGCAACCCCAGAACCGCTGGGAGGCGGAGTTCAGTGGTCAATACGGTATCGCGGCTGCTGTAATCCTGGGAAAGATGGGCGTCCCGGAGCTAGCCGACGAGGTTGTTCTTCGCTCAGACCTTCAGGCGTTTTATCCCAAGGTCAAACTAATCCCTGTCGATGAAGTCGATGAGCGGGACCCAGTGTTCTCTCCGTCCGAGTCCGTGAAAATGACTCTGCGGAGCGGTGAAGTGATCGAGAGCGGTCCAATTCTTAGTGTGCCTGGTCAGGCGGATGAACCCCTGACCAGGGAACAGCTCTGGGGGAAGTTCCGGGAATGCACAGAAAAGACGCACTCGGACCATGAGGCCCAAGAGCTCTTTGATGCACTGCAGCGAATCGATTCGCTGCAGTCGGCAAAAGAATTGCCGACACGCGTAGGGCTCTTCGAGAGCCGACTTGTAGGCAACGTCCAGTGACCTGCCCACTTGGGCCGGTTCATAACTGATTGAGGAAGAAAGTTCATGGGACAAATTACCGTCGCACAGGCAATCGCTCGCCTGTTGGAACAAATGGAAACCGAAGTGGTCTTCGGTCTGAATGGGCACGGCAACTGGGCCTTGCTTGACGCACTAGTGCACGAGACCAACATCCGCAGCGTCGCTGTGCGAAGCGAAGACCATGCAATCGAATTGGCAGACGGATACTGGCGCCGTAAGCGCAAGCCCCCGCTGCCCATCGTGACCACAAGTGTCGGCCCAGGCAACATGAATACCGTGCCTCCGATCGCCACAGCGTACTACGAGTCGATCGGCATGCTGATTCTTGCGGGCGTCGGTGCCACACACTGGTTCGATCGCGGCGGCATCGAGGAATTTTACCGCGACAGCCCAGAGGACTGGGCAGGTGTGATGCGGCCGATCAGCAAGAAGTCGCTGATGGCCACCAGGCCGGACACGGTGATCGACATGTTCCTGAAGGCATATCAAACGGCACACTCCGGGCGTCCCGGACCGGTTGTCATGGCAATTCCTTTCGACATCCAGAACACCCTGATCGATGACGATCTTCCCGATCCCCGGCCCTACATGGTCTGCCACCGACCCTCAGCGGCTCCCGAGGGGGTTGCCAGGGCAATCGAGTTGCTGAAGGCGGCCGAACGCCCATCCATTGTGGTCGGAAGTGGTATCGCGAACTCAGGCGCGTACGATGCACTGTTTGAGTTTGCGGAAGCCACCGGCATTCCGGTGGCTATGACGCCAACAGGTAAGGCAGCATTCCCCGAAGACCACCGGCTTTCCCTTGGCTGCATCGGCCGAGCCGGCACGGGCCAGGGCAACTACGGTGCCCGCCACAGCGACGTAGTGTTGGGGATCGGAACGCACTTTACCGACATCGACACCGGTGGCTGGACTCTGTTCGACATCCCTACGAACACCAAGCTGATCCACGTGGACATCGACACCAGCGAGCTTGGCCGCGCTTACCCGACCGAGGTCGCCATTACGTCCGATGCCCGGCTCGCACTTGAGGCACTGACCGTGGCTGCTCGTGCCGCCGGGGTCAGCGAGCAGAAAGAATGGACTTCGCTGCTCGATTCCAAGCGCACAGAGTGGTTGGCGGAAACCGAGTACATGCGCACCTCGGACATCTCGCCGCTGCACTATGCGAGGGTCACTTGGGACACGGCTGCGGTAGTTGCCGAAAACTGCCCCGACGCCTCCATCCACTTCGACACCGGCAACATGCTGAGCTTCGGCCCGTCGTTCTTGCCGGCCTCCTCGAGGAACGTTGTCCACTCCGGATTCATGCACCGCATGGGTTGGAGCGCGGCATCGGTGCTCGGTGCCAGCATCGCTAGCAACAACGGCCCCGCGATCGCGCTGCTTGGCGACGGCGCATTCCTAATGCGTGCCACTGTGGTTCCTACAGCAGTTGAACTCAACCTCCCCATTGTCTGGGTAGTCATGGACAACAGGTCGTTCCAGATCGAGCGCGAAACTATGCTCAAGGTCTACGGCAGGGAGTCCATGTGTGACTACCGCAAGGTAGGCGAGGAAGAACTGTGGGGACCCGACTATGCTGCCATGGCCCAGGCCATGGGCGCTGAAGCCATCAGGGTGGACAAAGCGGAGGATTACAAACCTGCGCTGGAAAAGGCCCTGGCTTCGGGCCGTCCCACGCTCATCAACGTTGATACGGAACTGTCCACGCCCCAGTGGCGGGCGATCTGGTACCCGTACCCCGCGAACTTCAACGAGACCTGGAAGCCGGGCCCCGTAGATACCTCTACAACAGGAGAGTAAATCGTGTCTGAACTGCGCCTCAATGATCCCAACCTCCTCCGCCAACTGTGCTTGGTAGGTGGCGAATGGATCGCGTCCGATTCGGGTGAAAGTATCCCTGTCTTAAACCCGGCCACCGGAGCGGAAATTGGTTCCGTCCCGTTCTTCAGGGCGGCGGAAACGCGCCGTGCCGTCGAGGCTGCTGAGAAGGCCTTGCCTGGATGGAGGGGAATGCTGGCAAAGGAACGAGGCCGCCTCCTGCGTCGTTGGTTCGATCTGGTGATGGAGAACCGTGAGGATCTGGCGCGCATCCTTACTGCAGAGCAGGGCAAACCTTATAAGGAAGCACTCTCTGAGGTGGTCAATGGGGCGCAGTTCATCGAGTGGTTTGCTGAAGAGGCCCGAAGGGCCTACGGGGAGACCATTCCCGCTCCGGCGCAGGACCGCCGCGTTGTGGTGATCAAGCAGCCGATTGGGGTTTGCGCTGCAATTACGCCGTGGAACTTCCCAAACACGATCGTGACCCGCAAGGCAGCTGCGGCCCTCGCCGCAGGATGCACCATGATCGTTCGTCCGGCCAGTGAAACGCCCTATTCGGCGCTGGTTTTGGCGGAGTTGGCACGCCGGGCGGGAATCCCTGAAGGTGTACTGAATGTCATTACTGGTCACTCGAAGGACATGGGGCTGGAACTGACCACAAACCCGGTTGTGCGCAAGTTGTCTTTCACAGGGTCGACCGGCGTTGGTCGCATTCTTATGGGCCAGAGTTCAAGCACTATCAAAAAGCTCGCTCTCGAGCTGGGCGGCAACGCCCCGTTCATTGTTTTCGACGACGCCGATCTGGAGCAAGCCGTCGAAGGTGCCTTGGCTTCCAAGTTCCGTAATTCGGGTCAGGCATGCGTCGGAACAAACCGTTTCTACGTTCACGAAGCCGTTTACGAAGAGTTCTCGTCGCGATTGGCGGATGGCGTCAAGTCTTTGATTGTGGGGGACGGGTCGGACCCGGGCGTCACGATGGGACCGCTGATAGGCGTGGATGCTGTGGAGAAAGTAGAAGCCCACATTGCAGACGCAGTGGCGAAGGGCGCGCGGGTCATCGCCGGTGGAAAGCGGCACTCGCTCGGCCGATCGTTCTTTGAACCAACTGTCATGGTTGATGTCACCGAGAACGCCAACGTCTCACGTGAGGAGACATTCGGGCCGCTCGCATCTATTTTCCGCTTTACGGATGAGGACGAGGTACTCGCAGCGGCCAATGACACCGAGTTGGGTCTCGCGTCCTACGTTTACACACGCGACATCGGCAGGATTTGGCGCTTCGCTGAAGGCATCGAGACCGGCATGGTGGGAATCAACGTCGGACTGATGGCCAATGAGGCGGTCCCCTTCGGAGGCATCAAGGAATCGGGCTTCGGTCGGGAAGGCTCCCACCACGGCCTTGAAGACTACCTGGAAGTCAAATACATCTGCATGGGCGGGCTCTGACCCGAGCCGTAATAGGAGGACAAAATGCGCGAAGCCGTAATAGTTGAGGCAGTCCGCACACCGATTGGACGGCGGAAGGGCCTGCTGGCGAATGTTCACCCTGTGGACATGTCGGCGCATGTTCTGAACAGCTTGCTTGAACGTACAGGCCTGGATCCGGAAGTGGTCGATGACGTTGTGTGGGGCTGCGTAACCCAGCTGGGTGACCAGTCGGGAAATGTCGGTCGGTTTGCCCTGCTGGCAGCCGGGTGGCCAGAATCCATTCCGGGTGTGACCATCAATAGGGCTTGCGGCTCCAGCCATCAGGCTATTGAATTCGCGGCGATGGGCGTCATGTCGGGCCGATACGACCTGGCAATCGCGGGCGGTGTTGAAACCATGACACGTGTTCCCCTCGGAGCCACCCGTGCTGTTGGTGAGCCATACGGGCCGGCCATGAACGCGCGCTACAACCATGCGGGATTCGAGCAGGGAGCCGGCGCGGAAATGATGGCTGAACGCTGGAAGATCAGCCGGGAACAGCTCGATGAATTCGCGCTGGCATCCCATATGAAAGCCGCAGCCGCTACCGACGCAGGTGCATTCGACAGCCAGTTGGTTCCAGTTCCGGCGGCACCAAACCTTCGCTATGACGAAGGAATCCGCCGAAATTCCTCTCTGGAGGCACTGGCGGGGCTCAACCCGGCCTTCAGCGAAAATGGTGTAGTAACGGCTGGCAACGCATCACAGATTTCCGATGGAGCCGCCGGAGTTATCGTCACGACCCCTGAACGTGCAGCAGAACTAGGGTTGACGCCGATCGTTCGACTGCATAGTGGAGTCGTAGCAGGCGATGATCCTACGCTAGTCCTGTCAGCCCCCATTCCTGCGACGGCGAAGCTCCTGGCCCGCAGCGGTGTCCGCTTGGACGAAATCGGTGCATACGAAGTCAATGAGGCATTCGCAACCGTGCCCTTGGCTTGGCTGGCCGAGACTGGTGCGGACCCTGACAGGCTCAACCCCCTTGGCGGGGCCATCGCTGTAGGCCACCCACTAGGGGCATCCGGGGCCATTCTCATGACCCGTCTCATAAACCATATGCGCGATAAGGGCATCCGTTACGGACTCCAAGCCATCTGCGAGGCTGGCGGCACTGCCAACGCGACGCTCGTGGAACTTGCGAGCTGAATCTGAAAGGACCGATCCTTTGAAACTTGAAGGAACATCAACGCTGATAACCGGTGGGGCGTCCGGACTTGGATTTGCTACAGCGGCACGCCTCGTAAGTAAAGGGGCCAGTGTCGTACTGCTGGACTTGCCGGGATCTCCAGGCGAAGAGGCCGCCGCTCAGCTGGGGGATAGAGCTACTTTCATTGGGGCCGACATGCTGGAGGAAAACCAGGTTTCGGCAGCTCTGGACGTCGCCGAGCAGAATGGCCCCCTTCGAGGAGTCGTCCACTGCGCCGGCCGTGGAGGGGATCGCCTCCGCATTGTGGACCGTGATGGCAATCCGGGCGACTTTGATAGCTTCCAGAACGTCGTCAAAATCAACTTGTTCGGCACTTACAACGTGCTGCGGCTCAGTGCTGCACGAATGGCCGCTAACGACGTAGCCGACGGAGATCGCGGCGCGATCGTGCTTACTGCATCAGTTGCGGCCTTCGACGGACAGATAGGACAGGCGGCTTATACGTCGTCCAAGGCGGCTGTCCACGGACTCACCCTAGTAGCGGCACGCGACTTGGCAAGCCGCGGAATCCGCGTCAATACGATCGCTCCCGGTACCTTCGACACCCCGATGTTGGCGCGGCTCCGCAGCGACATTCGCGAAGGTCTCGCCGCAGCTGTTCCCCATCCATCACGGTTGGGAAATCCCGAAGATTTTGCCCACATGGCAGTCTCCGTGCTTGAGAACGAATACATCAACGGCGAGACCATCCGCTTGGACGGCGCCATCAGGATGCCACCCAGGTGACATACCTTCACTTACCTCGATTTATCAACCACTTCAAGCCCTGACAAAGGAAACGCAATGGACTTTGAACTCACGACCGAGCAGAAGGACTTCCGCGATTCGGTCCGCGCCTTCGCGCAACGCGAACTCGCATCTGGCGCTGTCGAGCGCGCACACAGCAGTGACTACCCATGGGACGTTGCCAAAAAAATGGCCGACAATGGCCTCATCGGCATTACTGTTGACGAGGAGGACGGAGGCGGCGGCGGTTCGCTCATGGACGCGGTCATCGCCATCGAACAAATCGCTGCTGTTTGTCCCCGCAGCGCAGATGTCGTTCAAGCTGGCAACTTTGGTGCGCTCCGCGTCCTCGCAAACTTCGCAACTCCGGAGCAGAAGAAGCGCTTCCTTGCCCCGCTGCTGGATGGTAGTGGACTAATCTGCGTTGCCATGACGGAACCCGACGCCGGTTCCGCAGTGACCGAGCTAACGACGACGGCTACTCCCGATGGTGACGGCTTCCGGATCAACGGCACGAAGATCTTCACCACTCACGGGCTCCACTCCTCCCTGTTTTTGGTGTATGTCAGGTTTGGCCCCGGGGCGGATGGCATCGGATCTGTTCTCATCGAGCGTGACACCGAGGGCCTTAGCTTCGGCGCGGCCGCGAGCTTCATGGGCGGAGAGGACTGGAACCCCCTGTACTTCGACAACGTCTACGTTCCTGCTGAGAATGTGCTGTTGGGCGAAGGCGGCTTCAAGCAGCAGATTAGTGGCTTCAACGTCGAGAGAATCGGCAACAGCGCCCGTGCTCTTGCGCTTGGCCGTTATTCCTACGAACTGGCCAGGGAACACGCGCTCGTGCGCAAGCAGTTTGGCCGTCCGCTGTGCGAGTTCCAAGGTTTGCAGTGGAAGTTCGCGGACATGAAAATCAAGTTGGATGGTGCCCAGCTCTTGCTTTATCGTGCAGCGATCAATGCCGACACCGGATTCCCTTCCGCAGAAGAGACAGCGATTGCCAAAGTCATGTGTAACCGTACTGGCTTCGATGTCGCAAACGAGTCACTTCAGGTTCTCGGTGGCATGGGGTACAGCGATGAGATGCTTGTCGAATACTGCCTGCGACGCACCCGAGGGTGGATGATTGCTGGCGGCACCATCGAGATGCTGCTCAACCGCATCGCCGAATCTGTGTTCGGTCGACGATTCTCACAGAGGCGATAGAGATGCCGCGACTAAAAGGCAGCCTGGAACAGGCAGGTCTCAGCGAGCAAGACCGCCGCGTCTTTGACGGTCTCTTCTCGCCGAGGGTCATAGCGCTCGTTGGCGCTTCCAGCGACGAAAAAAAGCATACTTCACGGCCGCAGAGATCTCTGAGGCGGCATGGCTTTGAAGGCAAGATTGTGCCGATCAACCCGAACCGTGATGAGATCTTCGGCGACAAGGCATATCCCAGCCTCCTTGACGTGCCAGATACCATCGACCATGCCTTCATCATGGTGCCGGCGGCAGCCGTGGCTGAATCAATCGAACAATGCATCGAGCGTCAGGTTCCGGTAGCCACAATCTATGCCGATGGTTTTGCTGAGGCCGGTCCCGAAGGCCTGCGCCGGCAGGAGGAATTGGTTGCCCGTGCTCGAAAAGGCGGAGTTCGTATCCTCGGCCCCAACTGCAGCGGAGTTCTCAGCACCAAGCCCTCCAGTGCGCTTTCAGTCAATGCGGCCATTGAGCAGCTGGAAATCACCTCTGGCCCGCTTGCCGTTATTTCGCAATCCGGGAGCATGACAGGTGGACTGCTTTCACGAGGACTTGGCCGCGGTGTGGGCTTTTCGAAAGTCGTCTCCATCGGCAACGAAAGTGACCTCACCGTAGGCGAACTCACCGACTGGCTTGTGGACGATCCGGAAACCGAGACGATTTTGCTGTTCTTGGAGACGATTCGTGATGCCCCTCGCCTCGCTTCGGCAGCCCGGCGTGCAGTTGAATCGGGTAAGCAAGTCATCGCCTATAAACTCGGACGTTCCGACGTCGGACGACGGCTTGCGGCTTCGCATACGGGGGCGATGGCGGGGTCAGCAGAAGTGGGCGACGCATTTTTCCGCGCCCACGGAATTCTTCGCGTCGATAACCTGGAGACCATGTTTGAGCTTCCTGCCTTGGTATCCGGCAAGCGTCCGGCAGCGCAGCATCGTGTGGCCGTCATGTCTACTACGGGTGGAGGCGCGGCAACTGTCGTCGACCGTCTTGGCTTGATGAACATTGACGTAGTTTCTCCCAGCGATGAAGTTGTGGACGCACTTGCGGCGAAGGGAATCGACATTCCGCGTGGCCCACTCACCGACCTGACTCATGCGGGTACCCGCGCAGATGTCTACGGTGCAGTTCTTGATGAATTGGTAGCTTCTGACCACTGCGATCTGGTCCTGGCTATTGCAGGAAGCTCCGCACAGTTTCAGCCCGAAATTTCGGCGGGCCCATTGGTGCGCGCTGCAAGCCCCGGTAAGCCGTTGGCCGCTTTCTTCGCTCCGCATGCCACAGCGGCTCTTGAACAATTGAGTAAAGCCAGTGTCGCAGGATTCCGGACGCCGGAAGCATGCGCCGACGCGATCAGGGCCTGGAGCCAATGGAGGCAGCCCTCAGAGCCCCCGGCCTCTAACACCGAAGCGTTGGCCGCCATCGCGGACACAATTTCGGGACTCAATGGCCGTCGCCCGAATGAGCGTGACTCGGCAGCAATATTCGCCTCGCTATCCATCCCGACGGCATCCTCGGTCGTCGTGCAGGAGGAGGATGGTGCCACAATATCTTCTCTGCAAATAGAGTATCCGGTGGTCGCTAAAATCCTGTCTGCGGACGTCCCGCATAAGACTGATGCGGGCGGCGTCGTGCTCGGAATCCGCAATGGTGACGAACTGGCCAAGGCCATTTCCCGCATCCGGGATAACGTAGCCAAACGCCATCCCGATGCCAAGGTCGAGGGAGTTCTGGTTCAGAAGATGGAGACGGGACTGGCGGAAGTCATCCTCGGGTTCCGGCGGGATCCTGAAGTCGGCCCGGTAGTGGTGCTTGGCGTCGGCGGAATTCTCGCGGAAGTGTACAAAGACATTGCCGTTCGGGTTGCCCCTGTTGGTCTCGAGGAAGCGCGATCGATGATCGACGAAGTCAAAGGCCTGGCAGTGGTACGCGGCTACCGTGGGCTTCCCACGGGTGACACCGATGCACTCGCGGACGCGGTCGTTGCAATATCACAACTGGCCCACGACCCTGAGGCCCTGATCTCCGATGCCGAGATCAATCCCTTGCTTGTCCTGGCGACAGGCGAAGGAGTGGTCGCCGTCGACGGCCTCGTCATCAGTTCCAACGACTGATAACGGCTCCGCAACCCTGACTATTCCCGATCAAAGGATGTGAACAATTGACCAATGTCCAGGCTGAAGACGTGTTGTCTGAACTGAGCACCAGCAGTCTCATCGTCGAATGGGCAGCGCCCGGCGTTGCCCTGTTGACCATTAATAGGCCCGAGCGCCGCAATGCCTTGAATATCGAAGTCAAGGAAGACGTGGCGCGTGCCGTCGAAGCCTTGGGTGCCGACAGCTCAGTTCGCTCCATTGTCATAACGGGCGCGGGTGGCGCTTTCGTTGCCGGTACAGACGTGGCGGAGATGGAGAACCTGACACCCGTTGAGCACACCCTTCGTGTTACCGACAGGATGTTTACGGTATTGCGAGCTTGCCCGAAGCCCCTTATCGCTGCTGTGGAGGGTTATGCCTTGGGCGGTGGCTGCGAATTGGCACTTTGTTGCGACATCATCATCGCCTCGGAAAGCGCCCGATTCGGTCAGCCGGAAATCCTGCTGGGAGTGATCCCCGGAGCGGGAGGTACCCAACGACTGCTGCGGGCTGTAGGCCGCTACCAGGCCATGCGGTTGCTACTCACGGGCAAACATGTCGTGGCGAGCGAGGGTCTCAGCATGGGCATGGTTTCTGAGCTCGCGCCCGAGGGCGAAGCGCTGGTTCAGGCCACCGAGATGGCTAAGCTGATAGCTAAGATGCCCCCCTTGGCCGTCGCGGCAATCAAGGAAGTCGTCCGCGCAGGTGCAGACGTACCCTTGGAAACGGCCCTGCTCTTGGAGCGGAAAGCTTTTCAGATTCTGTTCGACTCGGAAGACCAAAAAGAAGGAATGAGAGCCTTCCTTGAGAAGCGACCTCCCGAGTATCAGGGTCGCTAAGAAGCCGTGAGACGTGTGAGAGGCGTTGTCCGGTTGCCATCGAAGAAGGCGATGCCCGAATCTGCAATCACGGATTCGGGCATCGTTTTTGGGTAGCTTCAACAAAATATCGCAGGCGTTTCAGCCGGAGATGGACTTGGCCGCTCTCAACATGTCGGCAGCCATCTCGTCCATTTTGCCTTCAATACGGGACCGTGGGCCGGCCATCGCAATGGCCATGGTGATCGGGGAATTTCCGACAGCAACCGGAACGGCTAGGCCAATATGGTCCTGACCCGATTGTCCGATGTTTATTCCGATCTGCGTTTCCCTGGTCGTGGCCACCTCTGCCCGGACGAAGTCGGCGTTGGAAGGCTCTGGATGGTGACGGCGCAGGTAACCTTCAAAGCGTTTCTCCTCCATGAAGGCCAAGAAAATCTTGCCCGAACTGCGCGGCCAGAGTACGAGCCTTCGATGAAGAGGGGTAATCGCGCGGATGAACATCTCCGGTTCCACTGAGTCGATGTAGACGACTGAGTCCCCAACGAGTGTTGAAAGCATTGCCGTCTCACTCCAGCGCTCCGACAGTTCGGAAAGTATGTGTCGGTAGGCAAACTGCGCAGTCACGGTCTCTGCTGAGATCAGGCTAGATATGGCTGGCCCGACAACATAGCCACCGTCGGCTTCGCGGAGATAGCCGGTGGCGACGAGCCCCTTCGTCAGGGCATGCAGCGAGGACTTGGGGGCGTCGAGGGCCGTGGAGAGATCGCCCAACTTCATGGCGCGCGAACCGTTGGCTATGACTAGTTCCAGAATCGTCATAACGCGGCCGACGGTACGATGTTCGGCCGCCACGGCTCCTCCGTTGAGGCTTGCTGGCATTTTAAAGGCCTCCCTTAGCTGCAGCGTAGTTACTGACTCGTATATAAGCATACGCGGACCGATAGCGGAATCCTGCAGCGAGGCCAGCCTCAGCTCCGTGGCCGTACCCGCGGGCCGAAGGTGAGTGGCTCAGCGACGAACGCAGGCTCATTCCTTCGACCGCACTGTATTCGTAATATGGTACGTCCATACCTAATATGGTACAGTCTTAGCTAGAGATTCGCGCAAGGCCTGAGCTAATTACGTCGATACTGACATTGGCGTTGGAAGGAACCCCATGAAGATCATCGTCCTGGTCAAGGAAGTCCCGGACACGTACGGGGCCCGAAAGTTGTCTCTGGAAACCGGCCTCACCGACCGTTCTTCGTCGGACTCCGTAATGGATGAAATTTCCGAGCGCGCACTGGAGGTGGCGCTGCGCTTCGCCGACACGGGCGTCGGGTCCGAAGTCGTTGCAATGTTGATGGGGCCGGAGACTGCGTCGGCATCCCTGAGGAAGGCTCTTGCAATGGGAGCTACCTCGGCTGTGCATATTGCGGACGAGGCCCTCGTTGGAGCCGATCTTGGCCTGACGGCCGAAGTGCTCGCAAGTTCCATCAAACGAGCCGGCTTTGATTTGGTCGTCGCCGGAAACCAGTCCACTGATGGGGCCGGGGGAGTGCTTCCAGCGATGATTGCCGAGCTTCTGGGCGTACCCCAGGCAACGGCGTTGGTCAGCGTACAGATTGACGAGTCCAAGATTGCCGGTCAGCGTGCAACAGAGTTCGGCGTCGCGCAAGTATCGGCTCAACTCCCCGCAGTCATTTCGATCACCGAGTCGATGCCCGAGGCTCGGTTCCCAGGACTCAAGGGCATCCGGGAAGCCAAGAGAAAGCCATACGAGACACTCAGTCTGGCTGATCTGGATGTAGACATAGACCCAACGAAAACGCCTCGATCCATCATGATCGCAGCGAACGAGAAGCCTGCGCGGGGCGCCGGCGTAAAGATTGTCGACGACGGCGATGCGGGCCTTAAGCTCGCTGACTTCCTTCTGCAGAACCGCCTCGCTTAGGAGATCCGAAAATGTCAGAATTTGCTGCTGATTCAATCTTGGTCCTGTTGGATACGACCCCGACAGGAGATCTGGCCAAGTCATCGGCCGAACTGCTGGGCGCCGCATCTTCCCTCGGGACGCCTGTGGTTCTGGTTCTTTCAGACAAGGCCACAAGTGCATCCGAGGCCAGCTCGCTGGGGGCCGAGCGAGTCTTGACGGCCGTCCCCGGGCAGGGTCTCACCCTGCCTTCGGTGGATGCTTTGGTAGCGGCTGTAGAGCTGGTGAAACCCCAAGCGATACTTATGGCGAACTCCGTGGACGGCAGGGACATAGCTGGCCGTTATGCTGCACGGACGGGAGCGGTGTTGGCAATGGACGTGGTCGGTGTTTCGCGCGATGAAGAAGGCATCTTTGCGAGTCATTCCGTTTATGGAGGGTCGTACCAAATTGACTCTGCTGCTACTTTCGGGGCCGTTGTCGTAACAGTTCGACAAGGATCCATTGAAGCCCGAGCGGCTGGTCGGCCGGAGAAGATAGAAGCGCTGACCGCTGTTCCTTCTGGAGGGCGGGCAGCGGACATCGAGGGGTTCGAGCCCGCAGCTACAAATTCATCCCGTCCCGACTTGCGTGGAGCTGCCAGGGTCGTTTCAGGCGGCCGGGGCTTCTCTTCCGGCGACGAGTTTGCCTTGGTAGAGCAGCTGGCGGATGTTCTGGGGGCGGCAGTGGGGGCGTCCCGCGCGGCCGTGGACGCGGGATACGTCCCGCAGTCTCACCAGGTGGGGCAGACCGGCGTTTCAGTATCGCCGCAACTGTATGTGGCTGTGGGCATTTCAGGGGCTGTTCAGCACAAAGCCGGGATGCAAACGGCAAAAACCATCGTCGCCATCAATAAGGACGCCGAGGCCCCGATTTTTGAGATTGCCGACTACGGAGTCGTCGGTGATCTGTTTACCGTTGTGCCACAGCTGATTTCGGCTTTGGAAGCGAAGAAGGCTTAGCCCATGGCGTCGAGAACGCATTCCATACGGCGAGGGCTTCCCAGGTTTTCCGGTGGAGAATCCTGGCCCGAAGCCGGAAAATTTGCATCCGACTCGGTGGTGCTGAGCCCGCAGGCGGAAACAACACAGATGGTTGCGCTGGAGGCACCTCCACAATCCACTGCGGTGATTGAGCAGGGCTCCCCGGTCCGACGTGGTCTTCCCCGCGTCTCCGGAGGAGTGCAGTGGCCCCCCACGAATATTTCACACCCGGTGGCGGCTCCCGCTGCAAAAGAACGTGGCTATGTCGAGGATGCTGAACCCGCGGCCGCCGGTGCGGTGACTGGTGTAGCGGCGCCGGCCAAAGTCAGCCGTCTTACTGACAGGCGTGCCGCTTCCGGTCCGCCGCCAACTGGTGTCTCTTTGCGCCGCGGCCTTCCTAGGCGCGGTAACGGAGAGCCTTGGCCGCCGGAAGGATTTGGGGCTCGGCTGGATCTTGCCACTTCCATTCCGCTCAAAGGGCCTGGAAATACAACGCGAGCCGTAAATGCGCAGGATTCCGGGCAACTGAAGAGATCTGGGTATGCATCAGGTTCGGGAAATGCGGATTCCGCGACAGTTTCCCTACCCAATGATGCTCTTAACGAAAGTCCTGCTGAGACGAATATGAGCGGCGGAGCTGCGACGGAACCGGCGCGCGACAAGCCGGAAGTTCGCCGTCGATGGTCAAGGCCCGCCGCCCTTGGGCTCGGCATAATTGTTGCCGCGGCTTTGGCGGTGCTGTTTGTCCGGTGGCTCCTCGAATTGCAGTTCATGCAGGACTTCGTCGCTAGATATCCCGGCGAGTACCACCTGCCCGCGCTGGCTCCGATCGGACTGCCGGCCTGGCTGAGCTGGCAGCACTTCTTCAATATGTTCTTCTTGGTCATGATCGTGCGTACAGGGCTTACTGTCCGTTATCAAAAGCGCCCGCCCGTTGTTTGGGCGTCGCGGCGTAACAAATCAAGAAAAATCAGCCTCGCACTTTGGCTTCATCAGTCCTTGGATCTGCTCTGGCTCGTCAATGGCTTCGTGTTCGTGGTGTTACTCGTCGCGACCGGGCAGTGGATGCGAATTGTGCCCACCAGTTGGGAAGTCTTTCCCAACGCGCTGACTGCGGCCCTGAAGTATGTGTCACTCAACTGGCCCACTGAAAACGGTTGGGTTAACTACAATTCGTTGCAGCAACTCAGCTATTTTGTGACCGTGTTCATTGCGGCACCCCTTGCGGCGGTTACCGGCGTGCGTATGTCGGGGGTATGGCCGGCTAGTGCCAAGAAGCTCAGCAAGGCCTATTCAATTGAGATGGCCCGGGCCCTTCACTTTCCCACCATGATCTACTTCGTGGGCTTTACCGTAGCGCACATAACTCTGGTCCTCGCGACGGGTGCCCTGCGGAATCTAAACCACATGTACGCGGCGACCGATGGCGTCAGCTGGACTGGATTCTGGTTTTTTATCGCCTCTCTGACCGTTGTCACAGGCGCTTGGTTTGCCGCGCGGCCGCTCGTCATTGCTGCCGTAGCAAGGCTGTTTGGCACGGTGTCCCGAGGATAGTGGTTTAGCTCCGGCTAGCTAGCGCACATCCATGAGTCCCGAGTGGTGGGACTTGCTCCAGTCACACAATCGAAAACGAGGAAAAGTGAAGATCGGATACATCGGCTTGGGCGACATGGGCGGGGCACTCGCCAGCCGCCTGCAAAGCCAGCGCCAGATACATGTTTTTGACATGTCCACCATTGCCGTAGCCAGGTTGGCGGACGAAGGCGCCCTGCAGTGCACCAGTGTTGCAGAAATTGGCCGCGCCTGTACGACTGTTTTGTTGTGCCTGCCCACGTCAGAACACGTCCGCTCTGTCATTTTTGGCTCAGGTGGCCTGGCGGAAACCCTTGCACCCGGGTCTCTTATTATTGACCAGACTTCCGGTGATCCTGAAGCAACCAGGGCAATCGCCGCTGGGTTGGCGTCGAAAGACATAGCATTCGTTGACGCCCCAGTGAGCGGTGGTGCCCCCGCCGCATTAGCAGGCACTATCTCGATTATGCTCGGCGCCGACGAGGATGTGAAAGATCGCGCAGTAGAGGTACTGAAATCCATCAGCCCAACAATTACGCACGTCGGCGGCATTGGTGCAGGGCACACAATCAAGCTTGTCAACAATCTCTTGTCGTGCACCCAGCGGTGGCTTTCACTGGAAGCCCTAACCCTCGCCGCCAGCAACGGCGTTGCGCCTGCGACCGCCCTCAAAGTGCTAATCGCCGGTGGCGGGTGCAATGCGTACCTGGAGCAACAGGGAAGTTTGATCCTCAATGGTGATCGTGAGCGCGGCTTCAGTATAGGACTAGCCCACAAGGACCTGAAGTTAGCAGTAGCACTGGGGGCAGCTCAGGGTGTTCCGACCTTCTTCGGAAGCCTGAGCAGGGAGTTGTACCAGGTTGCCATGGGAATTGAGGGACGAGAAAGCCATGTGGAGGCTGTCGCAAATGTAGTCGAAAAGCTGGCCGGCGTAGAACTTCGGACTGACCTCGACTGATCCGAGGCATCTGAACCCAGCCCGCATGATGGCAGAGGGAAGCGGAGTTTCCTCAAAACCTTGAAATTGCGTGTTCATATTGATGAACGCACGTATCTAATGATGTACACTTATGGAAAGCTTTTTGGGACGTCCAGGGTGCAGCTCGAACTTGCAGGCGTTTCATTTGTCCCGATATTAGAGCCAGCAAACAACGTTGTTGTAGGCCCGAAAGGAATGTCATGAACAGACTTGCCGACAAAGTCGCCGTCGTCATCGGGGCGGGACAAAGCCCTGGAGAGTCGATCGGTAATGGGCGGGCGACTGCTCTGCGCTTCCTTGAAGAAGGGGCGTCCATTCTCGCGGTAGACCGTGACATCGACTCAGCACGTGAGACGTTAAGGATTTCCGGTCAGGGAGAGGGTGAACCTTTCGAAGCCGACGTCCGGAGCGTGGACTCGCTCCGCAACGCCATCGATTTCGCCATGTCGAGGTGGGGACGCATCGATATTCTCCACTACAACGTCGGCGTTAGCGTCGGCGCGGGCGATGGGCCGTTGGACAAAATCACAGAAGAGTCATTTGATCGAGTCTTAGCGATCAATCTTCGGGGAGCTGTCATGGCAGCGCAGATTGTGGAGCCGATCATGCGGGAGCAACGGTCAGGTGTCGTATTAAACGTCTCCTCGATGTCAGCCATCGAGACTGAAACTCCTAACGTTGCCTACAGGGCCAGTAAGGCCGGACTTATCGCGTTTACGCAGCAGTTCGCAATGCGAAACGCCCAATACGGCATCCGGGCGAACGCAATACTGCCGGGACGCGTGGAAACAGCCATGGCTGTAGACACCCGAGCCAGGCTCAGCGGCACTCCGCGTGAAGAGATTATTGCCCAGCGCCGAACACTCATCCCATTGCAGGGCCATGTAGGCACGGGCTGGGATATCGCAAACGCGGCATTGTTCCTTGCATCCGACGAAGCTGGCTTCATCACCGGTGCCTCGCTGCCCGTTGACGGCGGCGCATTGATAAAGATTGGTTTCTAGCTGCGTTCCCACGCAGAAACGAGAGGGCCGTAAGACACATGGAAGAACAAACCAAGCCGACAACGTTGACGGCAGACCTGACATCCTTGGGTGACGTCATTTCAGAAGTAGCAGATGTGGAGGCTTTCCGGGACTCAGCGTGGACTTCCTTTGAGGTTGCATCCAACTATTGGCGTACACCGATGAAGAGTGCCCATTTGGAGCCTCGAATGAAGGAACTGATACTCCTAGGCATGCACGCCTCGGCTACCAGCCTGAACACGGATGCCGTTGAACGACACATCAAACGTGCCATGGCGGCAGGAGCGACGGCCGGTGAAGTAATCGATGTCCTCATGACGATCGTCGCGGTGGCAAATCATGCCTTGTACTTTTCGGTGCCCATCCTTCAGGACGAGCTCGCCAAGCGTGGAGACCAGCCGGATGATGAAGGCCTTAGCGCAGCTTTTGAAGAAGCCAAGCAGGCTTTCATTGACTCACGGGGGTTCTGGAACGCCGACCGCGAGGCTATCGCCAAGCTCATGCCGGATTACTACGACGCCCTTGATGCTGTATCCACAGAGTCGTGGAACAACGGCAAACTCTCCACGAAGGAACGGGAATTCATCTGCATTGGTATTGACTCCACTGTGACTCACAATTATGAAATCGGCCTACGTCGCCACATTCGTAATGCCCTTGACCTTGGAGCGACGCGTGACGAAATCCTGGAGATCTTCCAGCTGGCCGGTCTCCTTGGGCTTGAGAGCTACATTCTAGGGGCAAAGGCGCTATTCGGGCGTTAATCCCAACCGCCAGCCCTCGTTTGAAGTGGCCGGCATCAACTCTTGAATCCAAACACCATCAAGGAGTTCCCATGACCGACATCAAAAAGGGGCTTGCAGGAGTCACGGTCGATTACACCGCCGTCAGCAAGGTAAACCCCGACACCAATTCGCTGCTTTATCGCGGCTATCCTGTTCAGGAGCTTGCGGCCACGCAGCCATTTGAAGCTGTGGCACACCTTCTATGGAACGGAGAGCTGCCGAATGCCGAGCAACTCGCAGACCTTAGAGCAGAGGAGCGGATCCACCGCGCATTGGAACCCGATGTCAAGGCTGCCATCGACCTAGTGCGGCTGGATGCCCATCCCATGGACGAGGTCCGCACCGCAGTCAGCCTCCTGGGCTCACGGGAATTGGCAGGATCGGGGTCCGTGCTCGAAGCCAGCGGCACCCCCGAGGACAACCTGGCACGCAGCGTTCGTCTATTCGCCTCTCTGCCGGCAATCGTTGCATATGGTCAGCGTCGCCGCAGGGGCCAGCAGCCGATCGAGCCCCGGGACGATCTCGACTACGCAGCCAACTTCCTCTGGATGACCTTCGGTGAGGAAGCCGACGAGGTTGTCGTCGATGCATTCAACCGTTCCATGATCCTGTATGCCGAGCATTCCTTTAACGCTTCAACTTTCACGGCGCGTGTCGTCACGAGCACCCTGAGCGACCTGTACTCAGCTGTCGTCAGCGCGATCGGAGCGTTGAAGGGGCCGCTTCATGGTGGAGCAAATGAGGCTGTACTTCACATTTTTAACGAGATTGGGGACGCCGCCAAGGTTAGCGGCTGGTTGGATGACGCCCTGGCCTCAAGACGCAAGATCATGGGCTTCGGCCATCGGGTCTACAAGCGTGGTGATTCACGGGTGCCTACCATGAAGGCCGCTCTGGACACTCTTGTTGAACACTTCGACCGTCCTGATGTGGCTGAGCTGTATAACTCCTTGGAATCAGAATTCGTGGGCCGCAAGGGCATCTATCCGAACCTCGATTTTCCTTCGGGGCCGGCTTACAACCTCATTGGCTTTGACACGTTGACATTTACGCCGGTGTTTATTGCTGCACGAATCACAGGCTGGACGGCGCACATTATGGAGCAAGCTGCTTCGAACGCCCTTATCCGGCCTTTGTCAGAGTACAACGGTCCCGATGAGCGCCACGTCAACGGGTACACACCTGACGCTGCTGAGGCTGCTGTGGCCAAGCGTGCGGAGGAAGTGGCGGAATGACTGCGGGTGGGCCGGGTGGACAGTGATTGAGTCGGTTGGTTGGTATATGGACCCGGACGACCAAGGGTATTGGTACTTCTGGGACGGATGGACGGGCCATTCCGAAGGGTCTGTAGCCGAGCTGCAGGAAACGCCTCCGCATGGATCCCGCCTCTTGTCCATGTTGCGTCGTGTCATTGGACGTTAGGTCATCAAATCAATGAATGCAGTTGACAGTCCAGCAAGGGGTGGTTGCGTGAAGGCAAGCGAACGAGCCTACGCTGTGCTGCGTGCGGAGATCATTGAGTGGCAATTGGTGCCCGGGACGGTGCTAGGGGAGGTCCAGCAGGCGGCCCGGCTGGGCGTATCACGTACGCCGCTACGGGAGGCCCTTTCGCGGCTGATTGCCGACGGACTCGCCACGGCTCAGCGGGGGAGAGGCGTTGTTGTCAGTGATGTCTCGTTGACGAGACTGGAGGAGCTGTTTGAGCTTCGCGAAGCGTTGGAGTCCAAGGCTGCGGCCTTGGCAGCTCAACGCGGTGAAAGGAACCGTTTCGCGACTCTAAGGGAACGTTTCGCAGCCTCGCACTTTCTCCTGGGTGACGATGCCCTGCAACGTCGGCGGTACTACGACCTTGCCACCGAATTGGATACAGCCATCGATGCAGCGGCCTGTAGCCCGTTCTTGGAGCGATCGCTCGAAGGATTACGCACACACATGGTCCGGCTCCGTCGGCTGCTGGCGGAGGATGTGCCACGGCTCCGACAGTCCGCGGCCGAGCACGCCGCCATTGCTGGTGCGATCGCTCAAGGCGATGTAGCACTCGCTGCGGCAGCTACTTCGGTCCATCTGAGCAACAGCCTGAACCACATCAAGTCAAAACAGCATAATTCCGGATTTAGAAAGGCAACTCATGGTTGAGCCGCATAAGGTACGTGTATACAAGAGCGAAGAGAACCTGCACCGCGAGGAGCAGTTGGCGCATAAGATCGCTGTGGTCGCCGCTGACACCGTCGAGGTATCCCCTGAGGTCACCGAGATGGTGATCAACCGGATCATCGATAACGCTTCGGTGGCTATCGCCTCGTTGAACCGGGCGCCGATCGTCGCGGCCCGTGCGCAGGCACTGACGCACGCGCCGAGTGCCAATGGCAAGGGTGCTGCAGTGTTTGGTATCAGCGAGCAGGTTTCCCCGGAGTGGGCCGCTTGGGCCAACGGTGTGGCCGTGCGTGAACTCGATTACCACGACACATTCCTGGCCGCTGACTACTCCCACCCGGGTGACAACATCCCGCCGATCCTGGCCGTTGCCCAGCACGTGGGATCCAACGGTGCGGATCTGGTCCGTGCCATCGCTACCGGGTATGAAATCCAGGTGAACCTGGTCAAGGCCATCTGCCTGCACAAGCACAAGATCGACCACGTCGCCCACCTCGGCCCCTCCGCCGCGGCCGGTATCGGCACGTTGTTGGGCTTGGATGTTGAAACGATCTTCCAGTCCGTAGGCCAGGCCCTGCACACCACCACGGCCACCCGGCAGTCCCGCAAGGGCGAAATCTCCACCTGGAAAGCCCACGCCCCGGCCTTCGCGGGCAAAATGGCAGTCGAAGCCGTGGACCGTTCCATGCGCGGCCAGACCTCTCCTGTGCCGATCTATGAAGGCGAAGACGGTGTGATCGCCTGGATGCTCGATGGCCCGGACGCCTCCTACGAGGTTCCGCTGCCGCTGCCCGGTGAAGCCAAGCGCGCCATCCTGGACACCTACACCAAGGAGCACTCTGCCGAGTACCAGGCCCAGGCGTGGATCGACCTCGCCCGCAAGTTGAACGGTGAGTATCCCGAGCTTAAGAACCCCGAGAACGTTGTCTCGGTGGTCATCAAGACCAGCCACCACACGCACGTTGTTATTGGCTCGGGTGCGAACGATCCCCAGAAGTACGATCCGACTGCGTCCCGCGAAACCCTGGACCACTCCATCCCGTACATCTTCACCGTCGCCCTGCAGGACGGCGCCTGGCACCACGTGGACTCCTACGCCCCCGAACGTGCTGCCCGTCCGGACACCGTGGAACTCTGGCACAAGGTCACCACCGTGGAAGACCCTGAATGGACGCGCCGGTACCACTCGTTGGACATCGCAGAGAAGGCCTTCGGCGGCACGGTTGTCATCACCCTCACGGATGGGTCGGTTGTCACCGACGAGATTGCGGTGGCCGACGCCCACCCTCTCGGTGCCCGGCCGTTCGCCCGCGAGCAGTACGTCAACAAGTTCCGCACTCTCGCTGCCGGCTTGGTGGAGGAAGCCGAAATCGAAAGGTTCCTCGCCGCCGTCGAGCGCGTCACTGAACTGGGCGAAGGCGAACTGGACCAACTGAACATCACTGCCGCGCCCGGCGTGATCGACCTCGCCGCAGCACCCAAGGGACTGTTCTAAATGCTGTACTCCAAAGTCACCCCCGAACAGAAACGCGTCAAGCTACGGGAGCTCCTGGCCTCCGGGACCGTGCAGCAGTTCCCGGGCGCGTTCAATCCGCTCTCGGCCCGGCTGATCGAGGAGAAGGGCTTCGCCGGGGTCTACATCTCCGGCGCCGTCCTGGCCAACGATCTCGGCCTGCCTGACATCGGCCTCACAACTCTCACCGAGGTAGCCACCCGGGCCGGGCAGATCGCCCGGATGACGGACCTGCCCTCACTGGTGGACGCGGACACCGGCTTCGGTGAACCCATGAACGTGGCCCGATCCATCCAGGAACTGGAGAACGCGGGCCTGGCCGGCTGCCACATCGAGGACCAATTCAACCCCAAACGATGCGGCCACCTAGACGGCAAGAACGTCGTGGACATCGACACCGCCACCAAACGCATCCGCGCCGCAGCAGACGCACGCCGCGACCCGAACTTCCTCATCATGGCCCGCACCGACATCCGCGCCGTCGAAGGAATCCAGGCCGCGCAGGACCGTGCCAAAGCACTGGTGGATGCCGGCGCTGACGCGATCTTCCCCGAAGCCATGCGTGACTTGAGCGAGTTCCAGGCCATCCGCGACGCCGTGGACGTGCCCATCCTGGCCAACATGACCGAATTCGGCAAAAGCGACCTCTTCACCGTCGACCAGCTCCAAGGCGTCGGCGTGAACATGGTCATCTACCCGGTCACCCTGCTCCGCAGTGCCATGGGCGCCGCAGAACAAGTCCTCGAAACGCTGAAGAGCCTCGGCACCCAGGAGGTACGGGTTCCGCAGATGCTGACTAGGGCACGTCTCTACGACCTGGTGGATTACGAGGCATACAACAAGTTCGATTCGGGAGTCTTTAACTTTCAGATTCCTGGCACGCGCTAAGCCTGCACACATTTCCCGGAGTCGGCACGCACTGTCTCGCAACAAGCACCTCGACGGCCGAGGGCCGTCCACGGGAAGCGGTTCAACTAATCGAACCGCAGACTCAGCGGATGGCGACGTAAGTCGCCATCCGCTGAGTCATTTGCGTGGAGGTAGGAGTGATAACCAACGGGCATCCATGACTGGATCCGCCCTCTGCTGACACTATGGCTGACGACGTTTCAGCCGATAATGGCGCTCAGAGGAGCTCTAGAGCACTTTTCGGCCGGAGCCGACCTCAGGGATCCTCACGAAATCCAAAGCGATCCTCAGGCGAGAGCACATTTAAGAGGACAAGGGCATCGTTCAACCGGGTATCTAGCGCCGCCGCAGTGGCCAAGGACCTGGGACTCGTGCCGCATTCACGATTTCTGTCCGAAATTGAAGGTCTATCACGGCGCAGGGTGTTGTGATCGAAGTTTTCTCGAGAGGCAGCCCCGAGATTCCCGTGGCCTAAAGCTGCACGCCTAGGATTCTTGTCCGTGTCTGATTTAGGGAGCGAGAGTGCGGCGACAGTTAGCATGAATACTTCAGGGTGACCCTTTCTACTCACAAGTGTGGCCCGCATAGTCCTTAGTTGGACTATGCGGGCCGGCTGTGCTCAGTCATGGATGACTAGGCTGATATTTTTCTATCCTCTGGCTACTGGCGTCCGCCGAACGATGGCACGCCTGCTGTGTGCCCTCCGTCCACAGGAAGTATGGCTCCAGTGATGAAGCTTGCGTCGGATGACAAGAGGAATGCAATGGCTGCAGCCACTTCGTCCGGTTCGCCTGGACGGCCAAGGGGGTGAGCAGCTTTGATTCGCTCAACGTTGGCTGGATCCTTGAACATGGGAGCTGTCATAGGTGTCCGAATCATGCCAGGTGCGACCGAATTTACTCTCACTCCCGACGCCGCGAGCTCCAAAGCCATGGTTTGAGTGGCGCCGACAACCGCAAACTTCGATGCCGCGTAAGGCAGCCGGTTAGGGTTTCCCCGAATGCCTGCAGACGAACTCACGTTGACGATAGCCCCCTCCTGGCCATCCGTAGTCAACGCATTCGCAAATGCCCTGCAGGCGTACAGAGTTCCCGCAAGGTTGACGGAGAGGACGCGATCCAACTCTTCGGGTGTGGTGTCCAAGACACTTCCGACTCCTCGTATACCAGCACTGTTGACAAGCCCATACAACGACCCGAACTTCGACTTGGCGCTCTCAATCACCGCAGCGGCTTGATCGAAGTCCGTGATGTCCGCTCCGACCGCCAAGACTCGCTCTTGCGGTTCAAGATCGGCCAGGGCCGATTCGACCGCGTCCCTGCTGAGGTCTGTCGCAACGACGAAAGCTCCCTCAGCATGCAGCCTTCTCGCTGTTGCGGCACCTATTCCGCTAGCTGCTCCTGTAACCACAATGGTCTTCCCATGAAGCCCGTTCATTCGTTAACTCCTTCTACTTTGTATACATCGCCACCGTGCTGGTGGCCGAGATCAACCTGCTGAGTGAAGGGTTGCTTGAACCCCTGGGGACTTCGGTGGAAATTCGTCGCACACCGCTCTCTCGAAGTCTTGGAAGCACGTCATGAAGTCGGGATCGCAAAAAGGCATCATCTGCGTCATGAAGAGGACGGCAATTTCACGATCCGGATCAATCCAGTAGTGGGTGTTCAACACCCCTGCCCACGTCAGCGAACCTGCAGCGCGCATACCCGGGACTGCGTCTTCGGTGCGGAAGAACGCAGCTGTGTGAGTCTTTCGTAGGCCAGGGCACGGTTCGACATCGTAAGAGATATTCGGAATATACGACTTGAGTACAGGCGTCGGAAGACTCACCGCCCCCAGCTGGTTCTCAAACATCAGCTGCATGGCGGCTTCGCCTACAACACGTTTGCCGTTGTGCACACCGCGGTTCAATACAAGCTGAAGGAAAGACATATAGTCCCGCGCACTGCCGTACAAAGCATTTCCCATGTGGTAAATTTCGGGATTCGGCGCTGGGAACATTTCGTGGGGTTCAAAGCTTCCGTCCTCATGTTTGAGGACGAGATTCGCAAGGCGGTCTCCCGTTTGGGTCCGCTCAAAGAAGGTGCTGGTCATATCCAGCGGATTCAGAATCTCCTCCTGCACGAACTGTTCGATAGGCCGCCCATCGAGTTTCGAAATCAGGGCACCCACCCAATCAGTCGATATGCCGTAGGCAAATCCTTCACCGGGTTCAAACAACAGCGGATAATTCAACGACTCCAAGGTTCCAGTCACATCGGATGGAGCGCCGGTTACCCGCGCGTATTCAGCCATCAAAGGGTAGAAGGCCTCGTAGCCCATCCCGCTCGTGTGAGTCAGTAAGTGCCGGAGGTTGGCCCGCGTCTTCGGTTTCCGGTACCGGGGTCCTTCCGGTGTCATTGCTTCCAGTACCTGGAGTCGGTCGAAGTCAGGCAGTACATCACCAACCGGTGTGTCCAAGGTGATCAATCCCCGGTCCACAGCCATAATTGCCATCAGGCTGCCGATAGCCTTTGTCATGGAAAATAGGCCGAAGACGGTATCTGGGCTGGCTAGATGGGTGGTGTTTGCGTGCCCTGCGCTATGCTCCCACTTGATGCCATCGCGGCCCGCGATCATTGCAACGACGAATGGTGCTACATCGCGCTCTACCGCGTAGTCGACAACTTTGTCCAAGCGCGACATGTTTACGTCCTTTCAATAAAACTTCGTTGTTTCTACTGCTTGGAGCTTCCACGCAACGGAGGAAACTCCGCTCCACGTAGGGCCGGACGGGACCGCTTATTCTGTTTGCGAGAGCGACGCGGGCAGAACGACAACGACCACCGTGCACGGACGGTCGGATCGGTTTCTCCACGCATGCCGTGTGCCCCGCTGCACCATGCAGTCGCCTTTCCGGAGCAATGCTTCCCCTTCGTCCATGATTGACCAGATCTCCCCTTCAACGACTGTGAGGATGTCTACAGTCTCTGTGCGGTGCATTCCGGCTATCTCATTGCCCGGACGCTCGGTTCCTTGGTCGCCGTAGAGGTCTTTCATTGATGCTTCGTAGTCGGCCATGCCCTGTGCATCGATTTGGTGGTCCGGCGGGAAAACTGCAAAACGGACGGCTAACCCGGAGGCTGCGGGGGCAGCAATCACGCCGGGTTGACCTGAGGCGTCGGCGTTGGCTTTGACTGGGAGAGCGTCAGCCCTCCAAATCTCCGTGACAGAAAGCCCCGTGGGCCGATGTGTCCAGTCGGTGACAACCTCATCGGAACTGATAATGGACCGTCCATCCGCACGTTCTCCTGTCACTACCCGCCGAGGGAGTGTTACGCCAGTAATGGAATCGTCAGCTGTTTCCGATGTACCCGATATGTCCGAGCTCATGCCGATGCCCTCAAACTTTGATATTGCATCTCTCTTGCCTTTCTTTCGCGGGCCTTCACACTGAGGGTGGCCACGGCCACACTGACGATGAGGGCCGCGCCGTTGAACATTTGTGTCACGCTGCTCGCAACGCCCAGGAGGGTAAATCCGTTGACTGCCACCGCGACGAGGAACAATCCGAACATGGTTCCCCATACGTTGTAGTGTCCCGGGCGAATGGCGGTCCTACCGAGAAAGACAGCCGCAAGGGCTGGGAACAGGTAGGAGATGGCGCTGGTTGCGTCACCGCCGCCGTTGGTGGATGTCAAGAGTGCCCCTGCTACGCCGGCCAAAGCTCCGGCCACGACATAGGTCAAAGCCACAGCCCGGCGTGTTCGTATACCAGCAAGTTGCGCAGCGAGCTCGTTGCTGCCAATTGCTGTCAGTTTCCGTCCAAAAGGCACTTGGTTCAGGAAGTACCAGGAGGCAACAGCCACCACGAGGAGGAGCCAGAAGGGAAGGGGAATACCCAGTAGTCTCTGTGTGGTCCAGAGTGAAAAGTCCAGCGGGATGTTGCTGGAGATAGTTTGGCCGCCGGTATAGAGGGCCAACGCTCCGGACCAGAAAATATATGTTCCCAGCGTTGCAATAAAGGGATCCAAATTTGCTCCCGCAACGAGGACTGCATTTATTGCACCCGCCAGCAACCCAACCAGAATTCCGGCAATGATGCCTACAAACACTGGTTGACCATGCTGGGAAACGAGGCTGGCAACCGCCACGTTGGACAGCCCAGCGACGGCCGCGACCGAAAGATCGAAGTAGCCGGCGACCAGCGGTATCACCATGGCAAGAGCTATCAGCCCCGTCACTGACTGATAGCCGAGCACGTTCTGGATATTTGGCAGGGAGCGGAAATGCTCGCCCGTGCTGGGCATCAATGCGAAGAGAGCGATAAGTAGTACCAGGAAGCCAGGTAGTCCTGCCTTCTCCAGGTAGTTTCGAACGTTGCGGTTGGCTCCGATGGTGCGCTCGGTTGCGCGCTCAGATGTACTAGTCATTGTTATCCCCACTTTTCATGTGGACGAGTTCGTTAAGGCGGTGGGCTGTCAGCTCATCACTAGGGACGGAGGCGGTTAGCCGTCCGTTTCGCAGAATCACGGCCCTGTCGACAAACTGCGCGAGTTCCTCAAAGTCAGAGCTGACTACAATCGCGGCGGCTCCGTTGGCCGTCACCTGGCGGACGAGAGCGTAGATATCAGAGCGTGCCCCCACGTCCACACCCTGCGTGGGCTCATCCAGTAAAAGAATGGAGGTCTCCTCACGGCGCAACCACCGAGCAAGAATGGCCTTCTGCTGGTTGCCACCGGACAGTGTCCGCATGGGAGATGCTCCCGAGGCCGCCTTCACGCCAAATCTTGTGCGCAGGACTTCGGCATCTCGACGCATTGACTCGCGGCGAAACCCGAGGCCCTTCCAGTAGCGGCCCAAAACAGAGACATCCATGTTTTCATCGACCGTCATATCCAGGAATGCCCCTGCACGGGGTCGATCTTCAGGGATCATGACCACTCCGGCCCGGATGGCTTGATCCATGCTGTTGAAATTGGCCACGTTGCCTTCCAACTTGATCTCACCTTCATCCTTCTTGAGGCCGCCATATAACGCCCGTAGTAGTTCCGTGCGACCAGAGCCGAGTAGACCTGCCACCCCAAGGACTTCTCCGCGACGGACCTCAAAAGTCACGTGCCGAACCGGACCTGCTCCCAAGTTCGTTACGGTCAAAATGGGGTCGCCGGATGCTGAGGCTTGCGAGCGGCGAGGTTCAAGCTCCGCTGCAGTGCGTCCCACGATCGACTCAATGAGTTCGGCCTCGGTTAGGCTGCTGGTGCGGTGGTCCCTGTAAACGCGTCCATCGCGCATGACTGTTACCCGATCAGTTGCCGCTAGAACCTCGTCCAAACGATGGCTGACGAACAGGATTGCGTGACCTAATGCCGCCAGGCTGCGCATGGCTGCGAGTAGAACCTGGACTTCGGCGGCGGGCAGCGCAGCGGTAGGCTCGTCGAGCGCTACTACGCAGGGCTTGGCATCGACGTCCTGCAGGGCTGTCGCAATGGCGACCTGCGTCCGGACCGAGACAGGGAGATCACGGACGAGTGTCTCGGCAGTTGTCTGGATGCCATAGCGCTGAATCAGTTCCTCAGCCCTTTGCTTGACCTTACGCCACGAGACCCGCCCGGATGGGGTGGTTGGGTAGCGGGCACCCAGGGCGATGTTTTCGGCGACGCTCAAATCCGGGTAAAGTGGCGGATCTTGATGAACAACCCGAAACCCGAGCTCGTAGGACGTTTTAGCGTCAAGGTCAGATGCTTCGAGCTGGTGGCCACCAATTTTCACGGTCCCGGCGTCGGCTGGGCCAAACCCGGAGAGGATTTTGATCAGCGTGGACTTTCCGCAGCCATTTCCTCCGCATAAAGCGTGAACTTCACCGTAACGGACGTCAAGATCGATGTCCTTTAGCGCCTGAGTCCCGGGAAAGACTTTTGACAGCCCCCTTATTACCAGTGCATGGGGAACTTCGGTAGATGCCGTTTGTGTCCCCTGGACGCCTACAATAAGTGGTTCGGTCACTTCGTTTGTTCCAATCACTTCGTCGGGACCGGATGGGCCGGCGCTGGCTGCGCCGCCCCATCCGGGTTTCGACCGGTTGTTGCCAAGCCTGACCACGGTTAGCCGACTCCCCAGGCTTTCTTGTAGAGCTGCTCGAAGGGAACGGCTGTTTTGTATCCGTCACCTGATTGCTCAGGCATGTTGTGGTTCTTATCGATGGAAATGAACCCGACGCCCTGAGGGACTGACGGTTGCTTGTTGAAGTATCGATTCACTTGGTCCATGGCGGCCCATGAGAGCCACTCAGACGAACGTGCAACACCTTCAGCGTGCATCTGCCCGGATCGGACCAAGTCAAGTGCGGGGGCCGTACCGATGCCAGAGACGACCTTGGGTTTGCTGCCGCCCTGCAAGACTGCCTTTGCACCGCCAGCGTCTACGCCGTTTGTGTCGAAAGGCCACCAGACGTAGTTGGCATCGGGATACTTAATGAGGGCATTTCTCAGTGCTGTGACCCAAGGGCCGTTGGGAGCCAGATCTGTGACTGTCCATGAGACGTCAGTGGCAATGGAGCATCCTGAGCACTTTGCAAGCTCGCTCTTGAAACCACCGTTCAGTAAGTCAAACTGCGGGTCTCCTTGCCCCATCGATGTGATTACCTTGGCGGTGCCACCGGAATCAGCTGCCAGGAACTTCGCAGACCATGCGCCCCAGCCAGTCCACCAAGCTTTGTTATCGGGATAGGTTTCGCTATAGATCATCGGAATCGTGAACAATGAGGGGCCGGTTCCGGCATCCGAACAGTCCAACGTCTCCAAACCGAGCACGGGTACGCCGAGTTCCTTCGCCTGCTGCAGTTCGGGTTGAACAGTTGTGCAGGAGAAAGCATCTTGAATAATGGCGTCCGGTCGGGCGGCCAAAGCTGTACGCATTGCAGTCGCATAGCCGTTTGCCTGGTTCAGATTGCCGTCGGCGAGATGGAAGTCCCACCCAAGAGCCTTCGCGGCAGCCTCGCCGGCGGCCGCGTATGAGGCGCACGATTGAGTTTGCTGACCACAGGAAATCCACCAAACGCTCTTGCCCTTTGCAGGCGGCGGTGAAGTTACGGGTGGAGTTCCTTCGTTGCCCTTGAATACGGCTTCGAGCTCAGGAGAGGACGCGGCTTGCGTACCTCCCGCAGTTGAAGCCCCAGGACTGCCTGAGTCGCAGCCGGTGAGCACCATCGAGGACAGGGTGACACCCACGATTAATGCTGTGATACCCCGAGAATAGCTTCGCGCCATCGCGAGCCTCCGTCTTGTCGAAGAAACAGAAAGGGACGTGCAGTCTATTCACCCGATTCGAACTGACTTGTTCGGGATTATGAACTACTATACGTCATTGCGATCCAAACTGTAACCCAGGTCACTTGCAAGCACAAGCACTTTCGGGCGTCGTTTGCTGTTGCAAGGGGGATGTATAAAAGCGGATTGTGAAAATCCGGTTGTTTGATGCTATCAGTCAAGTGGATATGCGTCATCCGCTGCCGATTGTTACGTTCGTGTGCCGCCACCATGATTTAGGGCCGCCATGACTAAGAGTCGTGAAGCGGTCCACAGAACTGCTACAACTGGGTGCCCTTTGAGACGCCTGTGTTGCCGGTCAGACAACACAGGCGCCTGTACCGCGCCACCGCTGATGATTCGGGTTGTACAACAGGCTTCATGCGTCGGAGATTGAGACGCGTTGGTCAGCGTCATACACCAGGCCAATTTGGCGGCGTATCTCGTCCATGACCGTCATGACTGCGACGCTGTCGGAAGGCGGGAGTATGGTCCCAGCCGTCACGCGATCGCGAACCAGGCGTTCCACTTCAGCAGCTTGAAACTGCATCCCACGGCTTTTCACCGGCTCATCAAAGCGTTCTACAATTTTTCCCGAGGAATCGTACCTCGTAAAGGCCGTAGCGCCGTACCAGACCGAGTCGATCTCGACCCATCCCTTGGTGCCCAGTACTGCTGCGCGGTTCGGGCCGGCGCAGTCCAGTGAGCAGTCCAAGATAGCCTGTTGGCCGCCGTCGTAGGAGAAAACGACGGAGGTTTGTCGGTCGACACCGGTGCGCGTCATTGATGCGTCGGCGTGGATCTTCGCAGGGGTGCCGAGGAGGTCAACAGCGAAAGATACGGGGTAGATGCCTAGGTCCAATAGGGCGCCACCTCCGAGAGCGCGGTCGTTGAGCCGATGTGTAGGGTCTGTGGGCAAGGACTGGTTGTGATCCGCAGTCACCTTCCGCACCTCGCCTAGGTCGCCGGCTTGAATCAGCTCACGGAGTCGGACCATGTGGGGAAGGAAACGCGTCCACATTGCCTCGAGAACCACCAGACCCTTGCTTGCGGCCAAGTTGGCGAGTGCCGATGCTTCGTTGGAGTTGACCGTGAACGGTTTCTCGACAAGGACGTGCTTCCCAGCGTTAAGTGCAAGCATGGCGTTGGCGTTATGGAAGACATGAGGAGTGGCGACGTAGACGATATCCACCTCGGGATCGGACACCAGCGACTCGTAGCTGCCATGTGCGGTGGCGATGCCGTGCTCAGCACTGAACGTCTGACTCGATGCCAGGTTGCGGGAGCCCACAGCCTGAACTGTGAAGTCGTTCTCGATGAGATCTTTCGTCTGTATCCCTGCAATAAGGCCAGTGCCAAGGATTCCCCATCGGAGGGTGCGCGCAGAAGTGTTGATCATGGTTCACTTTCAGTTGTTGGTAGAAATGGTGTCGAGTGGATAGGCCACGAAGGCCAAACGCGTGGAATCTGGTGACCAGCTGTTGACGTTGATCGTCCCTTGGCCGCCAAACACGGACCAAGCTTGCAACGGAGTTTGCCAGTCGTCTGTTGAGACAAGTACGACGGCTACCGGCAGGTCGGCCGGGTGGCCTTCGGTTCCGGTGGGGAAGCGAAGGTAGCTCGCGTATTGCCCGTCAGGGGAGACATGAGGGAACCAGTCCACGGTGTCACTATCGAGCACCTGTTCGAAGCCTGTTCCATCGAGACGGATACGGGCAAGCTGGGCATGGCCTGGAGAGGTTGAGAATGATTCGGTGTTCAGGTACAGCCACTTGCCGTCAGGTGAGTACTCTGGCCCGTCACAGTGGCCTGGTCCGACGTCAATCCCTGCGGCAGCACCGCCGTCGGACGACAACTTCATGAGTCGCCCTGGCAGCGTGAAGTCACTTGCGTCTATGGCGACGAACGCTAACTCCGTGCCGTCCGGGCTGACGCCGTGGAGGAAATGAAATGCTCCGTCCTCTGTGGTTACTCGCCGTGTTGGGCCCCCCACGAGGGATGCGTAGTAGATGTGCCCGTCATTTGCGGACAGGTAGATGCCTGTCCCATCCGGTGCAAGAACATGATCGTTATTCAGGTCGGGGATGCCGCCAAGTGGTATCTGCTGGAGGACGCCAGAACGAATATCAAGGTTCCAGAGGTGCCCAGCTCCGTTCAGGATCAGCGACTTGCCGTCAAGCGTCCAATTGGGAGCTTCCAGCAGGGTGTCGGCACTTTCGAATATCAGCGTAGGATCGTCGGAATCGGGGGAGGCGATCCAAACTTCGGACCGTTGGCCTTGTCGCAGTTCACGAGGCTGGATAACGACATCGGATTTTGCGGCGGTCATGCTTTGTCCTGGGCTTTCGACTTTGGCTTTGTGCTTGTAAAGGATCCTCCGGCTAGCTCCTTGATACGAAGATTGCGCCAGCGGCACCGCGCGCCTCGGCCCCAGCGGGTTTCACCGAACATGGAGTCGTTGTCGTGGACTTCCAAGGCGATGTGCCCGCGTTCGCCGAGGACGCCAAGAACCGCTTGGGGATCATAATCGGGGGAGTTAAGCGCGGCCGTATTAAGTTCGGCGATTTTTAGGCCATTGATCCATGTAGTGATGATCGGCAGGGCGCCGACGCAGCGGATCCGCAGTTCGTTCCAGTCATTCCAGCGCCAGACGTTGAGAAAATCCCCGACGTCGGCCGCATAGCTGAGACGAGCACGCTTATCTTCCGTAACAGGCTCCACCGATGTGGCGGGGTCGTCAGGAATGAGGCCGGTCGGGCGGCCGTCGGCGTCAGTCGCAGCGTCGATAGCGAACGGCACAGCCGAGAAACTTGCCAGGCCGTTGCCGAAGAACCCTCCGATGCCACCGGAAGGGCGATGGTCCACCAAGACCTGGAAGCCTTCCCAGCTGTCGCGTTTCCTCCGGACCATCACACCTGTGTCCGCTGGCCAGTCCGGCCGCATCTCCAGGACCAGTTCGAAGTCACCGAAGGTCCGCTCGGTCACCAGATAACCGCCAAAGCCACTGCCAGGGAATTCTTGTTCACCGATCAGCATGCCGTCTTCAACAAACCAATGCGCGGGGTGTTTCTCCGGCTCAACTGGGCGGGCAATCCCACGGCTGTCAAATAGTTCGAGAACCTTCGGACCGCCAGGGTATGACGTTCCATAGATTCGCGGGATCGATCGCCAGCCAGCTAAATTATCGCCGTTGAACAAGCTCTCATAACCGATGTCTTTAGTCGTCACGCGGGGCTCCTGACTCTTGGGCGTAGCGCTCCCGGGTGGTACCGAACGGTACGCTGTCTGTGAGGGCTACCGTGAAGTCGTAATCACTATGGCGGGTAATGATGATGCCCTGCTTCCCTAAAAGAAGCGCCCGTTTCGTGGCCTTTTCATGGGCAGCATCCAGTTTTCTCTCCATTCCTGCGCGAGTAGTGGCCGTGAAGGCTATTTCGAAGTCAACTGGCATGCGCTAGTCTTTGCTGCTGAAGGCGGCGTCGAAGCTGGTTTGGGAGGCGGGGAAGTCGAATTTCTTGAGGGCGGCGAGGGCTTCGGGGGCGCCGTGGAGGCGGTCCATGCCGGCGT
>NZ_JAVTJB010000028.1:0-52712 GCF_031843805.1 Arthrobacter sp. WCS2018Hpa-7
AGTACAAGGAAACCGCGATGGGCGGCCTCGCCGTCAACGTCGTCGAATGCTGAGTCTGTTTACTGTCAGTGCCTAGTGCCATGCTGTATCCATGAGCGGGGGATACGACAGGGATTTTTTGCGGGCACGCCTTGAGCTGCCCAGTCCGTCGGCAACGACGATTCTTTTGGACTACATCCACTTCTCCGTGCGTTTCCGGGCTGCCCGGAGACTCGCGGCGATTGTGGGGGTCAATATCCACGGCAAGGAACTGAATCCGCTGGCCCGTGAGGGCACCTGGCATTTTGATGACAGGATTCCCAGGGAACAGCAGGCCGGCCCGGACGTTTACAAGAACAACGCGTTCGACCGCGGCCACTTGGTGAGGCGGCTGGATCCAGTCTGGGGTGACGCGGCCACGGCCAAGAAAGCCAACCAGGACACGTTTGCCTTCACCAACGCTGCGCCGCAGGTGGATGACTTCAACCAAGGCAAGGAACTGTGGGTGGGGCTCGAGGATCACGTGCTGAACCACGCCGATGCCCACGACGCCAAGCTCAGTGTCTTCACCGGACCCGTCTTCCTCGACGACGATCAGCCCTACCGGGGCGTCCAGATCCCGCGAAAGTTCTGGAAGATCGCGGCCTGGACCAACGATGCCACGCTGGCCGCCGTCGGGTTCGTCCTGGACCAGTCGCCGCTGCTGGGCAAAGTGGAACTGAAGAGGGCCATCGACCAGAAGCTTCTGGAGGGAGAGCCACCTCCGCTGGGACCGTTCCGGACTTTCCAGGTCCCCATCGGTCAGATCGCGGACCTGACAGGACTTAGCCTCAGCAGGCTCACCAACGCGGACCGACTCGCCAGCGGCCAGCGGGAACTGGGAAAGCAACCGAAGGCCATCCAGCTGGAGAGCGCGGACCAGATTCGCTTGTGAGTAACCGCAAGACTGCGGTTTTGCCCGTAAACCAGCAGATTTTTCCCGGCCCGATAGACTTGGGGCTGCATGTCCGCATGCCACCACGCTTTTGAACACTGCACCAAAACCCTGAGATTGGACACGGCCACCTTGCGAGAATTCACCGCCCGCTTTGCCACCGCCGAGGAAATCGACAACTGGGACAAGCACGTCACGGCCAATCCGAACGGCGGCAACATGCTGCAGTCGGACGCCTACGCGGCCGTCAAGGACGGCAATGGCTGGTTGGTCCGCCGCCTGGTGGTGGAGGCCTCCGATTACACCAGCTACAACCTGCTCCTGGAAAAGAAGTTCCCGGTTCTGGGCCGGCTCTGGTACCTCATCAAGGGGCCGGACGCTGCCGCCGTGGAGGACATCAACCCCATGCTCACGGCCATTGCCACGTTGGCCAAGGAACAGAAGATGAAGGTCTTCACCATCAAGATCGAGCCCGACGTCGTGGAGTCACCCGAGGCGGTGACGCAACTGAAAGCGGCTGGCTTGGTTAAGGCACCGAACATCCAATCCAACGACTCCACTGCGATATTGGATATCTCAGCGCCCGCCAACGAGGTCCTCCGCAGCATCTCCTCGCGTGCCCGCAACGCTGTCCGCAGGGCCGAACGCGAAGGGTGCGAGGTGGTTCAGGCCGAGCCAGGGGAGGACAGTTACCGCAAGCTCTACGCCCTCATGCGGAACACGATGGACGCCAAAGGTGCCATGCCGTTGCGGAGCTACGAGTATTACGCGAAGTTCTGGGAAGAGTTCTGCAGCCGGGGGCAGGGTCACTTCTTCTTCGTCCACGAGGATGGGGCACCGAGCGTGGGCGCCTTCGTCATCAACTATGGCTCCAAGGCCACCTACAAAGACGGCGGATCCACCCAGAACCGCAAGCAGTACGGTGACTCACACCTGGCACAGTGGGCGGCAATCCAGCGCATGCAGGAACTGGGCTGCGTGGAGTACGACTTCTGCGGTACGCCGCCTGCTGCAAGGATCAAGGACAAGAGCCACCCGCTCTACGGGCTGGGGTCGTTCAAGACAAGCTTCACCAAAACCGTCACGGACTTTGTGGGCTGCTACGACCTCGCCCTGGGACCTGTCCGATACAAGCTGTGGCTCAAAGGTGCGGAACGCATCTTCCGCCGACTCGAGACCATGCGCACCGGCGGCCAGTTCTACTGACGGCCACCGCAGCCACCAAGCCAAACAACGTCAGGCCCGCCCCGGCCACCAACGGGTGCAAATCTACTTTTAGGTGAGGTAATTTCTTTGACTCCGATTGAGGCTGGAACCGCCATGGAATTCGTGATTCTCAGTGACGCTGATTTCGAGACCTTTGCCAAGGGACACCCGCAGGGGAGCTTCATCCAGTCCATGGACCTCACGCGCTTCCAGCGTGCCCGTGGCCAGGAAGTGGAACTCTTCGGGGTCATGCAGAGGGGCAGCCTGATTGCTGCAGGAAAGCTCGTCTACTCGTCCAACCGCCTGGGCTACAAAATCGCAGACTGCGCCAAGGGACCACTGATGGACTACAGCGACCCCGCAGTGGTTCGCTTCGTCGTCGAGCAGTTGAAGAAGCACGCGGCCTCGAAGAAAGCCGCTGAACTGCGGATCTCACCCAACATCCGGTACATCGCGCGCGACGAAGAGGGCGCGGAGCACCCCGAGGTGGAGGACAACCGTCCCCTGCTGAAGGAATTCGAAGGATTGGGCTTCAAGCACCAAGGCTTCGATATGAACTTCGCCAACATCAACTGGATGTTCATCAAGCAGCTCGACGGGATCGCTGATTCCGAAGAACTCATCATGGGCATGAACTACCGCACCCGCAAGGCCATCCGTAAAGCCGAGAAGAACGGCGTGTACCTGGAGCAGGCCACTCTGGAAACGCTGGATGAGTTCTACGGCGCGCTGAGCACCGCCGGAGACGAGAAAGGCTTCACCTACCGCGAACGCGAGTACTACGAGCAACTGCTCCGCAACACATCGGATGAGTTCACCAAACTCATGATGGCCAAGATCAACATTCCTGAGTACCGGGCGTCCATCACGGAACGGCTGGAGGCTGAATCAAAGACCCTCGCAGAGCTCAAGCGGGAGGTCGAGGAGACCGGCAGCAAGAAGAAAGCCAACCGGGTCAAGGTAGTCCAGGATCTGGTGGACAGCTATGAGCGCAGCCTCAGGGACATCGAACGCTTCCCGGACTCCGTAGGCGTGGCCACTGTGGCTGCCATCCACTTTGCCTGCTCGGGCGACGAACTGGTGTGCGTCATTGGCGGCACCGTGCAGGACTACATCTACTTCAACGGCGCTACATCCCTGTACTGGGGCATGATGCTGCACGCACTCAACAACGGATACTCGCGCTATAACTTCTACGGCACGTTTGGCATCCAAGGCCAGGACGAGACCGGCCACGGCGGCTACGAGTTCAAGAAGGGATTCGGGGGCGAGGTGGTCCAGTTGGCAGGGGACTTCGTTGCACCGGTGAACCCGCTCATCTTCAACGCCTATCGCGTGGTCAGGAAGCTCGCAGGAGCTGCCCAGACAGTACTGGGACGATTGCCACTGGAGAAATTGCCGGTAGTAGGAAAATTTCGGAGGAACCGCTAATCACACAAGCCAAGGGAGGATCGCCGCGTGACTGAACGCCCCGACGGGTCCGCCAGCAGGCCCCATACTGACGGGCTGCCCAAAACCCAGCCGCTGAGGCCATCCCAGGTCAGGCAGAACGTCAACGCCAAACGTATGCTCATGCGTCTGGTCCAAGGTGACAGCCCGCCCACGGCGCCCATGAACATCGTGGACCGTTTGGCGGGAAGCCCTTATGCCAACCCCACCATCCAGGTAGTGGGAGTGGATGCTTCGGCCCGCAAGACCATCGACTTCGCCCTGCATCTGGCGGAGGTCATGTTCCGCTATGGAGCGGGCGCCCTTGAGGTCGAAACGAGCATGATCGCTGTGACGGCCGCCCTTGGCCTGAAGAACGTTGAAGTGGACATCACCAACCAGTCGGTGGCCATCAACTACGCGCCCAAGGACCAGACGCCCATCACACTGCTGCGCGTTGTTCGATCCTGGACCAACAACTACGCCGGCCTGGCGCAGGTGCACCAGCTTGTTACTGACATAGTTGCCGGCGGAGTGGGCCGCGATGAAGCCGTGCGCCGCTTGAACGAAATCATCCGCAGCGCCAAGCCGTTCCCGCGCTGGATGGTCACCATTGCCTTCGGTATCTTCTCCGCGGTTTTCGTGGGGGTCCTGGGCGGTGGCCTGGGCGCATCCGCGGTGGCTTTCTGCTCCAATATCCTGATCAGCCTGCTCTCACGCCAGCTTGCACGGTGGCGCACTGCGGACTTCTTCAACACCATGGCGTGCGCGTTCCTGGTCACCTTTATCGCGCTGATGCTGCGGTGGGCGGGTGTGGACATTGCTCCGTCCATTGTGGTTGCCGGCGGAATCCTCCTGTTGCTGCCAACGGGTCGACTTGTCTCGTCCGTTCAAGATGCGATCAACGGCTTCCCGGTGACAGCAGCCGGACGATTCCTTTCCACGGCGCTGACGTTCGGTGCCATCGTGGCGGGTATCGGCGTCGCAGTGGTGGTCGGCACGCTGATCGGCAGCGAGGTCCTGGACGTCACGGATACATTCCCCGATGCGTATCCCTTATGGGGTCAGGCCATCCTGATCGCCATCGCGGTGGTGGCCATCGGTGTCACCGAACAAACGCAAATGCGTCTGTTGATCCCGACGGCGGCAGTCGGCATAGTGGGATTCTTCGTTCTGTGGGGGGCTGGCGCCGCCGGGCTCGGCGATCGCCTGTCACCCGCCGTCGCGGCCGTGGTCATTGGCCTGCTGGGACGGGTAGTGGCGCTCAAACTCGGAGCGCCGCAGCTGGTGGTTGCAGTTCCTGCCGCGTTGATCCTGCTTCCCGGCCTCACTATATTCCGGTCCATGTATGTTTTGACCGTCGAGGAGGGAGACATTCTGCTGGGTGCGGGCGGCATGTTGAACGCAGGGGCGATTGTCCTGGGAGTGGCTGCGGGCATCGTGCTTGGCGACAACCTTGCCCGGCCATTGACCAAGGGCCTGTCCAGCAATGAGCGGCGCAGGGTCCGCAGGCGATAGGCGACACAACACGAACGGCGCTGCCATGAGGCAGCGCCGTTCGGCTATAAGAGATCTGTGCCGAATCTAGATCTGTCCGACCGGAAGCTTCTTCTCGGCTTGGAATACTTCTTCCACGCGACCCTGCGCCCAGTAGCCGGACAGTGACACCTGGGAACGCTCCAATCCACGCTGGACGAAGAAGATCTCTCGGAGGCCCTTCATATAACCCCGCTCGCCGTGGGCAAAAACGTCCACCCGGCCGGGCAACCATTCGGTGGTGCGCAGGGCATCGAGCAGCAAGTCACTGGCGCCCGCAGGTACTCCGTTGCGCTGCAGCCAATGCAGGTTCACTCCGGCGGGGGCGGAAATCGGCAGGATGTCTGCCTCGTTGTCCACTTCCAGAAACACGGTTCCGCGGGCATCGGGGGCAAGAGCCTCCACGCATGCTGCAATGGCCGGGATCGCGGCGTCGTCGCCGGCGAACAAGTACCAGTCGGCGTCCGGGGCCGGGTTGTAGGCGCCGCCGGGTCCTGTGAAGACCAACGAATCGCCGGGTTCGGCTGCGGCTGCCCAAGGACCTGCAAGTCCCTCGTCGCCGTGCACCACAAAGTCGATGGCCAATTCCTGGGCTTCAAGGTCTACCCAACGGATGGTGTAGGTCCGGGTATGCGGCCACAGCTCCCGCGGCATGGTCTCGCGGATGGCCCACAGGTCCAGCGGAAGCTGGTACTCGACGCCCGGCTGGGGGAAGACGATCTTGACGTAGCGGTCCACGTACTGGTTGTTCGCATAGTCACTGAATCCCGGTCCGCCGGCCACGATCCGCACCATATGCGGCGAAAGGCGTTCATTCCGCAGGACTGTCAGGTTGACCTGCGGGCGGGTTGTACGGGTGGCGGACGAAGTCACGGGGAGAGCAGACATGTAGGTAAGCCTAAGCTAATTTGCTGCACGTCCGCTGGGGATGAGTCGAAGGTTACAGGACAGGCAGTTCCCAGTTGATGGGTTCGGCGCCCTGTTCCAGCAGCAGCTCGTTGCTGCGGCTGAAGGGCTTGGAACCGAAGAAGCCCCGGGAGGCCGAGAGCGGACTGGGATGGACCGACACGATGGACGGCGCTCCCTCCAGCAACGGCAGTACGCCCTCGGCGTCCTTGCCCCAGAGGATGGCCACCAACGGGCTGCGCCGCCCCGCACCGTCCGTACGGCGGGCGACGGCGGTGACTGCCGCCGTCGTGATGGCCTCCCAGCCCTTGCCACGATGGGAGCCGGCATCTCCGGCGGTGACGCTGAGGACACGGTTCAACAGGAGGACGCCTTGGTCCGTCCAGGCGGTGAGGTCTCCATGGACCCGGGGAGGCAGCCCGAGGTCGTCGTGCAGTTCCCGGTAGATGTTGGCGAGGCTGCGCGGGATGGGCCGCGTCCGTGGCGAGACTGCAAAGGAAAGCCCGACGGCGTGTCCCGGCGTGGGGTACGGGTCCTGGCCCAGAATCAGTACTTTGACGTCTGCCAGCGGCTGTTGGAAGGCGCGCAGAAGGTTGCCGGCCGAGGGAAGGACGTGGGTTCCGTTCTTGGCTTGGGTCGCGACGAAGTCCAAGGCGCTCCGCAGCTGCCCTTCCACGGGACGCAGGGCATCAGCCCAGTCCTGCGCCATCAGTTCTTCCAGCGGGCGGCCGGGGAGCCCGGCAAAACCGGCATGGTCCAGGTCCGTCGGCTCAAGGTCAAAGAGTGCATCCTCGCCATTCACCACGCCATTGTCTCCTGTGCAGTACCGGCCCGGCGAATGACAGCGTTGTTATTCGCCCGTAACATGGGGGTAGGACATTTTCCCCCAACACGCGTCGAAGGAGTGTGCCGTGGCAGAACCAGCACCGGAACCGATGGCGCCGCAGTCAACCGGGTTTGCCCTCGCAGACCTTGCGGCCGGGACCCTCAGTGACTCCCCGCTCAGCGAACGGGACCAGCAGATGTTGGCCTTGGAACGGCAGTGGTGGAAGTACTCAGGGGCCAAGGAGCAGGCCATCCGTGAACTGTTCGATCTCTCGGCAACACACTATTACCAGATCCTCAACGCGCTCATAGATACCGAAGACGCGTTGGCCCACGATCCCATGCTCGTCAAGAGATTGCGTAGACTACGTACGTCCCGCCAGCGTGCGCGGACGGCACGTCGCTTGGGGTCCGACGCGTAAATCGCCAGGCTGATCTGTCAGCAGCAACCAGCAAGGACAACGCTTCACCATGACCAAATATGCCAAGGACGAATTCGACCAGGTCCCGCAGAACACTTCCCGGCAGGGCGTTCACCGTGATGCCCAGGAAACCACGCGTCCCACGTTGTGGCCGGTCTTGACCGTTGGGGCGGTAGCCCTGGTTCTGGGGCTGGTGGCCTTCCTGGTCCTTCCAAACCTCGGCGTGGTGGCCCCCAATGCCGCGCCCAGCGTCTCCACGCCGGCCCCGCAGCAGACTGATGCCTCGCCCTCTGCTGCTCCGAGCGAATCCAGCAGTGCACCGTCCGCATCCAGCGAGCCGACGCCCTCAGAGAGCCCGTCTGCAACGTCGTCCTCCGCGCCGGTCGACAAGTCCACCCCGGTTGCCGTGTACAACGGTGCCGGCACCGCTGGGTTGGCTGGCCGCGTGGCCGGCCTGGTGGAAGCCGACGGCTGGACGCTGAGCACCGTGGGCAACTGGGGCGGCCTGCCGCAGCAGACGTCCGTGATCTTCTACAACGCGCCTGAGCAGAAGGTTAACGCCGAGGCGTTGGGCACCTTGTTGGGCATCCAGACGATCGTTGAATCGCCCGAGGTGCAGCAGCAGTTGGTTGTTGTGGCAGGACCGGGCTACCAGTAAACCTCTGGCCTCCAAGTGGCCCTGAAGCCCCAACTCGGTTAAGCCTCAATAACAAAAGTGATGCCCCGGGCCTCCATGGGGAGCGCCGGCAGAGTGACTGTGGTTACAGTGGATTGATTCCGGTACGGAGATCCCGGCAACCGGTCTTGGCTACTGCGAAAGTGTGGGCATCATGGCATTGGGAACCGTCAAATGGTTCAACGCCGAAAAAGGCTACGGATTCATCACTGTGGATGAGTCGGGTGACGACGTCTTTGTACACTGGTCCGCCATTCAGATGGACGGCTTCCGCGCCCTTGAAGAGGGTCAGCGGGTTGAGTTTGAACTGGGCGAGGGGCAAAAGGGTCCGCAAGCCGAAGGTGTGCGCGTCGCGTAGCGCCTTATCGGGTTTCGACCCGTCTCCGTCAGCCCTCGGCTGAAAGCCCTTTGTTTATAGAGCAAAGTGGCATCTCTGCTTGCACTCTCCCCGGTCGAGTGCTAATTATTGATTTAGCACTCCTATGGTTCGACTGCTAAGTCCAGCCCGGCTTACCCCGGCGGTGGGCGGTGTTCGTTCCAGCGGAGGATCAAGAAACACCTTGGTGGGGTGAGGTCCGGAGCGCGGGGCATACAGAGGCCGCGGGCAAAGGACCGTCCGTCGCGGGCACCCCATCTGACAGGTACCTTCTTAACGACTGTCCCGAAAGGACTACCGCCGTTATGGCCAAGATCATTGCATTTGATGAAGAGGCACGCCGCGGCCTCGAGCGGGGCCTGAACATCCTCGCAGACGCCGTCAAGGTCACCCTCGGCCCGCGTGGACGCAACGTCGTCCTCGAAAAGAAGTGGGGCGCCCCCACGATCACCAACGATGGCGTTTCCATCGCCAAGGAGATCGAGCTGGACGACCCCTACGAGAAGATCGGTGCAGAACTGGTCAAGGAAGTTGCCAAGAAGACGGATGACGTCGCTGGCGACGGTACTACCACTGCAACCGTCCTCGCCCAGGCACTGGTGAAGGAAGGCCTGCGCAACGTTGCCGCCGGCGCCGACCCGCTGTCCCTCAAGCGCGGCATCGAGAAGGCTGTTGAGGCAGTCATCAGGGAACTGCTGGCCTCCGCCAAGGAGATCGAAACCAAGGAAGAGATCGCAGCTACGGCTTCCATCTCCGCCGGTGACCCGGAAATCGGCAGCCTCATCGCCGAAGCCCTGGACAAGGTGGGCAAGGAAGGCGTCATCACGGTCGAGGAATCCAACACCTTCGGCCTGGAGCTTGAGCTCACCGAGGGCATGCGCTTCGACAAGGGCTACATCTCCGCTTACTTCGTCACCGACGCAGAGCGCCAGGAAACGGTCCTCGAAGACCCGTACATCCTGATCGTCAACTCCAAGATCTCCAACGTGAAGGAACTCGTCACGGTTCTGGAGAAGGTCATGCAGTCCAACAAGCCGCTGCTGATCATCGCCGAAGACATCGAGGGCGAGGCCCTGGCCACCCTGATCGTCAACAAGATCCGTGGCACCTTCAAGTCCGTTGCCGTCAAGGCTCCGGGCTTCGGTGACCGCCGCAAGGCGCAGCTGGCCGACATCGCCATCCTCACCGGTGGCCAGGTCATCTCCGAAGAAGTTGGCCTCAAGCTCGAAAACGCCGGCCTGGAACTCCTCGGCACCGCCCGCAAGGTTGTTGTCACCAAGGACGAGACCACCATTGTTGAAGGTGCCGGCGACGCCGAGCAGATCGCAGGCCGCGTGGCCCAGATCCGCGCCGAGATCGAGAACTCCGACTCCGACTACGACCGCGAGAAGCTGCAGGAACGCCTGGCCAAGCTGGCCGGCGGCGTTGCAGTCATCAAGGCCGGTGCCGCAACCGAAGTTGAGCTCAAGGAACGCAAGCACCGCATTGAGGACGCAGTCCGCAACGCCAAGGCTGCTGTTGAAGAAGGCATCGTTGCCGGTGGTGGCGTAGCCCTCATCCAGGCCGGTGCCAAGGCATTCGCCAACCTCACCCTCCAGGGTGACGAGGCAACGGGTGCGAACATCGTCAAGGTTGCCATCGACGCTCCGCTGAAGCAGATCGCCTTCAACGCCGGCCTCGAGCCCGGCGTTGTGGTGGACAAGGTTCGCGGCCTGCCTTCGGGCCACGGCCTGAACGCTGCCACGGGTGTCTACGAAGACCTTCTGGCTGCTGGTGTGAACGACCCCGTAAAGGTCACCCGCTCGGCTCTCCAGAACGCTGCTTCCATCGCTGGTCTGTTCCTGACCACCGAGGCTGTAGTTGCCGACAAGCCTGAGAAGAACGCTCCGGCTGCCGGCGGCGACGACATGGGCGGCATGGGCGGCTTCTAAGTCCCCACGCTGTAGCAATACAGCGCCCAAGCGTCACGCTTTAGAGCAAACGACGGCGGTCCCCACCTGGTGGGGGCCGCCGTCTTGCTGTGCTAGCACGGATTCAGTGTCGGTGGGGTCTGGCAGGATTAAGGTCATGACAATTATTGCTGCCGCTGATGGGTCCGCCCTCGGCAATCCTGGGCCGGCCGGTTGGGCCTGGTACGTTGATGACTCCTGTTGGCGCGCAGGAGGTTGGCCGCACGGCACCAACAACCAGGGTGAACTCATGGCCGTCCTGGATCTGTTCCGTTCCACGGCACATGTGCCGGAGGAAGACCTGCTGATCCTTTGCGACAGCCAGTACGTCATCAACTGCATCAGCAAGTGGATGCCGGGATGGAAGCGCAAAGGCTGGCGCAAAGCCGACGGCAAGCCTGTGCTGAACGTGGACCTCCTCAAGGACATCGACCAGGCGATCGTGGGCCGCAAGTACAGGTTCGAATGGGTCAAGGGGCACGCCGGACATGACCTGAACGAGGCCGCCGATGAGCGTGCACGCGCCGCTGCAACGGCCTACCAGCAGGGTGTCGCGCACCGGAGCGGCCCAGGGTTCCCTGGCGCCCCTGGGAAGGGCGACGCGAAAGGGCGGCGGGACCAGGCACCGCTGGATGCCACGGTAAGCGCCCAGGGACCCGCTCAGGCGCAGCTGCAGGCGGAAGCGCTGGTACAAACCCACCTCCGGCATGAAGACCCCGTTATCGCAGGGGCAGCGGTTGTGGGGGCGGCGGCCACCTCCTTGGGATCGGCGAACGCTCCCAGAGCAACAGTTGGGTCCGCTCCATCGAAGGCCGAGCGCAGCTCCCGACCACATTTTGAGCCGACGCTCTTTGGAGAGTCCGGGATCTTTGGCCAGCCTGATCTCTTCAGCGAACTCGAGGATGCTTCCACCCAGGCGCTCTCCGCCGAGGAGACGGTGCTTGCCTTGGAACGGGAACTGCTTCGGCCGGATGTTCGCGCTGACATTGGCAGGATCGGAGTGCTGCTCCACCCGGACTTCGCAGAGATCGGCAGCTCGGGACGGTTCTGGACCCGGGACGCCATGATGATGGCCTTGGAAGAGGATCCAGGCGAGCCCACTGACCTTGAGCTGCTCAGTGCCGACCGTCTCAGCGAGAACACCATCCTGCTGAACTATCGCAGCCTCGCCCACACGGGATCAGCCCTGCGCAGTTCAGTCTGGATGTTGGACCGTGGCCAATGGCGGCTCCGGTTCCACCAGGGGACTCTGGAGAGCTAGCGAAGCTGGAGCCCGGGGGACTCTATCCCGCAGACTCATGACCTGCAGGGCCGGCATGCACAGGGGGAAGACAGCCGGCCCCGCAGGAGCTCATGGGTGGGATGGTTAGTAGGCGAAGCGCTGGGTGTTTCCCTGCTCCACCTCGGAGTAACTCGCTGCGGCCGAGGACAGTGCCAGGTTGATGGAGGCGAGCGAGGCTTCAACTTTGCCCTGGGTAATGGACCATTCAAGGACCAAGGACCGGAAGTTGGTGGCGGCAGATCCACGCCACGTTGCCTCGAGTTCGTCCAGGCCCCGCTTCATGGTCAGCACATCAGAACTGATGCGATCCACGGTTCCTTTGACATTGGCCGACTTGAGCTGAAGCAACTCGGTGTCGACGGAAATGACGCTCATGGGTGGTGCCTTTCGACGAAGATGTTCCGCAGGTTGCGGTGGGATGCGTGGGCCACATCATTGAGCCTAAGCACCCGCCTGCAACCCTGGAACACAGCGTCGCCGCTATGTGGACAACTGCCGGACGACACAGTTATGTGGACAACAGCGTGCGCTAGCTTGATACCAGCTCGGCCGGCTCCTCACGGAACGGAAGGCTGACCACCATGGTGGCCCCGCCGCCGTCGGTCTCCGTGACCCGCACGGTACCGCCGTGGGAGCCCACGATGGCGGCAACAATAGCGAGACCCAGTCCGCTGCCACCCGTCTCCCGGGTGCGCGACGTATCCGCGCGGTAGAACCGTTCGAAGATCTTGTTGGTTTCCTCATCCGGAATACCGGGTCCGTGATCGCGGATCTCAATCACAGAGACTGATTCGGTGGGCGTTGTTCGAACACCGACAGCGAGCTCTATGGGGCTTCCTTCCGGCGTGTACCTCAAGGCATTGCCCACCAGGTTGCCAATGACCTGGCGCAGTTTGGCTTCGTCGCCCTGGACGGGAGCCGCGGTGGGGGAGGCGCCGTCGAGTCCTGTGAGCGTGATGTTGCGGTCCCCGAAGGATGCCTTGGTGTCCACCATGGCATCGTGTGCCAGGAGTTGCAGATCCACGGGCTTGAGTTGCAGCGGACGCTGCTCGTCCAAGCGGGCCAGCATCAGCAGGTCCTCCACCATGGAGCCCATGCGCTTGGCTTCGCTTTCGATCCTGCCCATCGCCATCGCCACGTCCTCTTCAGTGGCCAAGGCGCCGTGACGATACAGCTCCGAGAAACCGCGGATGGTGACCAAGGGTGTGCGCAGTTCGTGGGAAGCATCGGCCGCGAAGCGACGCATACGTCCTTCGGAAGCGGCGCGGGCCGCAAAGGAGGCCTCAATATGGGCCAGCATGGCGTTCAGGGAACCGCCGAGCCTGCCGACCTCAGTGTGGGGGTTATCGATGTCCACACGGCGGGAGAGGTCTCCCGCAGCGATGGCAGCGGCCGTCTTTTCCACCTTGGCCAAGGGCCGGAAGGACCGGGCCACCGTCCAGGTGGCAATGAAGAAGGCCAGTACCAGCGTCAACAGGCCAACGCCCACCACTACCAGGACAGCGTGCTCCATGACTTTGTCCACCGGGGTAAGCGGCAGCCCGATGATGACCACGCCATTTTGCCCGTTGGCAACCACGCCTACGGCAACTACACGCCAGTTGGTGCCTGCCGTGCCTTTGACCTGGAAGGGGGTATTGCCGCGCTGTTTGGCCTCGGTCGAGGTGATGTTGGAGACTGCGGGACGGTCAGTCTGGCTGCCGCCGAAAGGGTAGGGATCAAGCCCGGGGACATACAGCGTCAGCGAGTAGTCGGTGGGCACAGCGGAGTCGTTGGGCGCGGTGGGGTTCGGCTGGGTCAACTTATCAAAGGACTGTTGGTCCTGCGCCAGCGCAACGGCGGCCTTCAGTTTGTCGTCCACCTGGCCCTGCAGGTAGCTCTTGACGAGCGTCAGCGTTCCCGCGCCCGTCGCCGCCAGGGCCAACAGGAGAAGGCCCATGATGATGGCGACGAGTTGCGACCTCAGGGACGCCGACTTCCAGCGTTGCAGCAAGGTCAGCGCTTCTCTGCCGTTCGCAGCACGTAGCCCACGCCGCGCTTGGTCTGGATGAGGGCGGCGGCATCGGGATCGATGTCCACTTTTCGGCGCAGGTACGAAATGTAGGACTCAACGATCGAGGCGTCACCGTTGAAGTCGTATTCCCAGACGTGGTCCAGGATCTGGGCCTTGGAAAGTACCCGGTTGGGGTTCAGCATAAGGTAGCGCAGGAGCTTGAACTCGGTAGGGGACAGCTCGATGACGGTGCCGCCGCGGCGGACCTCGTGGGCGTCGTCGTCGAGTTCAAGGTCGTCGACACGGATCACGGCGTCGTCGTCTTCCAGCGGCTGCGTGCGGCGGAGGACGGCGCGGATGCGTGCCACCACTTCGTCGAGGCTGAACGGTTTGGTGACGTAGTCGTCCCCGCCCACGGTCAGGCCGGTGACCTTGTCCTCGGTGTCATCCTTCGCGGTCAGGAACAGGACGGGGAAGTGCTTGCCGGCTGCGCGGAGGCGGCGCGTCACCGTAAAACCATCCATGTCCGGGAGCATGACGTCCAGGACAGCGAGGTCCGGAGAGTGGAGATCGGCTGCGGCGAGGGCTTCGCGGCCATTGGACGCGGCAACGACCTCGAAACCTGCAAAACGCAGGGACGTGGAGAGCAGCTCGCGGATGTTGGGTTCGTCATCGACGACAAGGAGCTTGGCTTCGGGGCCGTTCTTTTTCATGACATCCATGATGCTCCCAGAAACTGGGAGTTCTCTGGATGCTGCATGTGAGCGGACTGCGTGGCTGGATGGGGCTCACGCCCCGCACGAACGCGGCACCTCAGGTACCCAACGCCAAGCCCGCGCCCAGCGCCACCATGGTCACGGCAATGCCGCCGTCCAGGAACCGCCATGACAAGGGCTTCGCGAAGAAACCACGGAGAAAACGCGCGCCAAAGCCCAGCGAGCAGAACCAGAGGATGCTGCCCAGCATGGCACCGGCCCCAAACCACCACTGCAGGGGGGTACCCTGCGCGCTGGCGATCGAACCCAGCAGGGCGATGTCCAGATAGACGTGCGGGTTGAGCCACGTCAGCGCCAGGACGGTGGTGACGGCCGCTGCGACGCCGCGTTTCGCGCCGCCGTCGTGGGTCGATTCGTTGCTGGTCGTCAGGGTCTGGGGTCGGAGAGCGCGTCGTGCGGCCATGATGCCGTACGTCACCAGGAAGGCGGCCCCCACATAGCGAAGAACGACGACGGCGGCCGGGGCTGCCGTAATAAGGGCGCCGGTGCCAAGGACGCCGGCAGCGATCAGCACGGCGTCGGACAATGCGCAGACCGCCACAACCTGAACAATGTGCTCGCCACGAATGCCCTGCCTCAGCACGAAGGCGTTCTGTGCGCCGATGGCGACGATGAGGGCCAGGCCTGTGGCAAGGCCGAGGCCTGCGGAATGGAGGAAGTCGGTATAAGTCACCATTTGAAACTACGGGCGGCCTTGCCTTTAGACCAGCTAATGATACTGATGTGGCATAAGATTCTCTTATGCCACAGTTTCCTTCCGAACAGTTGCTGACCTTCGCCACCGTCCTCGCCGAGGGCACACTGGACTCCGCAGCACGCCTCCTGCACATCACGCCTTCCGCGGTGTCCCAGAGATTGAAGGCCTTGGAGCAATCCGCGGGTCGTGTCCTGCTGCAGCGGAGCAATCCGGCCAAAGCCACCGAAGCGGGCGAGGTGGTTCTCCGCTTGGCCCGCCAAGTGGCCCAGCTCGAAGCGGATGCAGGAAGGGAGCTCGGGCTGGGTGCGGACGGGGCACAGCTTGCCGTGCCGATCGTGGTCAACGCGGATTCGCTGGCCGTGTGGTTTCTGCAGGCACTGGCGGGCGTCCCCAACGATCTCAACGTCACGTTCGACCTCCACCGGGACGACGAACAGCACTCAACGTCCCTCCTGCGCTCGGGTACAGTCATGGCTGCGGTGACTGCGACCCCCGAGCCCGTGCAAGGGTGCCGTGTGGAAAGCCTGGGCGTCATGCGGTACAGGGCCGTCGCGGCGCCGGGCTATGTGGACCGGTGGTTCCCTGATTTCCCCCAAGGCCTGGACGGAGAGGCCCTCAACGCAGCCCCCACTGTGGATTTCGACCGTAAGGACACCTATCAGTGGGCCTTTGTGCAGTCGTGGCCGGGCGAAGCCGGAAAACCAGTGACGGAACGACGCGGGCCCCGCCACTATGTTCCGGCCTCCCACGATTTCGGTGACGCGATCCGGCTTGGCCTGGGCTGGGGGCTGATCCCGGAGGTCCAATGCGGACCCGATATTGCCGACGGCAGCCTCATTGAACTTGCCCCGGAGAGGCCTTTCGATGTCCCGCTTTATTGGCAGCGATGGAAGACGGCTTCCAGGGTGTTGGACGTTCTCAGCGATACAGTGCGTGAAGTATCCGCGCGGTACCTCACCGCCGCCTGAATGCGGCTAATTCCGAACACGCCCGGGGATGCTTCCAATAATGTCAGTGCCCCGTTCCACACTTTAAACATGGCAAACGCAGCAGCTCCAGTCAGCATTCACCAGCACCAGGACACGGTGGAAACCGAGTTCCATGTGACCTACCTTGACAGCGAAACCGGCAGGGTCAGGCGGGAGGACTTCCATGACCTCGCGGCCGCCGAGCGCTTCGCCAGTGCCCAGCTCCGTGACGAGGACTGCTGGGCCGTGGTGGACCACGTCACCGTCCAGAACACCCGCCGGATGGTTGCTTAGGCGCTGAACCGCCTGCACTATTCAGGCCGGTTCCCCGCATGGCCGCCATGGACAAACGGCGATGACACGCCTTGGTACTTCAGCAGCATCATCATTCCTTCGGCGGCATGATCCAGATTGTGGCAGTGGTCCATCCAGATCCCCGGGTTGTCAGCGTGGAGCAGAAGCTCCCACACTTCGCCGGGCAGCACGTCCACGGTGTCCAGGACAAGCGGCGAGCCCGTGGGTGCCACACCGTTCCTGCTGAGCACTTGGACATGGTGTCCATGGGGATGCATGGGATGGGGGTCCGCGGTGCGGTTTATCACCGTCACTTTCACGGTGTCGCCCAGGGCTACATCGATGGACGGAACCAGTGGGTACGCAGCGCCGTTCACCGTAAACGCGTATCGCGGTATGCCGTCAACAAAACGGAACTGCCGGTCCAGGACAACCACCTCTTCCCGGGTGGTGGCGGCTTCCTCCAGCCCTGACCCGGCCCTCGGTTCGCCATAGTCCAGCAGGTCGAGCACAGGGGTGGTGTTGAAGATCCCGGGAGGGGCCTTCTCAGGGACGGTGACGTCAGGGGAATCGGGCGGAGCTGCCACAACAACAGCGCTGGACGCGGAGTCGGAGCGAAGGGTCACGGGCCGGTCCGTCATGGTGAAGGCGATGTCCACCCTGCCACCGGCCCCCAGCCGCACCAGCTGGCCGGACACCTCCCCAGGCTGGTTCACCTCGGTTCCGTCCACCGCCACCGCCTTGAAGGATGTCCCCTCCACGAGGTAGCGCTGCGGCAGGGAATCAGTGTTGATGAGCCGCATCCTTACGCTCGATCCCAGCGCGGCCGAGTACGTACTCGTGCGGTCTGAGGAGCCCAGCAACCCCAGACCGCTGAGGTCGTGTCCGGCCACCACGATGTCCGTTTCTGCGCGGGACACGGTGGGATCGTGCACGACGAAGGTGCCGTAGAGGCCCTTGCGGACCCCCTCGGCTGAATCCTGGTGGGTGTGATACCAGTACGTGCCGGCTTGGGCAGCAGTAAAGCGATAGGTCATGGACTGCCCGGGCATCACGGCATCCTGGGTTGCACCGGCTACTCCGTCCATGGCATTTGGAACGTCGTAGCCGTGCCAGTGCAGGGTGACACCGGCAGTCACATCACGATTCTTGAGCTCCACCTCCATCACCTCGCCCAGCGTGGCTTCCAACGCAGGGCCCGGAAGGCTGCCAAACGTCCAGGCTTCCGTGCGCTGACCGGACGGCAGCGTCACCTGCTCCACCCGGGCCGTGAGTTCGTAGCGCCTGACCACGGGATTGGCAGGGGACTCGCCCAGCAGGCTGGTTACAGGCGTCGGATTCGCAACGGGCGCGGCGTTGCCGCCCTCGTGATGCCCGACGGCGGCCGCGATCACCGCGCCGTCGGCTGACCGGCTCCCAAGCCAGGCGAAGACTCCGGAGCCCAAAGCGGTACACGCCATGAGCCCGGCAACTGCGGCAGCCGCCGTCGGACGCCTGCCCCATGGCGGAGCGCCGCTGGTGCGACCTTCAAGTCCTGCCGCAACGTCGCCCTCAACTCCACCCCCTGTCCGGTTGAGGCGGCGGGGCGTGAACAGCACGAGCTTGGCCAGCAGCACCGTCAACACCATCAGGGCCAATAGCACCGCGACGCTCCACGGTGCTGGGAAAGGTCCGAGGATGAACGTCAGGGCGAGCGAAGCCACGGCCGACGCCGCAGCCGCCACCACGGCCAGGACTGCCCACTCCCGGGCCCGGGCCGGGTGTTCCCGGGCCGGGTGCGGCGGTGTTGTTCCCTCAGTAGTGGAGCCGGTGTTCCGCCTCCTCAGCAAGTACGGAACACCGGCCAGCGCGGCCCAAGCCGCGGGGATGGCGGTCAGAGGCAGGTTGATGGTTGTGCGTTCGCTGGCAAACCACCAACTGCCGGCCACCAAAGCAGGAAGTAAGGCATAACGCGCCACCGTCAATGCGACGGCGACACCCACCACCAGCACGCCCAGGCCGGCTGCCCGTGACGCGTCCACAGCGCGGTTGGTGGTGGACCTGGTTGAGGAAACAGTCAACCAAACAGCGGTGATCCAGGCGCCGGCCGCGAGGACGGACAACACCAGGTCAACCGCCAACAGCTGTGAGGTGGTCACAGCTGCCGCTGGTCAGGCTGTGGAGGGCGACGTTGAAGCATCCGTGGATGCAGCTTTGGGAGGCAGAGGTTGTGGGTTGAGGGCTGCCGCCCGGGCGCGGATGAACAGCCAGTACGACATGAAGATCATCATCACGCCGACGATGGGGTGGATTGAGACAACCCACGAACCTGCCGGGGTGATGAATTCCGGCGAAGAACCTGTCAGCATGCCGCCGATGATGAAAATGAACAACTGGAGCCACGTCAGCAGGAAAATGCCTGCGGCCAACCAGATCGTCCGGGATCCCACCCGGGCAATGGCAGCGACGATCGCGGCGAGCAGTGCTGAATATCGGAGTACGTACTGTCCGTTCACCGCGTGGTAGACGCCCGCTTCACGCTGGGCTTCGATGGTGTTCTGGAAATGGAAGTATCCGGCGAAGAACAGCTGTGCGAGTGCTGACAGCAGGACAATCGCGGAGAGGACCAGGAGGGCTTTGCGCATTGGGGAATCCTCTGGTGGAAAATTCTCAGATTCTTCTAGGCCTTCGAACCGCCGGCTCCCTGGCTGCGGGCTTCCCCCACCGCCGACGGCTGGCCGCCTGGATGCCTGGACCAGGGGCAACCATTAAGGGCGGAGAGCTTCACTTGGAATCGTAAAGTTGCTGGACATGAATAGCAAGGGTTTGCCGCTTCAGGCCGGGGCTTTACTGTTCCTGACCCACGTCGTTGCCCACGTCCTTGGCGTCCATGATCCGGTAGGCGTAACCCTGTTCGGCCAGGAAACGCTGCCGTTTGGCGGCGAAATCCTGGTCCAGGGTGTCGCGGGCTACCAATGAATAGAAGCGGGCAGCGCGGCCGTCCTGCTTGGGGCGCAGGAGCCGGCCCAGCCGCTGTGCCTCTTCCTGGCGTGAGCCGAAGGAGCCCGACACCTGGATGGCCACTGAGGCTTCGGGGAGGTCGATGGAGAAGTTGGCCACCTTGGACACCACCAACGTATGGATCTCACCCTTGCGGAAGGCATCAAAAAGTTTCTGCCGCGCCTTGACTGTGGTTTCGCCCTTGATCAGGGGAGCGTCCAAGCGTTCGGCGATCTCGTCCAACTGGTCGATGTACTGGCCGATCACCAGCAGCTGTTCGCCCTTGTGGACCGCTACGAGGTCTTCCACCAGCTTGGTCTTGGTTTCCGAGGTAGCGCAGAGCCTGTACTTATCCGCGTCGTCGGCCATGGCGTAAGCCACCCGTTCGTCCCGAGGCAGATCCACGCGGACTTCCACGCAGTCTGCAGGGGCGATGTAGCCCTGCGCTTCGATGTCTTTCCACGGTGCGTCGTACCGCTTGGGCCCAATGAGGCTGAAGACCTCGCCCTCCCGGCCGTCTTCCCGAACCAAGGTGGCCGTGAGGCCAAGGCGGCGCCGCGCCTGGAGGTCGGCGGTCATGCGGAAGATCGGGGCGGGCAGGAGGTGGACTTCGTCGTAGATGATGAGTCCCCAGTCGTGCCCGTCCACGAGCTCCAGGTGTGGGTAGAGCCCGCCACGCTTGGTGGTGAGGACCTGGTACGTGGCGATGGTGACAGGGCGGACTTCCTTGACGGCGCCGGAATATTCGCCGATCTCGTCTTCGGTCAGGGAGGTCCGCTTGAGCAGCTCATCCTTCCACTGACGGGCAGAGACGGTGTTGGTGACCAGGATCAGTGTGGTGGTGGAGGACGTCGCCATTGCGGCCGCACCCACCAGCGTCTTACCGGCACCGCAGGGGAGTACGACGACGCCGCTGCCGCCGGCCCAGAAGTTCTCCGTGGCCAGCTTTTGGTACGGGCGCAACTGCCAGCCGCTCTCGTTCAGCATGATGAGGTGGGGCTGCCCGTCCACGTACCCGGCCAGGTCTTCCGCCGGCCACCCAAGTTTGAGGAGCAGCTGCTTCAATTGGCCCCGCTGCGAGGAGTGCACCACCACCGTTTCGCCGTCGATTCTGGGCCCCAGCAGCGGAGCGATCTTCTTAGCACGGATGACTTCCTCCAACACGGGGTAGTCGTCGGTGCGCATCACCAAGCCGTGCTGGGCATCCTTTTCCAGGCGCAGCCGACCGTAGCGGGACATGGTCTCTGCGATGTCGATCAGCAGGGCGTGCGGCACGGGGAAGCGGGAGTACTTCAGCAGGGTGTCCAGCACCTGCTCGGCGTCCAGCCCCGCGGCCCGCGCGTTCCAGAGGCCCAGCGGTGTCAGCCGGTAACTGTGCATGTGCTCGGGGGCGCGTTCCAACTCTGCAAAGGCGGCAATGGCATGGCGTGCCTCGGTGGCGAGCTCGTGGTCCACTTCCAGCAGGATGGTCTTGTCACTTTGTACGATCAGCGGACCGTCGGTCACTGTTGAGTCCTTTTCACGAGCGCAGCTCTCCTGCGGGTTCCACATCGATGATCCGGTGGATGGAAAGCACCCGTTCGGTGTCCTTCGCGGGGTCGAACACCCTGACACGTCCACCGGAGACGGATACAGGAACAACGGTTTCGGTGTTGGCATTCCCCAAGCTGTCCACCACATTCATGGTGACGGCCTGTTTGAGTCGGATGGCGGTTTGCAGCGTCTCCAGGCCGAGCTGCGTGGACGCCTCGCCCGCCGCTTCGGACCGCACTCCGCGGTGCTGCCGAAGGACCGACAACTGTGCGTCAACGTCGTCGTCCGGGGGAGCCGTCCGCGGCGCGGTATAGACAGGGCGGGCACTGCCCGGCACCGCTGTTGTCCGTTTGAAACGCACGACGGCGGGCTCGGCCTCTTGCACGGCAGGGGAAAGTCCCAGCTCGCGCAGCACGCGGGCAGTTTCCCGGGGGCTGGCTGAGGACGTCAGGACCGTCGGGGCTATACGCACCAGGCTCAATGCCGACGTACGGGCCTCCCGCAACAGATCGGTGATGGCCGTTTCGTCATCGCTTTGGATGAAGCTGGCACTCGTACCGATCCGCAGGCGGCCATGCCGGGACGCAGTGTCCTGGACCAGATACGCCAAGGGCTGGGGCACCTCCGTGGCCGAGTGCTCCCGGAGGAACGCCAACAGCGATTCCGCATCCTGTCCGGCGTCGAGCGCCCTGCGGATGGTGGCAGCCGAGAAACGGTAGATGGACGCAGGGCCCTGGCCCTCGGCGTCGGCCATCAACAGCAGTGTCTCGCTCAGCTCCGGCGCCAGGTAGCCGGGTGCCACGGCGGTGAGGTCGGCCTGCAGGAGGATGTGGTTCACCGCGGCGGGCAGATGCTCGCCGAGGATGGTCATGGCCTGTTCGGGTTGGGCGTCGGCAATAGCGGCACCCAACTGGGTCAAAGCGCCTGAACCCATCAGGCCAAGAAGCGTGGCTTCCTCAAGAATGCCGCGGACCAGTGAACTGAACCGCCGCGACATCCGCGGTTGCGACCATTCGGCCCGCTGCAGCACTGCCCTGGCATCCAGGACGGGCGCTTTGCCATCCGGTGCGGCGGCTTCCGCGGTGAGTTCATGCAGGATCTCGAGGACGCGTCGTCGGACCACCGGGGCATCAGGCCGCTGCGCTTCAGCGGACAACGCGTTGATGGTGGTACCGGCGGCGCCTTGATGGGAGGCCGACGACGCAGGACCGGTGAGAGGCTGGCCCACCAGGGAAGGTGCACGCTCGCTGGCCAGCCAGGCATTGACCAACCAAAGCCATTGTTCCTGGCGGGGGAGGTTGAGCCACTCCAGCGACGGTGGCTGTATCCATGTAGAGCTGTCCACGTCCAGGCGGAGCAACCCGGCCATGGCACACAACTCCAAGAGGACGGCGGTTTCATGGACGCCCATACGGATGGACTCGGCAAGGCGCCGCAGTTCGCGCACACCCACACCACCACTCCGGAGGGTGGCCAAAGGCTGCTCCCGCACAGCGAACAGGAGTTCACCGGTCAGCCGCAGGATCTCCGCGATGGCCCCCATGGCAGCGTTGCGCCGCAGGGCAGCGCTGGTGTGGCCCAGCTCCGGAACCGGCGGCGACAACGTGAAGTCATCCACAATGGCGCCGCCGCGCAGCGCAAGGCCCACACTGTGGGGGAGCTCCACGTGGCCGGCGTCCAAGGGGACCAGCAAGCCGCGCGCCAACAGCCAGTCGATAGGCCCGACGTCGTGACTTTCGTGGGTGACGGAGGCCCGCCGCTGAGCCTGGGGTACTGCGCCCATGGCCCAGCTGCCGAACTTGTCCAGGAGGCCAACGGTCCGCTCCGGTGCCGTTGCCAGGATGGAGCGCAGGCTTTCCGGTGTGGAGGTCCAGCGCTGGAGCGCAAGGGCAGCATCCATGGGGGTGCTGGCAGGGTGGATGCCGGCACCGCTCTGGTGGAGTTCGGCCACCAACTGCACAACACGCTGGGCAAAGGCGGGCTGCAGCCGCACCAATTCCGTGTAGCTCCTGCCCAGGCCTGCCGGGTAAATGCCGATGACGTCCTTGAGGCTGCCCACCGGAAGGTAGAAGCGCTGGCGCGAGGAGGTGGCCGGTGCGCCAGCGGGCGGGTCCGCCCGATGGACGAGTGCCAGATCCTGCAATTTGGCGAGGATCGGGTCCAGCGCCGAAAGAGTGGACCCGGCAATGACCTTCTTCAGGCCGGCTGCGGAGATGCTGTGGCCGGTATCGGCGTTGGTGCAGAGATGGAGTGTTTCAAGGACCTGCATCTCAGGTTTGTTCAGGCGTTCCAAGGCCCGCTGCACACTGACGCGGGCGCTCGCCCTGGCAGCCAGGGCCGCGAAGTCGGGGGCCATGGGGGAGATCAGGTCCGGTCGCGCAGCAAACAAGGCCCGCAGCGAATCGTCGCTGCGCGCTTCCAGTTCCTTGCTGAGCGCGCGTATGAGGGACATCAATCCAACGTTACCGCCCCCGGGCCGTTGCTGCCTGTCAGCAGGTCAGCTGGTTGTCAGTGGGGCGGTTATTGCCGGCGGCGCTGGCGGACAGCGTCCAGCACCAGGACCACTGCGAGCATGAAGGCTACGGGCAGGCCGTAAAGGGCAGTCGACGTAATCCACGCCGGGGCCGTTCCGCTGTTGTAAGCGATCGCCATGACAGCGCCGACGGCGGCCAAGGAGGCCACCGCGATCACTGCGGCGATGATCATGAGGGGGCGGCGGTAACCCGGGGAAGTCATGTCCCCAACGCTAGCAGCAGCGCCGGAATGGGAGGTATTGCTGCGTCGAGGCCGCCCTTTCGGAACGGCTCCGGCCCTCTGTGATCGCGGCAAGGCGGGAATAGCGGGCCGGGCAGGATAACCTTGAAGGAACAGACCAACACGGACCGGGCTGTCACCCTCGATCCCGCAGAACCCTGCGGATGCGGTGTTTGGCCCGACGTGTCTCCCAGAGCAAGAAACGAAGAAGGTTGATTACGTGCCTACCGGCAAGGTCAAGTGGTATGACAAGGAAAAAGGCTTCGGATTCCTCGCGGCTGAGGACGGCCAGGAAGTATTCCTGCCCAAGACGTCCCTGCCTGCGGGCGTAACGGAGCTTAAAGCTGGAACCCGCGTGGAGTTCGGCGTGGCCGACGGTCGCCGCGGAGCACAGGCACTGGGGCTGCGCGTCCTGGAAAAGACGCCTTCCCTTGCCAAGGCCAAGCGGATGAACGCCAAGGACCTCGCCCCCATGGTGCAGGACCTGGTGACTGTTCTGGACAACCTCTCCGGCTCGTTGTCCTCCGGCAAATACCCGGACGGCAACAAGGCCAAGGCCATCAGCCTGGCGCTGCGCAAGGTTGCAGACGAGCTGGAAGCCTAGGACTGGCCATGACATCGGAATCCGCACAGGAAACAAAGGCCGGAAGGGGCGCCCAGGCAAACCCTGCAGCCGGTCCTGACGCTGCCCAGGCTCCTGGCATCGGGGAAGCCCCCGCGCGGAAGCCGGTTGCCGACAGGCCGCGTGCCGGTTTGCCCGTGTGGCGCATCGGCAAGCCGGACGCCTTCCTCGCTGCCGCCGTCGAGGTTGCCCGTGAGGCAGTGGAGGGCATTGCCAGCCCCGGCGAAGTCGGGGCACACCTCGGTGCCAAGTCCGAGGGCGACCGTGTGGTGACCCACCTGTTTGAATCCAGGCTTGCCGGCTACGGTGGGTGGCAGTGGTATGCCGTGGTGACCCGCAATTCACGGTCCAAGATTGTCACCGTGAGCGAACTTGGCCTGCTGCCCTCCGATGACTCCATCCTGGCGCCCGAATGGGTGCCGTGGGCCAAGCGTGTCCGCCCTGAGGACGAGACACCGTTGGTGGAGGAAACCGTGGAGGATGTCACGGAAGAGTCCGTACAGGCCGACGAAGACGAGGCGACTGAGTCCGCTGAGGATGCCGGGGACGCGGACGAGTCCGAAGATTCCGACGAGGACTACGACGAAGCCGGGGCTGAATAAGCATTGCGGAAACCCGGGGTGACCAGAGTGGAGGCGGACGCTGATGTCCACCTTTAGGTCACTCGGAATCCTCAACTACCGCATCTGGTTCTTCGGTGCCCTGATCTCCAACATCGGCACGTGGATGCAACGTACCGCGCAGGACTGGTTGGTCTTTGACCACCTGACCGCGCACGACGCCGGAGCCATGGGTATTACCTTGGCCCTCCAACTGGGTCCCCAGCTGTTCCTCGCCCCTTGGGCAGGGCTGCTGGCCGACCGCTACAGCCGGCGGAAACTGCTCCTCATCACCTTGGTAGCCATGGCACTCCTGAGTACGGGCCTGGGAATCCTGGTGTTGCTGGGGGTGGCTGAACTGTGGCACGTCTATGTCTTCGCGTTGCTGCTGGGCATCGTGACGGCCTTGGACGCCCCCGTCCGCCAGACTTTCGTCTCCGAGCTGGTGACCGACGAATACCTGCCCAACGCAGTAGCCCTCAACAGTGCCTCCTTCAATGTGGCACGGATGATTGGACCGGCCGTGTCCGGTGTGCTGACGGTGGTGGTGGGTCCCGGCTGGGTGTTCCTGATCAACACTGTGTCCTTTGTTGCCATGCTCTGGGCGCTGAAGCTCATTCCGGCGTCCTCGCTTCGAGTCCAGCCTCGGGCAGCCGCGGGCAAAGGGCGGATCCGTGAGGGCCTCCGCTACGTCCGCAACAGACCCGATATCCAAGTGGTTCTGGCAGCCGTCTTCATTGTGGGCACGTTCGGACTGAACTTTCCCCTCTTCATTGCCGCGATGGTGGGCACCCAGTTCGGGATGGATGCCGGAGCCTTTGGACTCCTGAACTCGGTTATGGCCATCGGATCCGTGACCGGTGCCTTGCTGGCTGCCCGACGCGGACGGCCCCGCCTGCGGCTGATCTTCATTGCCGCCGGTGGATTCGGCGTCGCCAGCGCGCTGGCGGCCTTGGCCCCCAATGCCATGCTCTTTGGCTTGGCCCTGGTTCCCTGCGGCCTGTTCGCCCTGACCCTGATCACCAGCGCCAACGGCTACGTGCAGTCCACCACCGAGGCTGTCATGCGCGGGCGGGTCATGTCCCTGTATATGGCGATCTTCATGGGTGGCACCCCGATTGGAGCGCCGCTGGTGGGGTGGGTGGCCAACGTTGGCGGGCCGCGGTGGGCCGTGGGCGTTGCAGCGTTGGCCGGCGTCAGCGCCGCCGTCGTGGGTTTGGCCTGGATCATCCGCGCCAAGCAGTTGCGCCTCCGCTTCGACCGCCGCGCCAGTGGCCTGCGGCATTTCCGGGTGGAGTCGTTGCTGGCCCGTCCGGTCACCGACGAGGACGACGACGGCCCGGGGCTGGTTCGCTAAGCGGGCTCTCGTGGGTGGCGGCTTAGTCGTCGTGGCTTAACAGGCAGCGGCGTTAGACGGCAGCGGCGCCGTCCGGAACTTTCCGAACGACGCCGACTGGCAGCCTGTGGTGCTACTTCTTCAGTTCGCCCACCACGTAGTCGATGCTGGCGAGCAGGGCGGAAACGTCGTCCGGCTCGATGGCGACGAACGTCGCGATGCGCAGCTGGTTGCGGCCGAGCTTGCGGTAAGGCTCAGTGTCCACCACGCCATTGGCGCGCAGGACCTTGGCGATGGCTGCGGCATCAATGGAGTCGTCGAAGTCGATGGTAGCGATGACGTTGGAGCGGTCTTCGGCGTTCGTGACGAACGGCGTTGCGTACTCCGAGGCCTCGGCCCAGGAGTAGATGCGGTTGGCGGAGTCCGCCGTGCGCTTGCTGGCGAAGTCCAGGCCACCGTTGCTGTTGAGCCACTGCACCTGGGCGTCCAAGGTGACCAACGTGGACAGGGAAGGCGTGTTGTACGTCTGGTTCAGCTTGGAGTTGTCGATGGCCGTCTGCAGGTCCAGGAAGTCCGGGATCCAGCGGCCGCTGGCCTTGATCCGTGCCGCACGCTCCAGGGCGGCGGGGGAGAAGAGGCCCAGCCAGAGACCACCGTCGGAGGCGAAGTTCTTCTGCGGGGCGAAGTAGTAGACGTCGGACTCGGCGACGTCGACATCCAGGCCGCCGGCAGCGGACGTGGCGTCCACCAGGATCAAGGAGCCGTCGTCGGCGCCCTGGACACGCTTGACGGGAGCCGCAACACCCGTGGAGGTCTCGTTCTGGGGCCAGGCGTAAACGTCGACGCCGGCTTCGGCCTGCGACACCGGGCGGGTGCCAGGCTCGGCCTTGATGATCGAGGAGGCATCAAGGAACGGCGCCTTGTTGGTGGCAGCAGCGAACTTCGAACCGAACTCGCCGAACGAGAGGTGCTGGGCCTTCTTCTCCACCAGGCCGAATGCGGCGACATCCCAGAATGCCGTGGATCCGCCGACGCCGAGGACAACTTCATATCCTTCGGGCGCACGGAAGAACTGGCTGAGGCCTTCCCGGACCGAACCCACAAGGTTCTTGACCGGAGCCTGGCGGTGGGACGTGCCGAGAATGGTGGACGACGCGGCAGACAAGGCCTCGATCTGTTCCGGACGGACCTTGGACGGTCCAGCGCCGAAGCGGCCGTCCTTGGGCAGCAGATCGGCGGGAATGGTGATGCTGTTGTCGCTCACGTGTGGCTCCAATGGGTATCGGCTAGAGATGGGTCGTGGCAGGTGGCATTATCTGCCCCTTCGACACCCCAATTCTGCCTGACCGGGCGCGGAGGCAGGAACCTGTGGCCGTCATAGTCCGCCACGTGGAACGCCGGCCAACCATATGCGACCGGAATTATCCAGAGTAATTCCAAATAAGCTAGGCTGGTGGTTGGCGTTCATGGGGCGGCGGTGCACACCGTCCACCCGGCAAGGGACGCGGTACGGTGGAGATTACGCAAGGAACTGCGTTCGAGGAGAGCTGAGCTGGATGACGGATCTGATCGATACCACTGAGATGTATCTTCGGACCATTTTGGAGCTTGAAGAAGAAAACATTGTGGCTCTCAGGGCCCGCATCGCCGAGCGGCTGCGGCACTCCGGACCCACTGTTTCCCAGACCATCGGACGCATGGAGCGCGACGGCCTGGTGATTGTTTCCAACGACCGCCACCTGGAATTGACCGAGGTGGGGCGGAAGCGCGCCACCGAGGTCATGCGAAAGCACCGCCTCGCCGAGCGTCTCCTGGCTGATGTCATTGGCTTGGACTGGGCCTATGTCCACGACGAAGCATGTCGCTGGGAGCACGTGATGAGCGAGCGTGTGGAGCGCCGGCTCTACGAACTTCTGGAACACCCCACCGAATCCCCGTACGGCAACCCCATCCCGGGCCTTGAAGCGCTCGGTGGACTTGCCAGCCAACCGTTCCCCCGCCTCGACGTCAACCTCCTGCAGGCCATGGACGGCTATGCGCCGAATTCCCGCGTGGCGGTCACCCGCTTGGCGGAGCCCATCCAGGTTGAGCCTGAACTCCTCACCCAACTGGATGAGGGCGGTATCCGCCCCGGCGCGGCTGTCTCGCTGGAGCGCGTGGGCGAGTACATTTCCGTCCGGGTCCCCGGCATCGAGGGTGCACTGGAACTTCCGCCCGAGGTGGCGGCGCACGTCTTCGTCTCCGTCAGCTGACGCCCCCTTCCCTTCACGCGGTGTCATATCTCACTTTCGAGCTGTTGGCGCGCGTGTGACCTGCGGTTTTTCAGGATTAGTGATAAGGGACCGCCGCGCCATGCCTGTTCCTGTTGATAACGAATTTATTACTGCGGGGCTTAATCGCCTATAGTTATCTACTAGCGCTGATACCAAAGCGTTACCTGTTCCGGAGCCGAGCTCTGCCAACGGAACAGGTGTGTCATCCACCACTGGCAGAGGCGGGGGAACCACAAGCGGCTGTCTAAAGAAGCAGCCTTGGGGTGAAGTCCGCAGCAGAAGTGCCCATTGACGCAAGTCCCTCCTGGGATACCTGTGTGCCGTGAGCGCTTCGTGCGGACCGGGTCTTTGAACTCTCTGACCCGAATCCGACAGCTAACTTCGCAGGCTTTTCAGAGAGGAACAGAGTTTGACAACGCAGAACGTCAGGGGCCGCCGCCGCGCGTCCGGCCCCGCTGCTGAGCTGCGGCCAGCCCGCGTCGTATCGGAGATCCGGCCACGCGACACCGAACGCCAGGTGCGTCGCCGTAAGAGCCCGTTGCGCCAGGTTGCCGACTTCGCCGCAGCCAGTGGCGTCGGGCAAAAGGCCGGAGTTGCGCTTGCCGCCACCGGACTTGCCCTGACTGTCGGTCTGCCGGCCACGAGCCCGGTCATGGCCACCTCGGAATCCGGCCAGACCGAGTCGGCCCTGGCCGTCACAGGTGGCAGCCAGCCCGAGGTTTCCGCCGCTGCATCAGCCAAGATCGATTTCAGCCGTGCCGCAGTAGCTACCGCAGCCGACCCCGACGGCAAGCTGAAGCAACTGCTCAGCGCGCAGTCCGCCGGCAGCATCCAGCGCGCCTCGTCCACAGGCACCATGGCCAGCCCCCTGGACACCCTGACGACGGCTTCCCCGTTCGGCTACCGCGTCAGCCCCCTCACGGGTGGTTCCGGCGACTTCCACCGCGGCCAGGACTTCGTGGCCCAGTGCGGCACCGCCGTCCATGCCGCGGCCAGTGGCAAGGTCACCTTTGCCGGATGGCACGAGTACGGCGGAGGCAACCGCGTCGTGGTAGACCACGGCAACGGCCTGGAGACCACGTACAACCACCTGTCGTCCTTCACCGTCAAAGTAGGCCAGACGGTCAGCCGCGGCGACACTGTGGCGCTGAGCGGCACCACGGGCGCCTCCACAGGCTGCCACCTCCACTTTGAAGTACAGGTCAACGGTGAAGTCGTTGACCCCATGGGCTGGCTCTAAGTCCAGTTGATGGTTGTCTCTCGCATTCGTGACACACCCCGTGACCTGAATGTGACATTCGCGTTCAACTGTTGTACCGTACAAAGCGCATCGGCTTTTTAGGGGGCCGGTGCACTTGAGTGGATTGCCTAGCTCTGCCACCACTCGAGGTCCGTTCGCATAAATCGTCTGGCAGGGGCGGGGGAACCACTTCTGGTCTTCGCAAGAAGGCCTTGGGGTTAAGTCGCAAAGCTTCCTTGAAGCAGCGTGGCCGGATGACTCCCATCCGAATCCGACAGCTCACCTCGCAGGCATTGGGAGAGGCTACCTACGTGTCATCACGCACTACCCCTGCGCGCCACCGCGCTGAATCGGTTCGCACGAACCCCTTGAACACGCTTTCCAAGGCTGTTTCATCCAACGCCGGTACCGTTGGCCGCCAGGCCGTCGTCCTGGCAGCAGCCTCAGGCCTCGTCCTCAGTGTCGGTCTTCCGGCCCAGGCAGCGGACACCGACGTTTCCAAGTCGGAAGCCTCCAGCACCCAGCAGATGGTCACCACTGCGGTAGTCACCGCAGAGCCCACCGCCACTGTTTCCTTCGAAAGCCCTGTAGTGGCCACCAAGGAAGCTCCCAAGGTTGTCCAGCGCGCTTCGCAGACCACCCAGCGGACCGCGGCCAATGGCAACCAGACCACCGCAGCCGCTGTGACCGCGAAGTCGTCCGAAGCCAAGGACGCTGCTTCCAGCGCCGCCGCTTCCGGCCTCGCCGCGATCGCCTACACCGGCATCGGCCACCCGTACGTTTGGGGCGGCACCACGCCCAACGGATGGGACTGCTCCGGCTTCACCCAGTGGGTCTACGCCCAGGCTGGCATCAGCATCCCGCGCGTCAACGCCTGGACTGCCATGAAGCCCACCAGCACTCCTGCCCCCGGTGACCTGGTCATGCAGAACGGCGGAGCACACGTAGGCATCTACGTTGGCAACGGCATGATGATCAGCGCCTTGAACCCGGGACAGGGCACGCTCCTGCACTCGGCTGCCTCCACGGGCACGTCCTCCTTCTTTACCCTCCGCTAGAAACAATCCGGTTCGGGGTTCGCCAGCATGCCCCCAAGTGCTGGCGCACCAATGAGCCGCGTGTACCCCAACTACACGCGGATACGAAAAGAGAAAACCATGACCAGTGCATCCAAGGTTGCACGGCATCGCGCTGAGGCCCCCAAGACCAGCTCGCTTGCCGTGATCGCGAAGGCCGTCAGTGAAAACGCCGGCGGCGTAGGCCGCCAGGCGGCTGTTATTGCCGCAGCTTCAGGCCTGGTCCTGACCGGCAGTGTTGCTGCCAACGCAGCCGACACCAACGTGGACCGTGAGTCCACCTCGACGTCCACCCTTGACGTCCAGTCGGTAGTCCAGGCCACCATCGCTGCGGACTCCACCGTTGCCATCTCCTACGAGCGCCCCGTGGTCACCACGGTGCAGGCTCCGGCTCCCGTAGAGAAGAAGGCTCCTGCGAAGGTAGAAACCAAGAAGGCCGCAGAAAGCACGGCGACTGCCGGCAACGCCACGTTGGCCGTCAACCCCGCGGCTCCTGCGGCAAAGGCTCCGGCCGCTGCCAGTGGCCTTGGCGCTGCAATCGCCGCTGCCGCCTACGCACAGCTCGGCGTCACCCAGGACTGCACCATGCTGGTGACGAACTCCCTGGCAGCAGTTGGCATCAACTTCCACGACTGGCCGGCCGGCTACCTCTCCCTTGGCCGCACGGTCAGCGCAGCGGAAGCACAGCCCGGCGACCTCGCTTACTACGCCAACGGCGGTCTCGCCGGACAGGCCCACATCGCTGTGTACGTCGGCAACGGCCAGGCAGTCCACGGTGGATGGAACGGATCCACCACGGCACTGTTCAGCGTCAACGTCGGCTCCGGCCCGGTTTTCATCCGCGTCAACGGCTGATCCAGCATTCCGCTTTGACAGCAACACCCCGCAGGCTCAGGCCGGCGGGGTGTTCTGCTTTAACGGACGGATTCGGCTCCCGACGCCTTAACCTCGCATGAACTCTTAACGACACTGCACGGGAAACGACGGAAAAATTCGTTGATACGGCATATGAGTGCTTACCCTTATCTTGTCGATCCACAGCCCGTACAAGCAGAGGGCAGCCGGCCCTCGTGCCCCTGACGGGTGCGGCCGTGAAGAGGTACGTGCATGCGCACACTCGTTCTGAATGCTGGATATGAACCGCTGGCGGTAATAACATTCCGCCGGGCGCTGGTCCTTGTGTTGACTGGGAAAGCTAGCGTAGTGGCCGAAGGCGACGAGCCTGTCGTCGGGCCACAGGAGATTCTTGGACGCCCCTCCGTGATCCTCCTTAACCGCTACATCCGTCCCCGGTACAACAGGATTACCGCCGTGAGCCGACGCGGGGTCCTTCGCCGCGACGGCCATCGCTGCGCCTACTGCGGGAAAACAGCCCACACCATAGACCACGTCCACCCCAAATCCAGGGGCGGCGCGGATTCCTGGGAAAACCTGGTTGCGGCGTGTTTGAAATGCAACAACGCCAAGAGCGACCACACGCTGGCTGAAATGGGTTGGAAACTCCGTTTCACGCCCGGGGTGCCCCAGGGAACCATGTGGCAGATCAAAGAACTCGAGAAACCTGCGCCGGACTGGGACCCGTTCCTGTTGCCGGAATCCGCTGCCTGATCGATTTCTGCTGAACTCCGGCCGCCCCGGTAATCTGGGCGGATGGAGTTCAATGCCGTGATTCTGGCGGGTGGCAGGGCCACCCGCCTCGGTGGCGTGCCCAAGCCATCGTTGACGTACGACGGCGAAACGCTCCTGTCGCGTGCCCTGCAATCGGTCCGGGGTGCAACGGCCGTGGTGGTGGTAGGTCCTGATGCTTCAGGAACGGGCGGTGGGACACTGCCGGTCGAAGTGCTGCGGGCACGGGAGGAACCGGCATTCGCGGGTCCGGCCGCTGCTATTGCTGCCGGGTTGACTGCGCTGGAAGGCAGCGGTGCGGGCGCCCCGTGGACTTTGATTCTCGCCTGCGACATGCCGCATGCCTCCCGTGGAATCTCCCATCTGTGGGAAGCGCTGGCAGCGCACCCCGGAGTGGAGGGTGCCATGGCAGTTTCCGAGGACGGACGGAAGCAACCGCTCCTGGGGGTATACGACACCGCAGCCCTGGACCGCGAAGTGGCCGTAGCTTCCCAAGGTTCCGGGTTAACGGACTCTTCAGTGTTCCGCCTGCTTGCTAGGCTGAACCTGCTGGACGTTGGCGTCCCCGCAGGCTCCACGGATGACGTGGATACATGGGAGGACGCTGCGGCCCTGGGCATTGACTACAAGTTGGAGGCGGACGTGAAGAGCCAGGAAGAGACGCTCGAGGAATGGTGCCGCACACTGCTGCAGGCATTCGAGCTTGAAGGCGTTGAAGTGGACGTCAACGAAGTGCTCGCCGTTGCCGGAGTGGCCGCGCATTCAGTGGTGCGCCCCGCAGCGCCCTTGACCACCTTCATCGCCGGTTACGCGGCAGGCATGGCCCGCGGCATCGGCCAGGCAAGCGATGACGCGGCCATGAACGCCGCCCTGGAACTGGCCCGCAAGATTGCCAAGGAGTACTCGGAGTCCGAGGCTGACGCCGAATGACGGAGGCCCCTGCAGAGGGCCATCACGCGGCACACACGTGGCAGGAGGCCCGGCAGCGCGCGTTCGATGTTGCCACTCCCATCCCTGCGGGTCCTGTGCCGCTCAGCTCAGCCCTCGGACGCACCCTCGCTGCCGATGCCCTGGCAGTGCAGGATATGCCGCACTACGCTTCCTCAGCCATGGACGGCTGGGCCGTCAACGGAAGCGGGCCGTGGATCCTTAGCGAACCAGGCCAGAGGCTTGCCCCCCACCAGGCAAGTCCCATTGTGACGGGAGGGCTGATTCCGCCGGGCGCCAAGGCAGTACTTCGCAGCGAGAGCGGCGTCATCACCACGGACGACGACGGCCTCCCGGTCCTTGCGCTGGGCGGAAGCGCCAAGCCCGGCGAACCCCGCAACGGCCAGCACATCCGCAAAGCCGCAGAAGAGGCAGCGGAGGGGGAAGTCCTGCTTACCACCGGAACCGTGCTCAATCCGGCCCACATCGCTTTGGCCGCGCTGGCCGGATTGGACCATTTGGAGGTCCTCGGCAAGCCACTGGCCAGGTTTCTGCTGACGGGCTCCGAGGTTGTGGCCCAGGGGGTCCCTCGGCCCGGACAAGTGCGTGATACTTTCGGCCCGCAATTGGGTGCTGTTGTGGAGCTTCTGGGTGGCATCGCAGGAGAGCAGCTCAGGGTCGGCGACAACTATGAAGAGTGGATCTCCGCCCTCCAGGACACCGAGCCGGCCCTGGGCGAACTCACAGCGGATGACCCCTACGGAGAGACTGAACCCCCGGCCGACGTCGTCATCACTACGGGCGGGACAGGTCGCTCGGGGACCGACCACTTCAGGCGGGCGGTGGCGGAACTTGGCGGCCAGCTGCTGATCGACGGCATTGCCATGCGCCCCGGTCATCCTGCCGTGTTGGCTGAACTGCCCGATGGCCGGTTCGTGCTGGGACTGCCGGGAAATCCACTTGCCGCGATGATGGCGCTGTTGACGGTGGGTGCTCCGTTGCTGGCGGCATTGGGTCATCGGCAGCTGGACGGGGTAGGTGAAGTTCCTTGCGGCGCTATGCTCGAGGCGGATCCCGGCCGGACCCGGCTGATGCCGTTCAAGCTGGTCTATGGCCTGGCGTCGCCGGCGCAGCACACGGGTCCCGGGATGATGCGGGGCCTGGCCGGCGCGGACGGGATCATGGTGGTTCCGCCCCACGGGGTCCAGCTGGGCGAGCTGGTCCCGGCGTTTGCCTTGCCGTGGGGCAAACCGTTGCCCGCACCCAAAGCCGCGGACGACAAACCCCGCAAGGCTCCTGCGCGCCAGGCAAAGAAGGCCCCCTCCGGCCCGGTGGACTGGAGCGCGCTGGACGCTTGAGCGCTGGACTCCGGAGCACTGCAGCGAACCGGGTAAAGGGTGCCGACAAAGTGCAATGATGGACTCATGAACAGGCATGCTCCAGAACAGGACATCAATGAAGATGACCTGCAAATCCACCCGCCCAAACAGGCCGCTGCCGGCCTCAAAGCTGTCACGGTGGCCCTTGAACGCGGTTACGCCCAGGCCGGTGTAGCCCGCACGGTCCGATCCATGCTCAGGGTCAACCAGCACGACGGCTTCGATTGCCCGGGATGTGCCTGGCCCGAATCCATCACAGGCAGGCGCAGCCCCGCCGAGTTCTGCGAGAACGGCGCCAAGGCGATCGCCGAGGAGAGCACTACCCGCACTGTGGGCGCTGAATTCTGGGCGAAACACTCCCTGGCTGACCTCGAAAACAAGACGGAATACTGGCTGGGGAGCCAGGGAAGATTGTCCGAACCCGTGGTCATCAAGCCCGGGGACACCCATTATTCGCCCATCAGCTGGACCGAGGCGTTCGCCCTGATCGGCGAGCACATCAACGCCACCACGCCGGACAAATGCGTTTTCTATACCTCCGGCCGCACGGCCAATGAGACCGCCTTCATGTATCAGTTGTTCGCCCGGAGCCTGGGCACCAACAACCTGCCTGATTGCTCCAACATGTGCCATGAATCCTCTGGCAGCGCCCTGAACCCCACCATTGGAATCGGCAAGGGCACGGTCTCGCTGGAGGATATCCACCACGCTGAACTGGTCCTGGTGGTGGGCCAGAATCCGGGAACCAACCATCCCCGGATGCTGTCCGCACTGCGGGACTGCAAGAACAACGGCGGGAAGATCGTTGCCGTCAACCCGCTCCCCGAGGCCGGCCTCCTGAACTTCAAGGACCCGCAGTCCCTCAACGGCGTCATTGGCGGTGGCACCACCATCGCGGACGAATTCCTGCAGATTAAGGTCGGTGGCGACCTCGCGTTGTTCCAAGCACTGGGCCACCTCCTCTTGGAGGAAGAGAAGCGCAACCCGGGCACCGTCGTCGATCATTCCTTTATTGCGGCGCAGACGGAGGGATTCGCCGCATACCAAGACGCGCGTTCGGTGCTGGACTGGGCGGAGACCGAGCGGGCCACCGGCCTGACCCGTGCAGAAATCACCAAGGCCGCGGAAATGATGGCTGCATCCAAGGCAACCATCATCTGTTGGGCCCTGGGACTGACCCAGCAGCCGCACTCGGTGGATACCTTGCGCGAGATCATCAACCTCCTGCTGCTTCAAGGGAACTTCGGCAAGCGTGGCGCCGGAGCCTGCCCCGTCCGTGGACACTCCAATGTGCAGGGCGACCGCACCATGGGGATCTGGGAGAAACCCAAGGAATCATTCCTGGCTGCGTTGGATAAGGAATTCGGCTTCCACATGCCGCGCGACCACGGCTATGACTCCGTGGAGACCCAGCACGCCCTGGAAAAGGGCGACGTGGATGTCTTTGTCTCCATGGGTGGGAACTTCGCTGCGGCCGGCTCCGACACGGCAGCCTTGGAAGAGGGGTTGAAGCGGGCGGGGCTGACGGTCCACATCTCCACCAAACCCAACCGTGCCCATGTGGTGCACGGCAAGACCTCCCTGATCCTGCCCACCTTGGGCCGGACGGACACCGACGACAAACACCCCAAGGGCAAGCAGTTCCTGTCCGTGGAAGACTCGATGTCCGTCATCCACAAGACGCAGGGGAGGCTGGAGCCGGTCTCTGAGCACCTCCTGAGTGAGCCGGTGATCGTCGCCCGGATGGCCCAGTCGACCCTGGGCGATGACCATAGCGTGGACTGGCGGTCCATGGCCGAGGACTACGACGTGATCCGGGACCACATCTCCAGGGTCATACCGGGCTTCGAGGACTTCAACGCCAGGGTTCGGACCAAGAACGGCTTCGTGCTGCCCAACCCGCCCCGGGATACGCGGACCTTCGCCACGGACATCGGCAAGGGACGTTTCTCCGTGCGGCCGCTTGAGTACCTTGAGGCACCGCCGGGCCACTTGATCCTCCAGACCGTCCGCAGCCACGATCAGTACAACACCACGTTCTACGGTTTGGATGACCGGTATCGCGGTGTCTCGGAGGGGCGGCGGGTCATCCTGGTCCACCCGGATGACCTGAAGGAACTGGGCTTCGAGGACCGGGACCTGGTGGATGTCATCTCCACCTTCGCGGGAACGGAAAGGCGGGCCGACAAGTTCCGGCTCATCGGATACCCCACGGCCAAGGGCTGTGCCGCGGCGTACTTCCCTGAGGCCAACGCGCTGGTGCATCGCGAACTGGTGGCACGGGAATCCAACACCCCCGGCTACAAAGCCATGACCGTACGTTTTGTGAAGACAGAGGAGGGCGGAGCCTGATATGGGACGTGTGACCCAGCGCCGCAAGGTGCATAAGTTTGTCCTGGATGGCTCCCCGCAAGCGCTGGAGCATCCCGTCCGATATAAGGAAGACGTCCTGGCAGTGGAGGAGCCCCTGGAGATCCGGTTGGGGGAGATGTCCTTCTCCGTGACCATGCGGACCCCCGGAGACGACTTCGACCTCGTGGCGGGATTCCTCGTCTCGGAAGGGATCATCTGGGAGCCTGCCCAACTGATCTCCGAGCGATTCTGCGCGGGGGAGAACGAAGACGGCGTGCAGACCTTCAACGTGGTGGACGCCCAACTTCGGCCTGACGTGGTGCGGCCCGACACCGGCCGGAACGTCTACACCTCCAGCTCCTGTGGAATCTGCGGCACGGACTCCATCGAAGCTGTCCGCAAGTCCTCCCATCACAGTCCGCACGAGGACAACGTCACGGTCCCGGTCCGCGCCCTGGCCGCCTTGCCGGACCGTCTCCGGGAGGCGCAGGCGGTTTTCGATAAAACAGGCGGCGTCCATGCTGCGGGACTTTTCCGGATCCACGACGACGGCACTACCGAGCTGCTCTGCCTGCGGGAAGATGTCGGCAGGCACAACGCGGTGGACAAGGTAGTGGGCTGGGCTTTGCGGGCGGGCATGCTGCCGCTGAGTGGCACGGTCCTCCAGGTCTCCGGCAGGGCGTCCTTTGAACTGGTCCAGAAAGCGGCCATGGCGGGTATTCCCGTACTGTCCGCGGTCAGCGCACCTTCAAGCCTCGCGGCCGAATTGGCCGAAGAAACGGGCATTACATTGGCCGGGTTCAGCCGTGGGCACAGTCTCAATGTCTACGCCGGGCGGGACAGAATCGTCGCGGAACCTGCCCCGGCAGACGCGGTGTCCGTGGGAGATAGCCGACAATCACTTGGCTAATAGGCTGGAACAACGTAGATTTTATCCATCGATTGGAAGCGCGGCGAACCCAGAGTCGCCGTCCGAACCTGCACCCCTGGTGCGTGTGCCAAGCGTGAAATTCAGCTAAAGCCCAAAGGGGAATTAATTGCACGACGACCGCCGGATCACTGAACAGCGCCTCGATCGATTCGTTCGGGAACGCATTCTTCCGGCCATTTACGGCAGAGCCATACCGCTGCAGCTCAGCAGTTGGGATGTTCCGGGCGAGCCCGTGCCGGCGGCCGAGGCCGTGCGCCAGCTCTTCACCCCGCAGGAGCACGGCGCCCCGTGGGGAAAGGCCTGGAGCACCAAATGGCTCCACCTGCAGGGTGAAGTCCCGCAGGACTGGGGCATGGCTGAATCCACGTCAGTGGAAATCATTGTGGACCTCGGCTTCAACAGCGATGTCCCCGGGTTCCAGTGCGAAGGCACTGCCTGGCGCGCCGACGGCAGCATCATCAAGGCGATCTCGCCGCGCAACTATCACGTCCCCGTCAAGCTGCTTGGCGGCGGACACTCAGTGGATTTCTATGTTGAAGCTGCAGCGAACCCCGACGTTGCCCAGGGATGGTCCTTTGCTCCCACTCCGCTGGGAGACAAAGCTACGTCCGGCGACGAGCCCCGGTACCGCCTGGGCCGCATCGCCATGGCAGAGCTGAACGAGACCGTGTGGGAACTCAACCAGGACATCTGGACGCTGAGTGGACTCATGCATGAACTTCCCATGGAACTTCCCCGCCGCCATGAAATCCTGCGGGCGCTGGAACGGATGCTGGACGTCATGGACCCGGACGACGTCGCCGGGACTGCGGCGGCCGGTCGCGAAGCGCTGAAGGAAGTGTTGGGCCGGCCCGCCTATGCTTCCGCCCACCAGCTCCTGGCTACAGGCCACGCCCACATCGACTCCGCATGGTTGTGGCCCGTCCGTGAGACCATCCGTAAATGTGCCCGGACGTTCTCCAACGTGGTGGCACTCATGGATGAGGATCCTGACTTTGTGTTCTCCTGCTCCTCGGCCCAGCAGATGGCGTGGATCAAGGAGTACTTCCCTGAGCTCTTTGTCCGGATCCGGGAAAAGGTTAAGGCAGGTCAGTTCATCCCCGTGGGCGGTATGTGGGTGGAATCGGACACCAACATGCCCGGCGGCGAGGCCATGGCCCGCCAGTTCGTGGAGGGCAAGAGCTTCTTCTTGAAGGAATTCGACGTCGAATGCCAGGAGGCCTGGCTGCCGGACTCCTTCGGCTACTCCGGTGCGATCCCGCAGATCGTGAAGGAGGCCGGTTCCCGGTGGTTCCTGACACAGAAGATTTCCTGGAACAAGGTCAACCGGATGCCGCACCACACCTTCACCTGGGAGGGCATCGACGGAACGCGGCTGTTCACGCATTTCCCGCCGGTGGACACGTACAACGCTGAACTGCACGGCCGCGAACTGGCTCACGCCGAACGCAATTACCGCGACCACGGCCGCGGAACCATGTCCCTGGTGCCATTCGGATATGGCGACGGCGGTGGCGGACCTACGCGCGAAATGGTGGCCGCCGCGCACCGCACTGCAGACCTTGAAGGTTCGCCGAAGGTCCGGATGGGCACTGCCAAGGACTTCTTCACCAAGGCCGAGGCGGAATACACCAACCTGCCGGTCTGGGTGGGCGAGATGTACCTGGAAATGCACCGCGGAACTTACACCAGCCAAGCCAAGACCAAGCGCGGCAACCGCCGCAGCGAACATCTGCTGCGCGAAGCCGAGCTGTGGTGCTCCACAGCCGCCGTCCGTCTCGGTGCGGACTACACGTATCCCCAAGCCGAGCTGAAGCGGCTCTGGCAGCTGGTGCTCCTGCAGCAGTTCCACGACATCCTGCCGGGCAGCTCCATCGCTTGGGTCCACCAGGATGCCGAGCGCAACTATGAGGCCATTTCCCGTGACCTTGAGGCCATCATCAGCCATGCCGCCCAGGCCTTGGTGGGGACTGGCAGCACAAGCTACCTGCTCAACGCAGCGCCGCATTCGCGCAGCGGCGTGCCCGCCTTGGCAATCGCTGAAGCCAATGGATCCGGCACCGGTGTCCAGGTGGAGGAATCCGGCGAAGGCTTCGTGCTGGACAACGGCATCATTCGTGCAGTCCTGGACGGGAACGGCCTGCTGACCTCCCTGGTGGACCATGCCGGCGGCCGTGACGCCATAGCCCCCGGGCAGGCCGGCAACCTGCTGGAGCTGTTCCGGGATACGCCCAACGAGTGGGACGCGTGGGACATCGAAGAGTTCTATCGCAGGAACGTCACCCAACTGACCCAAGCGGACACCATCGACCTCGAGCGCACGCCGGTTGGCGCCGTCGTGGTGGTCCAGCGCAAGGTGGGCGCCTCCACCATCACGCAGCGCATCACGCTCGACGCCGGTGCCAAGTCCTTGGGGATCGCCACCACGGTGGACTGGCAGGAACGCGAAAAGATGCTGAAGGTCGCCTTCCCGCTGGACGTCAGGGCGGATCGTTCGGCGTCCGAGACGCAGTTCGGCCACGTCTTCCGGCCGACCCACACCAACACGTCCTGGGAAGCTGCCAAGTTCGAAATTTGCGCGCACCGCTGGATCCATGTCGCCGAGCCCGGCTATGGGGTAGCGGTCAGCAACTCCTCCAGCTACGGACACGACGTCACCAGGGCGGTCCGCACCGACGGCGGAACCACGACGACGGTCCGCACCTCGCTGCTGCGCTCGGCCCGGTTCCCGGACCCTGAAGCAGACCGGGGAGAGCACACCTTGGAGGTTTCCATCAGGCCCGGCGCTGCGATCGCCGACGCCGTGGAAGAGGGCTACCGCACCAACCTGAAGCCGCGGTTCGTGACGGGTGGGCACTCTGTGGAACCACTGGTGTTGGTCTCCAACCCGGCCATTGTGGTGGAAGCCGTGAAACTGGCCGAGGACGGATCCGGCGACGTGATCGTCCGGCTCTACGAGTCGCTGGGGGAGCGCTCAGCTGCCACTGTAAGGCCCGGATTTGCGGCGGCCGGTGCCACTGCCACCGATCTGCTTGAACGCGTTGCAGAGGCGCCTGGAGTGACTGTTGGGGAACGCTCAGAGGTGGAGTTGGTGCTTCGGCCGTTCCAACTGGTGACCCTGCGCTTCGCACGCTGACCCGGAAGGACAGAAGATACGCCGACGGCTTTGCAAGGGAAATCCTGCAAAGCCGTCGGCGTTTTGTGATGGTGCCGGGGTGGTTATTCGACCAATTCGACGTCCACTGCGTCTTTCAGAATCTGAACACGCAGGGGGATCACAGAGTCGTAGCTCTTGATCTCGGCCGCGATTTTCTTCGTGAAGACTTCCTCCACCAGGACAGGCATGTCTTTGACTCCCGACAGGTATCGCTTGGCCGCAAAGTCAAACTCCGACCTGTTGTTCTTGATCCGGGTGTTGAGGGCCTTGGCTTCGTCGGCAATCTTGAACAATTCCTCCTCAGAGGCGTTGCGCGCGGTCGCTTCAGCTGTCTTCTGGACCATTTGGTCCTTGAGCTTTACAAATTCGTTGTAGTTCTCTTCAGACTTGGCCGTGATCTCGGAGTTGGATTCGAGCTGTGCCACCCGGTTGTCAAAGGTTCGGGCAAATTCGACGTAGGCCACGTTCTTGGATTGCTTGAGCTGGCCGGCTGCTTCGCGGCAAGGGGCTGCGGCCTGGCCCAGCAAGGTTTGACGTTCCCGAAGCGTGGCGGCCTTGGAACCGACAAACAGGCCGTTGCAGCCTGCCCCGTCAGCCCTGAACAGACCTTCAAACTGCGGGTATGACTCCACCAAGCCCTCCATGTGGTCAATGAAGCCTTGGTACGACTCTTCGAGTTGTCCCACTGCGACGTCGATTCCGTCCCCACCGGAGTCGTGGCCGGACTTCACTTTCGCCATCGCTGCCCGGGCCGCGTCCGCAGCCTGCTGGAACTCGTCCCGCTCCTTCACGGAGTTCTTCTCCGCCTCCTCCTGTGAGGCTGGGGCGTTCCGTGCTTTCTTATACGCGGCAAGGTAGGCATTGGCCGCGGGTTGAAGCTTGCTCCGTGCGTCCACCAGGGCAGTGAGGTTGTCTTCCTTCAGGAGCTGCAGGTTTTCCTTGCGCTGCTGTCCGGAGAATTGCGTCACGGCCACAACAGCCACTGCGGCAACGATCAACAGGACAACAGCACAAGAGGTCAAGACCAGTGCCAGCCTGCGCTTCCTGGGGGTCGGCTGCTGGCTGGGAGGGGTTTCCTGCAGGGGATCGGGCTGTTGCGTGGGGTCGGGTTCAATCGTCATGGCCTATTCCCCGTCCTTGCCGGAAGCATCAAATTGATCCGTGCGTTTCTTGAGAGCACTTTCAAACGCCTTGTTGGAGTCATTGGCGTTGGTCACCAGTTGGTTGTACTTCGCCTTCGCGGAGCCCTCATACGTGGTTTCGGCCTTGGCCAAAGCATCATTGATGTCCAGCATGGCCAGGCCTGCCAGGGTGCGCTTGGCGAGCCGCTCAAAGTCGTCCTTGGCGTCCAGGACTTCCTGCTGCTTATCACGTTGCCCGCGGATAATGCCTTCCACAGAAGTCAGCAATTCGGTTGTTTCAGCATCGGTGTTGACCTTGGCAGCGGCGATCGCGCCGAGGCAGGCATCGGCCCCTTTGACGTAGTCTTCGGAATACGACTCGGCGCCAACATTCAGGCTTGAATGCAATGGTGCGCAGGGTCCCCCAACGGACTGGGTGATGTTTGCCGTGTTGATCACCAATTGGTCGTTGTAGGAGATCACAGCACCGTAGTGCTCCTTGAAGCCGTTGAAGGCGTCGCTGATGTCCTGTTCCTTCACTGCCGCAGAGGATCCCATCCGTTCCAGCCGGTCCAGGTTGGTCCGCGACTCGCGCTTCAATCGTTCACCATCCCGGTTGAGGACCTTGTCCTTTTCCTGCTGCTCCGCGTTTTCGGACATGACGCTGGAGTAGCGGAGCGAAAACTGGTTGAACAGCGGGTCGTAGAGATTCATTGAGTTGTCCAGTATTACCCGTTCCTTGTCCAGGCGGACAACATCTGCGCGCTGGACGCCTGCCGGGCGGGAGAGGGCAAACCATGTGCCAAGCCCTCCAGCCACAACAGCGATGGCAACCACCACAGCGATGATGACGGTACGACGGGACTTCCTGCGGCCGGGATCGGCTGCTGTATCCAAAGTCTTTTCCCCCATTTTCTTGTCTCTCCTAGACGTCGTGCTGGAGCCGTTTCACAAAAAGCTTGGTCCGTTCCTGCGTGGGCGCACGCAGGACCTCGGCAGCGGGGCCCCGCTCCACCACCACACCGCCGTCCATAAAGATGACCTCGTCCGCCACGTGCTGGGCGAAGGCGAGCTCGTGGGTCACGATCACCATGGTCCAGCCTTCCTCAGCGAGTTCCTTGATGACACCCAGGACTTCACCCACCAGTTCCGGGTCCAACGCTGAGGTGGGTTCGTCGAACAGCAGCAGTTGGGGCTTGAGCGCCAGCGCCCTGACGATGCCTACGCGTTGCTGCTGGCCGCCGGAGAGTTCAAAGGGGTAGGCGTCGCGTTTATCGGCCAGTCCCACGCGTTCCAAGAGCCGTTCTGCCTCCGCGACGGCCTCGGCACGTGGCCTCTTCTGGACCTGGATGGGGCCTTCGGTGATGTTCTTCAGGACCGTCATGTGCGGGAACAGGTTGTAGTGCTGGAAGACCATGGCGCTGCGGTCACGCAAGGCGGCCAAGTCCTTCTTGCCAACCTTCGCGCCGAAGTCGATGGCGAGTTCCCCGCCGCCGTCGCTGTCCCCGAAGGCCACCGTGCCGCCGTCGGGAATTTCAAGGCCGTTGAGTGATCGCAGGACGGTGGTCTTGCCGGATCCCGATGGCCCGATGAGGGCCACCACCTGACCGCGGCGGATATCGACGTCGATGTCGCGCAGCACCACATTGCTGCCGAATGCCTTGGCGAGGTTCCGGGCCTTCAGGACCGATGGGGAACGTGATTCGTTAGTGGGCGACATAGCGGTCCAATCTCCTTTCCACGGCGGATTGCGCGGTGGAAAGGACCAGGCAGATGACCCAGTACACCAAGGCGGCCTGCAGGTACAGGGCCATGAACTCCTGGCTGAAAGCAGCGATCTGCTGGGCATTGCGGAACAGTTCGGTCACCAGGATCAGGGATGCCAGCGAGGTGTCCTTCACCAGCGAGATGAAGGTATTGGACAACGGGGGAACGGATACCCGGGCTGCTTGGGGGAGGATGATGCGCACCAGGGTTTGCGGCCTGGACATGCCGATGGTGTGGCCGGCTTCCCATTGGCCCTTGGGCACGGACAGGATGGCTGCCCGGATGATCTCGGCCGCGTAACCGCCCACGTTCAACGAGAACGCGATGATGGCACTCGGCCAGGGATCGAGCCGGATGCCAATGCTGGGGAGTCCGAAGAAAATCACGAACAGCTGTACCAGCAACGGAGTGCCACGGATGACCGAGACGTAGAAACGGCCGATTCCGGACAGCAGCCAGTTGGGGCTCAGCCTCATCAGGGCCACCACCAAAGCGAGCACCAGGCCGAAGGCGAAGGAAGCGAGCGTCAGAGGAATGGTCCCCGTGACGGCGCCGGTGATGAGCGGGCCGAAGGAACTCCAGATGAGGTCCCAGTTCATCTATTTGGTGACGTCCGCGCCGAAGTACTTTTCGGAGATCTTCGCCATGGTTCCATCTGCCTGGAGGTCGGCCAGGGCCTTGTCCACGGCCGAGGTGAGCTCCGTTGAACCTTTGCGGAAGACGAACGCGCTTTCCGTCTTGTCCGGTGCCTCCGCAGCAACCTTCAGGCCCGAGTCCGGTGTGTTCTTGGCGTAGTCCAAGTAGGTCAGTTTGTCATTCACCGTCGCGTCCACGCGGCCCTGCTGGACCAGCGTGGCGGACTGCGCCCACCCTTCCACGGCCTGCACATTGGCGCCGGCTTCCACGGCCATCTTGTAGAAGTTGCTGGTCAGCGACTGGGCGGTGGTCTTGCCCTTCAGGTCCGCGAAGCTGTTGATGCTGGTGTTGTCCGACTTGGTCACCACTACTCCGGTGGAGATGGTGTACGGGGTGGAGAACTCGTATTTGGCCTTGCGTTCGTCGTTGATGGAAATCTGGTTGGCGATGGTGTCGAAGCGCTTGGAGTCCAGGCCGGCGAAGATGCCATCGAACTGTGTTTCCTGGAACGTTGCCTTCACGCCGAGCTTTCCGGCCACAGCCTGGGCAATCTCGACATCGAAACCGGTGAGGTCCCCGGCGCCTTCGGCATGGAAGCTGAAGGGGCGGTACGTGCCCTCGGTGGCGATGACCAGCTCACCCTTGGACTTGACGTCCGAAAGGGAGGTGTCTCCGCCTGACTGCGCGGGAGTTGAACCTCCACCGCACGCTGTGAGCACAAGGGCGGCCGAGGCCAGAGTTGCGGCAATGACGGAGCGGCGGGTGCGAAGGCTGTTCATGGAGCCATCTTAGCCACCGTAAGGAGCCTTGCTGGGTGTGGGGCGCTGGTGACCGGCAACAGGGGCGTTAAAAAGGCTGAGTGGGGGCGGTCCCCAACAGCCCGCCACCACTCATCCCCCCAATTGTGATCCCATGGGCGCCACATCCACCGGAAACCCGTTCTCTGATTCCGGTGTCAGGCTGCAACCGTGTTCACACATTCATGATTGTGCCACGATCTAATGCTTTTGTGAAAGTCTTACGCTGCGAGACGTCGTTTTCGTCGCGAATAGGCCTTGGAGAACCAGATTCCGGCCAGTCCGATGCACGTGGACATGGCTGCCGAGTAGTTGATGAGTACCCTCAGCCACGCCTCCGAGAAGGGGATCAACGGGAAAAATTGGGACAGCAGGAGCAAGCCCAGCCCCAGGAGCAGCAACGCTGAAGCAACCCGGAGCAGGACAGGTGCCGCGCTCGCCACCGTCCGCCAGATTGCGGGTACCAGGCAGGCGGCAACGAAGCCCGGGTAGAAGCGGCCCATGAACGCATAGGCCTCCAGCGACGGCCCCCACGTCAGTCCGCTCATGCCCGCTGAGGACCCTCGCGTGTCCGTGATGACGAAGAAGTACACGGTAAGGATGGCCACGATGGCCCCGACAGTAAGACCAACCGGACCCCGGATGGCACGGACGGCGGACGGCGAACCGAACGCGGTGGCGATCTTGATGCCCATGAGGAAGAACGTGGCATACAGGAGGAAACGGAGAACCAGATTGCCGACGTTGATTCCGCCAAGCCAGCCGTCAAGGACCAGATAAGGCGCTTCGATGCTGATGAAGATGCTCAGCGAGATCAACGAGAAAATATAGAACACCACGCGGTTCTCGCCCCGCAACGCGCTGGGGATCCGTGCAACGGTGACAGCCAGGCATACAACCAGCGTCACCCAAGGCAGCACAGCCGTCATCCGAGGTTCTCCCAAATTCGTTCAGTACGTTCGTGGTCTTGTTCCTGGCGTTTCAGGGTCTTGCCCAGTGCCAGGAGCCGTTCGCCGGCCAGAGTAACCAGCGAGCTTCGGGTCATTCGGTCCAGGGCTTCCCGGCGGACATTCGGTGGCCACCCGGCCTCGGCCTCGGTGATCAACCCTCCAGCCACCAGCCCCCCGGCAGGTCCGACGCCGGCAGCCCGGGACGTGGCGATGGCCAGTTCCGGCGGCAGCCTGTTGGCCGTCAGGTGGGCAGAGAAGTTCTGTGGCGCAATCCCGGTGGCTTCGCTGACCCGGTGCCGCAACTCGCCGTCGTCGATCGCGTCCACCCAGTTCCGCACCGAGGTAGGGTGCGGCGGTTCAGAAAGAAAGGCCGCGGGGGCCGGGCTTTGTTCACTGCGTTCCACTACTGCCCGCAGCAGATCGATGGTGGCGACCTGGCTGACCAGTTCGCAGGGTGTCGGCGGCACCGGGCCGCCCCTGAGATCGGCATAGAGATCAAAGGTGGCCAGGGCCTGCACCGGATCCACCTGGAATCCGCGGCTGATGCTCACCAGCGTTGACTCGGCAACCTTGCCGCGGACCAGTTGCTGGGCCAGGGTTGTTCGTTTGATGCCGGCGATCCTGCAGACATCAGCGGTGCTGGCATCGGGCGCGACGCCGTGAAGCCAGCGCTGGAACGCCTTGGAGGGTAAGGGCATGGGGAACTTTCCGGGACGGGTCGCGGGGCAGGACTTCAGGAAGCCGTAAGTGGGAGTACGAAACGATTTTACGCCGACGCCACATTGAATTATGCTTGATGCTTGAACCCGTTGGTCCGTACACCCCCCAAGTCCGGACCAACGGGTTTTTCCATGCCTGCGGGAATCGCGGCCTGAATTCCTGCGTTTCCCTGCTGGAGGATACACACATGACAGCAACCTTGGTGGCCAAGGATCTTGCCGGTGGCCACGGCCATCGCACCCTTTTTTCCGACCTTTCCCTGACCGTTTCGCCCGGCGATGTTGTGGGCGTCGTGGGTGCGAACGGCGCCGGGAAGTCCACGCTGCTTCGCATCCTTGCCGGCGTGGACCAGTCGCAGGCGGGCAGCGTCAGCCTGGCGCCTTCGGACGCGTTTGTGGGCTGGCTGCCCCAGGAACACGAGCGCACCGCGGGGGAGAGCATCGCGGCGTACGTTGCGCGCCGGACAGGGTGCGCCCAGGCCACTGTGGAGATGGAAACCACCGCAGAAGCCCTCGGGTCCGGGGCCCCGGGAGCCGATGACGCCTACTCCCTGGCCTTCGACCGCTGGATGGCCTCGGGGGCGGCGGACCTTGAAGACCGCATACCGGCCGTGCTGTCCGATCTCGGTCTGGAACTGGGTGCCGACGCCCTCATGACAGGGCTCTCCGGTGGGCAGGCTGCCCGCGTGGCTCTGGCAGCACTGTTGCTCAGCCGCTTCGACGTGGTCCTCCTTGACGAACCCACCAACGATCTTGACCTTGACGGACTGGCCCGCCTCGAAGCTTTTGTCCAGGGCCTTCGTGGCGGTGTTGTCCTGGTATCCCACGACCGCGAATTCCTGGCCCGCTGCGTGACCACCGTGGTGGAACTGGACCTGGCCCAGAATTCCGTGGCCGTGTATGACGGCGGCTACGAGGCGTTCCTCGAGGAGCGCGCCGTGGCCAGGCGCCACGCCCGTGAACGGTATGACGAGTTCGCCAACACCAAGGCAGACCTCATTTCCCGCGCACGCACCCAGCGGGAGTGGAGCTCCCAGGGTGTCCGCAACGCCATGAAGAAAAACCCGGACAATGACAAGATCCGTCGCGCCGCGAGCAGCGAGTCGTCGGAGAAGCAAGCCCAGAAAGTCCGGCAGATGGAGTCGCGCATTGCCCGCCTGACCGAGGTGGAGGAACCGCGCAAGGAGTGGCAGCTGCAGTTCAGCATCGGCCAGGCACCCCGCTCAAGTGCCGTCGTCGCCACCTTGCGTGACGTCGTCGCGCGCCAAGGTGACTTCACGCTGGGACCGGTGAACCTCCAACTCAACGGCGGCGAACGCATCGGCATCACAGGACCCAATGGCGCCGGCAAATCGACGCTGCTGCGCCTGCTGCTTGGAACGCAGGAACCGGACGACGGCGATGCCTCCATGGGTGCCTCTGTAGCCATCGGCGAAATTGACCAAGCGCGTGGACTGCTCGACGGCGGGCAGCCGCTTGGCGACGCCGTCGAAGCCGTGCTGGTGGACTGGAACAGCGCCGATGTCCGGACGCTCCTGGCCAAGTTCGGACTCAAGGCCGACCACACCTCGCGCACCGTGGATTCGTTGTCTCCGGGGGAGCGGACACGTGCGGCCCTTGCGTTGCTGCAGGCCCGCGGCGTGAACCTGCTGGTGCTGGACGAACCCACCAACCACCTGGACCTCCCGGCGATCGAGCAACTCGAAGAGGCGCTGGAAAGCTACGAAGGCGCACTCCTGCTGGTCACCCATGATCGCCGGCTGCTGGAAAACGTGCGGCTCGATTCACGCTGGCACCTTGAAAACGGACAGGTCCAGGAACTGCACCACACCCCCAGCCAGGAGAAGCAACCATGAGCATGGACCGCGTGGCCTGGAGCTCGCTGTACAACATCACCACTGCCAAGAGCGGATCCAAGCCGTTCTCCAAGGAAACCCTGAAGCGGGTCATGGCCTTCGCCGCCCCGCACAAGGGCAAGCTCATTGCCTTCGTGATCGCTTCCATCGCAGGTGCTTTCCTGGCTGTCGCCACGCCCGTGCTGGCAGGCCAGGTGGTGGATGCCATCATTGCCAACGCCGGGGTGGGCACGGTCATCTGGCTTGCGGTCCTGATCGCCATCGTCGCGGTGGGCGAGGCAGGTGTGGGGCTGGTGACCCGCTGGTTGTCCTCCATCATTGGCGAGGGCGTCATTGTGGACCTCCGCACCCGCGTGTTCGACCACGTGCAGCGCATGCCCATCGCGTTCTTCACCAGGACGCGGACCGGTGCCTTGGTCAGCCGCCTGAACAACGATGTCATCGGGGCGCAGTCCGCCTTCGCCGGCACGCTGTCCGGCGTCGTCAGCAACGTGGTGGCATTGGCCCTGACCCTCGTGGTCATGTTGAACACCTCATGGCTGGTCACGGTGCTGGCCATGGTGTTGCTGCCGATCTTCCTGATCCCGGCCCGGCGCATGGGCTCAAAACTGGCCGACCTCCGCCGTGAAGCGGCCGCGCACAACGCCGCCATGGGCACGCAAATGACCGAAAGGTTCTCTGCCCCCGGGGCCACGTTGGTGAAGCTGTTTGGCCGCCCGGATGAGGAATCCCGTGAATTTGCCGACCGGGCGGGCCGGGTCCGGGACATCGGAATCCGGACCGCCATGCTGCAGTTCACGTTCGTCACGGCCCTGACGTTGGTGTCGGCGCTGGCCTTGGCCTTGGTCTACGGCCTGGGCGGTTGGCTGGCGCTCGGCGGACAGCTTGCACCGGGCGATGTGGTGGTCCTGGCTCTCCTTCTCACCCGTCTTTACGCCCCGCTGACAGCTCTGTCCAACGCCCGTGTGGAAATCATGAGTGCCTTGGTCAGTTTCGAGCGGGTCTTTGAAATCCTCGACCTGAAGCCACTCATCACGCAGAAGCCTGACGCCCTTACCGTGCCCGCAGGCCCTGTGGCCGTGGAATTCGACGACGTCCGCTTCTCCTACCCCTCCGCCGAAAAGGTGTCGCTGGCTTCCCTGGAAGACGTTGCCACCCTGGATACCCGGGGCGGGGAGGAAGTCCTGCACGGCCTCAGCTTCCGGGTAGAACCTGGACAGACCGTAGCTCTGGTGGGTTCCTCCGGCGCCGGCAAGTCCACCGTGGCACAACTGCTCTCACGCTTGTACGACGTCGACTCCGGCGCGGTGCGCCTTGGCGGACGAGAGCCAGGAGCCGGTGTGGACGTTCGCGATCTCAGTTTCGATTCCCTGCGGGACACCATGGGCATGGTGACCCAGGATGGGCACCTGTTCCACGAAACCATCGCCTCCAACCTGCGCCTCGCCCGACCGGATGCCACCGAAGAAGACATGTGGGATGTGCTCCGGCGGGCACGCCTGGAACCAATGATCCGGTCCCTGCCCGATGGCCTCGAAACCGTGGTGGGGGAGCGCGGCTACCGTCTGTCCGGCGGCGAACGCCAACGGCTCACCATCGCCCGCCTGCTCATCAAGCAGCCCCGCGTGGTGATTCTCGATGAAGCCACGGCAGCGCTGGACTCCACCAACGAGGCCGCAGTCCAAGCGGCCCTGGGTGAGGCGCTCGAGGGGCGTACCGCCGTCGTAATTGCACACCGGTTGTCCACCATCCGAGCGGCCGACGCCATTCTGGTGGTGGAGGACGGCAGCATCGTGGAGCGCGGCACGCACACCGAACTGCTGGCCGCCGACGGTCGCTACGCCGAGCTGTACCAAACGCAGTTCGCGGAGGCCACGGCGGTGGCGCAGGAAGCTGTCCCGGAGCTGTAGCGCTGTCCTTAGGTGGGCGTGGTCAGCAGCGGGATAACGTGATCCGTTAGCAGCGGCGCCAGATCGCTGGGCAAAGGCCCGTTGAGGTCCAGCCAGCGGATCTCGGCGATCTCCGCCGAGGGGTGGGCTTCCCAGGTGCCGGGAGCTGTGAAAACGGTGGCCTCGATGTTGGTCGCCGCTTCGTTGGCGGCCACCGCGAGCCAGACACCCAGCGGCTGGAGGAGGTCCGGCGCAACCTTGATGCCCACCTCTTCATGCAGTTCCCGCGACGCTGCTTCAGCCGCCGTTTCGCCGGGTTCCGGCTTGCCGCCAGGATGCATGAATTTGTCCGTGCCGCGCTTCCGGACGGTTAACAGCTGGCCATCCGCGTTGTAGATGCAGACGGCGCTGACCACGATCAGGTCCGTGCCGGTTCCACTCATGCTTGCCTCCCGGCATCGATGCGGACCAGGTGCGATTCCAGCAGGAGATCCTTCGCCGGTCCGTGGACATCCCACGTGAAGCTGAACGAATCCGGGCCTAAGTAGATGTAGCTGACGCGGTAGTCGTCGGGATCGCACCAGTGTTTGTCCCGGTTGCCTTGCTCGGAGAAGCTCATGACGTGGAAAGGCCTGCCGTCGGGAAAGAACACGTCCATCGAATCCGCTGTGGCGCCTGGTGCGAGGACATACTCGCGGAAAGCAGGGCCGGAATGGGAAGGCCAGTGCATGGTTCCGTCTTCGCGGTAGTCCAGGCCGCCGTCGGGATTCAACGAATAGCGCACGACGCCGGTAAACGTACCGTTGGTGCCTGAGGCGCGGTCCAGGAGGGTTCGCTCCACACTCCAGCTGCCGGCCAGGTAGGCCTGCAAGTCCTGGGTGGGTTGCTGGTGATTCAAGTGCCCTCGATTGGAATCGAACCAACGACACCGGCTTTAGGAGAGCCGTGCTCTATCCACTGAGCTACGAGGGCCTGTATGTCCATGGCTCTGAATCCCACTGCTGGAGCTCAAGGGCCCGGACACGACTACAAGCATACAAGCTGCCGGGGCGCTGCCCGAACACCGCTAGGCTGGCGAGCATGACAGGGCCCTCGACTGCACCGGCGCAGGCCGGATCGTTCTTTCCCGACGTCCGTAACATCCGGGCCAACATCGGCGGGTGGGCGCAGCTGAGCGTCGTCCAATACTTCGTGGCCGAGGCCGCCGTCATTCAGGCGTGGGCCGGTCCCGAGCCCTACAGCCGCGCAGCCGGATACATCAGCGACCTCGGAGCGGTGTCCTGCGGCGTGTACGAGGACCGGGCCGTGTGCTCGCCGTTGCACGTGCTGATGAATGCCTCGTTCGTGGTCCAGGGGCTGGCCCTGATACTGGGTGCGCTGTTCCTGACCGCGGGACTTCTGTGCGTCGCGGCAAAGCCTGGTGTTGCTGCCCGCCGGTTCCGGTCTGTTGCGGTTGATTCTGCTGCCGCCCGCGTGCTGACCGTGCCGTGGATCCTTGCTGTGGCCATCCGTATCCTCACCGGAGTGGCCGGCGTTGGAACCGTCCTTGTTGGCCTGGTGCCCGAAGACCTCGACTCGCCATGGCATTTTGCTGGTGCCCTGATGTTCTTCATCGGTGGCGGATTCGCACTGCTGTTGTTGGGCATCCTGTGGTTCCGTCAGACACCGGTGAGCTGGTTCCTTGGCGTGTGCGGCCTGCTCTGTATCGCTGCGCTCATTATCGGCGGACTCACTGGGATGGAGGTGCCCTTGCCTGGCCTTTTGGAGCGGTTCATGGGGTATCCGGTGACCATCGGCCTGGCCGCGGCCGGTCTGGTCATCGCACAGCGGGTGCACACGGAACGGAAAGCGGCACGATTGCGGGTGGGGTCGCACTGAGGGGAGCGCACCTGTTGGCGCCGATTGCGCCCGTAAGCTCTGGTGCGCTTGGCGCGTAGTGGTGCGGC
>NZ_JAVTJB010000029.1:0-52683 GCF_031843805.1 Arthrobacter sp. WCS2018Hpa-7
GAGCGGACGACGAGATTCGAACTCGCGACATCCACCTTGGCAAGGTGGTGCTCTACCAGCTGAGCTACGTCCGCAGTATCGTTTTGACGGCCAACCCTTCAGGCTTTCCGTCGCTTTCCGACGAGTAAAAACTCTATAGGAGGTTGTAGCAAACTCCAAATCGAGGGCGGAGATTTGGTTTCGCGGGTGGCCGGATCCTTGATTCTGCGCGGAATCTGCTGAGTTTCACGCATGTAATTCCAGGGGTGTAGTTCGGTACGGCCATGAAGGTGCTGATCGGTTTTGCAATCAGGCGGTGGTCGGTTAGTGTTTTCTATGCACCCGGGCGATTGGCGCAGTGGTAGCGCGCTTCGTTCACACCGAAGAGGTCACTGGTTCGAACCCAGTATCGCCCACCATAGGAAACCCCCCGGAGATCCGGGGGGTTTCTGTGTTTCCGAGGCTTTCCCTTGGCGCTGCGCTGATTTCGCTCCAGCGACACAAGACAAAAGGGTCCGGCGCTTATGCACCGGACCCTTTCCTTTGAGCAGAAGATCTCAGCAGCGCTGCAGGATGGTCGTCACGTTCGGTCCGGTGTAGACATAGCGGTCCGAAACGTACTGGGCTCCACCCGCGCCAGGATGGAGCTCGAGCCAAATGTTGCCTCCGTCTACCCAGGTGCCCGTCGTCCAGCAGTCAACCTCGTAGACTCTGCCGCTGGTCAGCATTGAGCCTGTGTAGGCGTATCCAGCGCCAGTTCCTCTTCGAACGTTCAGATTGTAGTTGGTGTGGACCTGAGGACACTTTGCACGGCTATCGCTTGGATAGACGGGATTGCCGTAGCGTCCGAATTGTGCTCGGGCGCTCGGGGGCAAGTGGACGACCTGATGTCAGCTTGTCGGAAACGGGGTCGCAGCCGGGACAGGGTCGCTCCCGGGGTGCATCACAGGATCTGTCACAAGAGTGTTCTTATTTGACAATCCCTTGACATGATGGGTGTTGCAACGTGAGACTCAAGGCGGCTTCGCGGTGTGATCGCCAATGCATTTGCTGGTGCGGGCGTGGTGCCACTAATTCACTATTTGGGGAAGGAATTACGACATGCGTAAATCACGATTCGCTCTTTCCAGTGTTGCAGCCGCTGGCGTTGTTGGAATCTCACTGCTGGCAACTGCGCCCATGGCCTCCGCCAGCGCTGGGGCGTCAGTGACCGGCTCGTACGCCTACTACAACTCGGCCAGCAACGTCCTTTCGAGCCAGGACACCCGTGTGGACGGTGTCTCGTCCGTAGCGCAGCTCAGGTACGTCTCGAATGGGACTACCTACATTGCGACGCTGACCAACAGCAACGGAAGTGGCACTCAGAGTCAAGCGCAAAGCAGCGGACTCAGTGGCACCGTTTACGTCCGGGCGTGCCTCAACAACCGAAGTGCTGGCACCGGCGTCTACGGTTGCTCAGGTTGGGTAGCCTCGGGCGCCTAGGAATGAGCAGAAGGATATGTGTTTGGGTTCCCTGCGGCCGGACGCTGCAGGGAACTTAAATGCTGTGCCGAAGCAGGCTCTGCGGTGATTGATTGTTTGCAGCATCTTGAAACCACATCATGAACGGCGTATTACGAATTTGATCTGCAGAAGAGTGTTCGCCAGTGGTCATAGAAAATACTGGGAACGAGGAAACCGCCGGCCCTCACGCCTGCGACGAGGAACACCCGGGTCACTTTCCCGTAGTTGGCGGGGTCTGACCCTTTGATTGCACCGCATTCGACAAGATCGATGGGTATTTAGCGTCACGAAACGCTCCATCGGAGCACTTGGTCAACATGCGTGCTGATGACGAACCTGATGTGCCCTGGAACGCTCCTGACTCTGGGATGTCCTCCACGGAGCTGGCGGTGACGGCCCCCATCCTCGCGGCGAAGCTGGCCCGGCTGCCCCCGGAGCAGCTCGCAATGATCTTCCCGCCGGAGAATTCTGTCGGCCCTGTATGACACAGTCTTTATATGACTGCTCCACTGCTTGCCCACGCTACTGACTACGGCCGGATGTATGCCCGCTCCACCACGGAGCAATTTTCGGTGCCCTCGATCACCACGGTAATCGGACAACAGGCGCACTCATTGGATGGCTGGTTCAGTTACATGGGTGCGAGCAGTCTCGCTGCGGATCCGGAGCTTCCCGCGATCCTGGGGAGTCCAGCCAAGACCCGCCAGGCCATCAACAAAGCCGCCAAAGCGGCGGAAGTGTACCGGGATGCAGCGGCAGCACGCGGCGACCGCGTGCACACCTACTGTGAGCAGGTTGCCTTGCGTGCTCTGGGACGTCCGCACCGCATGCAGGAATGCCGGGACGACCTCGCAGCCCATGGTGAGGAGGCGTTTGCCGCCCGTTTTGATGAATGGTGGGAGCTGTACCGGGTGGAGCCGTTGGCCCCCGAGATCACCGTGTGGAACAAGACTGTGGGCTACGCCGGGACACTTGACCTTGTGGCCCGGATCAACGGACGTATCTGCCTGATCGACTACAAGACCAAAGGCACTACCCGGGACGGAACGGTCAAGGCGCTGGATGACAAAGTGGTCATGCAGCTTGCCGCTGGAATGAAGGCTGAGGAGAGCCTGGTTGATCCCGTTGCCGGGGAATGGGAACCCTGGAAATACGGCGACAACCCCATGCTGCTCGCTGTAGCAATCGGAGAGACCGAAGTCAGGCCGATGCGGGCCAACCCGGAAATCCTCAAGCACCACTGGTGGAAGTTCTGCGCCCTTCGGCGCGTCTGGGAAATGTCGGCAGACGTCTCTGCAGCGGGACAAGCACTGTTGCCCATCGCTCCACCTGTGTTTGCATCGGTTGGGGCCGGGGCGGCAAACAGCGGCAGTGGCGAATGACCTCAACTAAACTGGCTTAGGCTCCGCAACACCCGGAGCCGGGTTTGACGATAGTGAGGACTGACAGCACATGGCAATTTTGAGTATCCGAATCATCGGGGATCCGGTGTTGCGCACCGTAGCGGACCCCGTCACCGATTTCGGTCCGGAGCTCGCCAAGCTGGTAGCTGACATGACCGAAACCATGGAAGACGTGGAAGGCGCAGGCCTCGCCGCGCCCCAAATCGGCGTCAGCCAGCGCGTTTTTACCTACCGCATTGGGGGAGTGGAAGGCCACATCATCAACCCTGTCCTGGAAAACAGCGATGACTTCCAGCCGGACGAAGTAGAGGGTTGCCTCTCGATCCCCGGCCTGGGCTTCCCGGTCCGCCGTTTCCGGACAACCAGGGCCACCGGTGTTGATATCAACGGCAACCCGGTCTCGGTGGAAGCCGAAGGCATGCTTGCCCGGTGTTTCCAGCACGAGACGGACCACCTCGACGGCATTTTGTACACGGACAGGTTGGAAGGGGAGGACCGCAAGGCAGCACTCCGCGCCATCCGGAACGCCAATTACCACGCCATCACGGAGAAGACCACGTCCCAGCGCGCCACCAGCGTGGGATCAAGTTTTGGTGGCGGCAGCTTCGGGGCACCCGAGTGAGGGTCCTTTTCGCAGGAACCCCCGCCGTCGCGGTCCCATCGTTGGACGCTTTGGTCAAGGCGGGATTCGATGTCGTCGCTGTCCTGACGCGACCGGACGCCCCCCTGGGCAGGAAGCGGGTGTTGACGCCTTCGCCCGTCGCGGCGCGGGCATTGGAGCTGGGTATCGACGTCATCCGTGCGGCCAAGGTCGATGCGGATACCACCGCCCGGATCTCTGAGTTTGCCCCGGATGTCGCCGCCATTGTTGCCTACGGTGGAATTGTTCCGAAGACAGCTTTGACAGTTCCGACGCATGGGTGGGTCAATCTGCATTTCTCCCTCCTTCCTGCTTGGCGGGGCGCTGCCCCCGTCCAGCGTTCAATCATCGCTGGGGACGAAATCACCGGAGCCGTGACGTTCCAGCTCGAAGAAGGCCTCGATACCGGCCCAGTATTCGGCACCCTCACTGAAGCTGTTCGGCCGGACGACACCGCGGGGGACCTCCTTGAGCGCCTCTCCATCAGCGGGGCCGTGCTTCTCAGCCAGACGCTCTCCGCGATCGACGCCGGTCAGGCTGCCCCGCAGCCGCAAGCCGGGGAAGTCTCCCTCGCTCCCAAACTGCTGCTTGAGGATGGCCGCCTTGACTGGCAGTTGCCTGCCCTGGCCCTCAGTCGTCGGGCTCGTGGTGTGACTCCTGAGCCGGGAGCATGGACAACGCTGGAAGGCCAGCGGATCAAACTTGAACCAGTGACCCTCCGTCCTGAGGTTAAGGACCTGGCTCCGGGCGCCATCAGGGTGGATGGCAAATCTGTTCTGGTTGGCACCGGATCCCACGCCGTTGAGCTCGGCAGGATCCAGCCGGCAGGTAAGAAAATGATGTCGTCGGCTGACTGGGCCCGCGGCTTGGCAACACCCGAGAGAGTGGTATTCGAATGAGTGAGTCCGGCCGGCGAGGCCCCAACAACAGCGGGAACCGGGACGGCGGCGGACAAGGCAACCGGGGTGCACGTGGCGAAAGCCGGCGTGACGCCCAGGGCCGGGAGCGAAACCGTGGCCCTCAGCGGGGCTTCACGAACAATGCTCCTTCGCAGCGCACGCGCCGTGCCGACCCCGCACGCCTTGTGGCCTTCGAAGTGCTCCGTGCTGTTGCTTCCGAGGATGCCTACGCCAACCTGGTGCTGCCAGCCCGCATCCGGGAACACCGCTTGGATCGCCGGGATGCCGGCTTCGCCACTGAGTTGAGCTATGGCGCTTTGCGCGGTCAAGGCACCTATGACGCCATTCTTGCCCGCTGCGTTGACCGCCCCCTTGATCAGTTGGATCCTGCAATCCTGGATGCCCTGCGGATTGGCGCCCATCAGTTGCTTTCAATGCGTGTTCCTGCGCATGCGGCGTTGGATCAGACCGTTGGCCTGGCACGAGCCGTCATCGGCGCAGGTCCGTCGGCCCTGATCAATGCAGTCCTGCGCAAGGTCACTGCCCACAGCATGGGCGAGTGGTTGGACATCCTGCTGGCCAGCGAAACCGATGAGACCCGGATCGCCTCGCTCCGGCATGCCCACCCTGAATGGATCGTGCGCGCACTGCGCCAGTCACTGGTCAACCACGGCCGTCTGAAGTCGGAGATCGATGACCTGCTGGAGGCGGACAACGCCGCGCCGGTGGTCAATCTTGTAGCGCTGCCGGGCTTGGGAAGTCTTGACGAGGCTTTCGAGAATGGGGCCACGGCAGGCGAACTGGTGGAAGATTCGGCATTGTCCGCCGGTGGAGACCTCGGTCGCCTGGAGACGGTCCGTCGCGGAACCACCCGTGTCCAGGACGTCGGATCCCAACTGGTTGCCCGGGCTTTGGCCGGCGTGGACCTTGGTGCCTCTTCCGGAAGCGAACGCTGGTTGGACTTGTGTGCCGGTCCGGGAGGCAAGGCCGCTCTTCTGGCTGCCCTGGCGCATCGGGACGGCGCTACCCTGTTGGCCAATGAGCCCGCGCCACATAGGGCGAAACTCGTTCAGCAGGCCCTTTCAGCTGTTCCGGAGGACACTTGGTCGGTACGGACCGGTGATGGACGCGACGTTGGTTCGGAGCAAGCAGAAGCTTTCGATCGCGTGCTGGTTGATGTTCCCTGCAGTGGGCTGGGAGCGTTGCGCAGGCGACCCGAATCGCGGTGGCGGCGCTCACCCAAGGACATTGGCGACCTCGGCCCGTTGCAGCGTGATCTCCTGAAGTCTGCAATTGAAGCCGTGAAGCCCGGCGGCGTGGTTGCTTACGTGACATGCTCGCCGCATCCGGCCGAGACCACCGCGGTTGTCAGCGACGTCATGGCCAAGCGTGAGGACCTGGAACTGCTCGACGCCGGTCAGGCGCTTGACGATGTCAGCCTCACCGGGAACTTGGGCGCCGGTCACGAACAAACAGCCCAGTTGTGGCCACACGTCCACCAGACCGATGCCATGTTCATGGCCATCATCCGTAAAAAGCCGTAACTGCCGGAATCCGGCTTGCCATTCCCACCGACCCAGAGGGGCTGCCTTGTCTCAGTGCTGTATCAACCCGAGCATCCTGTCTGCCGATTTCGTCAACCTTGAGGCGGAACTGCAGCGGATCAGCAATGCCGATGCCGTCCATGTTGACGTCATGGACAACCACTTTGTCCCCAACCTGACGCTGGGACTGCCGGTGGTACAGCGGATCCAAGCGGTCAGTCCGGTACCGTTGGACGCCCACCTGATGATTTCCGACGCCGACCGTTGGGCGCCTGCGTACGCGGACGCCGGCGTCGCTTCGGTGACATTCCATGCGGAAGCCGCCATGGCCCCCGTCAAGCTGGCACGCGAACTGCGTGCGCGGGGATCCAAAGCTGGAATGGCCCTTCGTCCGGCTACGCCGGTTGAGCCCTACCTGGACATGCTCAGCGAGTTGGACATGCTGTTGATCATGACGGTGGAGCCCGGATTCGGTGGGCAGTCCTTCCTGGACATCACCCTTCCCAAGATCCGACGTGCGCGGGCGGCAATCGAGGGTTCCGGCATCGGCGTGGCCATCCAAGTGGATGGGGGCATTACAGAGGAAACGATCATCAGGGCTGCGGAAGCCGGTGCCAACGTGTTCGTGGCAGGCTCGGCGGTCTATGGGCACCAGGACCCCGCAGCGGCCATCGACCGGCTCCGTGCAGCGGGCCAGGCTGTGACGGCGACGTTCGCTTGACGATCGTCACCACATGTTACGAAGATGGCTGGGAATAGCCCGGCCATCTTGGTAGTTGTGGCAGAATAACAACACACATACGTGCTCCGGGGTCGGTGTAAGTCCGAACCGGCGGTTATAGTCCGCGACCCGCGAACCATCGGATTCCAAGTGATTGGATCTTCGATGGCAGACGGTTGAACTGGTGAAATTCCGGTACCGACAGTTAAAGTCTGGATGGGAGAAGCACGTACAGTCATGCCGTGGGCGTTCCTTTAGCGACGCCCGGCATTGCGCTGTCGTACACCCCCGGAGTCATCGCGGCTTACTGGGAAGGAACGGCATGGACTTTCTGCGATGGCTCTTCGAAGCACAGATCCCCGTTGGAGGATCTGCTCTTGTCTTACGCGAAGTGCTTGGAAACATCTTTGGGCTCCTCAGCGCCCTCGGCGGTATGCGCCGCAAAGTCTGGGCTTGGCCGATCGGCATAGTCGGCAACATCCTCCTGCTCACGGTCTTCCTGGGTAACGTCTTTGGTGCAGCAGCGCCGGCTACCCTGTGGGGGCAAGCAGCACGGCAGGTGATGTTCATCGCCGTCGCCGTTTACGGTTGGTATCGGTGGCAGCAAGGCCGGCAATCGAGCAGCCAAGGGCGCGCCATTGTGCCAGGCTGGGCCAGCAACAAGGTCCGCATCGCTCTGATTGGCGCCATGGTGGCCGGCACAGCAGCACTGACTCCCTTGTTTGATGCCCTCGGCTCCTACCCGCCGGTCTGGGCCGACGCCTGGACCTTCATGGGGTCACTTCTGGCGACGTACGGCATGGCCCGTGGATGGACTGAGTTTTGGTTGATCTGGGTTGCCGTGGACATCGTGGGCGTGCCGTTGCTGTTCAGCGCCGGCTACTACGCCAGCGCGGTCATGTACCTGTTCTTCGGTTTCTTCACCCTGGCAGGCTTCTTCGTCTGGTGGCGGGCTGAAAAGCGCGAACGGACCAAAAACGATGCCGGCAAACCGGACATTGCCGTACCAGCGGGAGTTGCACGATGACCGCCGATACGGCCGTCCACACTCCAGCGGAGCGTGGCGCCATGGATGCCGCACTCGCCGCAGCGTTGGCCGGTCCGCGCGGAGCCAATCCGTTGGTGGGTGCAGTAATCCTCAGTCCTGAGGGCGAGCAATTGGCTACGGGGTACCACCGGGGTGCCGGCACGGCCCATGCCGAAGCAGACGCGATCTCCGAAGCCCGCAAGCAGGGCATCGACACCGTGGGAACAACCATGGTGGTCACTCTGGAACCGTGCAACCACGTGGGCCGCACGGGACCTTGCGCGCAGGCAATCATGTCGGCGGGAATCTCAAAGGTGATCTACGCCGTCGACGATCCCCACGATCCCGCTGCGGGCGGCGCGCATACGCTCCGCTCCGCCGGGGTGGAGGTCCGTTCCGGGCTGGCCCTCGACCGGGCGTTCGACCTCAACCGCGATTGGTTCGACGCCGTTGCCGCCAAGCGTCCGTTCGTTACCTTGCACATCGCCCAGACGTTGGACAGCCGCATTGCGGCCGACGACGGCACGAGCCAATGGATTTCCAGTCCGGAGTCGCTCGCCGACAACCATGGGCTGCGGGGACTCATCGACGCCATCCTGGTGGGCACGGGAACCGTCCTGATCGACAACCCACGGCTCACTGCGAGGGACGCTGAGGGAGAACTCTCCAGCCGGCAGCCGGTCCGCGCCGTGATGGGTTTACGGGACGTCCCCGAAGATGCCGCCGTCCGGGGAACCGACGGGCGCTTCGTGCACCTGCCAACGCGGGATCCGGCAGAGGCTTTGGGCATGCTGTTCGACCAAGGAATCAGGCACGTCATGGTGGAAGGCGGCTCGTCCATCCTGAGCACATTCCTTGGTGCGCACCTCGTGGACGAATTGATCGTCTACATGGCTCCGACGTTGCTGGGATCCGGAACTCCTGCGCTGCACGACCTCGGAATCGCCACGCTGGCGGACGCCCAGCACTGGTCCTGGGACGACGCCTGTGGCGGAGCGGTCAGGACGCTCGGCAACGACCTTCGGTTGCACCTGCGGTCGCCCCGGGGCGCCGCAGCCAAGATCAACAATTTGGTTCCACACAAGAATTTGGTTCCGCGCAGTGAAGCTGCGGAACATGTCACAGGAGGACACTGATGTTTACGGGAATCGTTGCAGAACAAGGCACCGTACTGGGCATTGAGCACGACGGCGATGCCAGCGCCACACTGCGGCTGAAAGCACCCACCACTACCGATGGGTTGGCTCTGGGTGGGTCCATCGCCGTCAACGGTGTGTGCCTGACCGCCACGCAGATCGACGGACAGGACTTCAGCGTTGATGTCATGGGCGAAACCCTCGTCCGGACCACCATCGGCGGGCTGGCCCCGGGTGACACCGTGAACCTTGAACGCTGTGTTCCAGCGGGGGGACGGCTGGACGGCCACGTGGTGCAGGGGCATGTGGACGGTGTTGGAGAGTTGCTGGAGCGCGAGGCCTTGGGCAACTGGGACCGGCTGCGCTTCGGCGTCCCGGCCCCGCTGGCACGCTACATTGCCGAGAAAGGTTCGATCGCCGTCGACGGCGTCTCGCTGACGGTGACCGCCGTCAGCGCTGCGGCCGAACCGTCGCCGTGGTTTGAGGTGGGGTTGATCCCCACGACGCTGGAAGAAACCGGGCTGGGAGCCAAGCCACTAGGCGGCCGCGTCAACCTCGAAGTCGACGTGCTGGCCAAGTACACCGAACGCCTCCTGTCTTTCGCGCCGCAGGCAGGGAGCACACGATGAGCGCCCCTGCCAAGACATCACCGTCCGGAACGCCCCGTACCGGACTGGATCCCGTGGAAGCGGCCATTGAGGCCATGGCCGCGGGCCGGGCAGTGATCGTGGTGGACAACGAGGATCGTGAGAACGAAGGCGACATTATTTTCGCCGCCCAGCACGCCACGCCCACCCTCATGGGATGGACCATCCGGTATTCATCCGGCGTCATCTGCGTCCCGTTGGACGGCGAACGAGCGGACGCACTGGTGCTGCCTCCCATGGTGGAGATCAACGAGGACGCCAAGGGGACCGCGTACACCGTTTCCTGCGACGCAGCGATCGGCGTCAGCACTGGTATATCGGCTACGGACCGGGCCCTGACGGCCCGTATTCTGGCAGATCCGAGCAGCACCCCGGCCTCAATCACCCGCCCCGGGCATATTTTCCCGTTGCGTGCGGTTAACGGGGGAGTGCGTGAACGTCCGGGTCACACGGAAGCTGCCGTGGACCTGTGTCGTCTTGCCGGGCTGGCCCCGGTGGGTGTGATCGCAGAGTTGGTACATGATGATGGTGAAATGATGCGCTTGGACAGCCTGCGCGACTTCGCCGCCCACCATGGATGCCCCCTCATCTCCATAGAGGACCTGGTGTCGTATGTTGAGGCGGTAGAGTCCCAGGCGGCACGTATTTCACAGGAGGACGAGGAGAAGCGATGACCGCATCGACCACGCGCAGCAGTGAGCATTCCGGCCCGGCGCCGCACCCCGTCAGCGGTGGACCCGTTGTGCAGTTGCCCACGGCATTCGGAGACTTCGTGGCGCAGGCCTGGACGGACCATGTGACCGGCGTTGAACACCTCGCCGTCAGTTCGCCCAATCCGCCCAAGGACGGCCGCGCGCCCCTGGTACGGCTGCACTCCGAATGCCTGACCGGCGATGTTTTCGGTTCATACCGCTGCGACTGCGGAGAGCAGTTGGCCTTCGCCTTGGAACTCATCCACGCCGAAGGCGGAACGCTGCTCTACCTGCGCGGCCAGGAAGGCCGCGGCATTGGACTCGCCAACAAGATCAAGGCCTATGCCTTGCAGGAAGCCGGGTTCGACACCGTTGAGGCCAATGAGCAGTTGGGCTTGCCGGTGGATGCGCGTTCTTACAGCGCGGCAGGACAGATCCTCGCCGAAATGGGCCTCCACGAAGTCCGGCTGCTGAGCAACAATCCCGACAAACAGCACCGGCTCGACAAGGCCGGAGTGACTGTGGTGGAAATGGTGCCCACCGAGGTGCCCTCACGCGAACAGAACCTGCGCTACCTGCAGACCAAGAAGGACCGGATGGACCACCGGCTGACGCTCGATGTCGAGCCCGTCAGCAATGGCAAGACGCCTTCGAACCACACCTTTGACAACAACCAAGACTGAACGGATCCACAGCACACCATGAGCGGACACGGCGCGCCCACTATCGACCTCACTACCCTCAACCCCGAGGAAACCTCACAGCTCAAGCTCGCCATCGTGGCGGCAAGCTGGCATACACAGATCATGGACGGACTGGTGGATGGCGCACTCCGCGCCGCCAAGGAAGCCGGGATTGCCGAGCCCACAGTCCTGCGTGTTCCGGGCAGCTTTGAGCTTCCGGTCGCGGCCGCCAGGCTCGCGCCGCACTTTGACGCAGTGGTGGCACTGGGCGTGGTCATCCGCGGCGGGACACCGCACTTTGACTACGTATGCCAGGCCGCGACGTCGGGCCTCACCGATGTCAGCGTCCGCACCGGCGTGCCGGTGGGCTTCGGTGTCCTCACCTGTGACACCGAGCAGCAGGGTCTGGACCGCGCAGGCCTCCCCGGTTCCAAGGAAGACAAAGGCCACGAAGCCGTCACCGCAGCCCTCGCCACGGCAGTAACGCTGAAGCAGTACAGCTAACGCCCGCTGACTGCAGGCGCCAAGGGGGATGTGCGTGTGTCTTCACTCACATCCCCTTCGTCATGCAACGCCCCAACAAGCGGCGTCCGGCCCGGAGCAAGTAGTCTGGAGGGCGTGAAGAATTTCGAGACGCTGTTCGCAGAACTGAGTGAGAAAGCAGCGACCCGCCCGGCAGGCTCGCGCACGGTTGCCGAACTGGACTCCGGAATCCACGGCATCGGCAAGAAGGTGGTCGAAGAGGCCGCTGAAGTCTGGATGGCCGCGGAGTACGAATCGGACGAAGCTGCCGCTGAGGAAATCTCCCAGTTGCTGTACCACCTGCAGGTCCTCATGCTCGCCAAGGGCCTCACCCTGGAGGACGTTTACAAGCATCTCTAGCCACGCCACTCCACTTGCCTGTAGTGGAGCCCCTGCGTGGCCCAGGTGCCTGAAAACCTCCCTTCCAACAAGAAAGTCTCCCCATGCTCCGTGTAGCAGTTCCCAATAAGGGATCCCTGTCCGAAGCCGCCTCGGCCATGTTGTCCGAGGCCGGTTACCGCCAACGTCGCGATACCCGCGAACTGGTTATGGTGGACCCCGATAACGACATTGAGTTCTTCTTCCTCCGTCCCCGTGACATCGCTGTTTACGTGGGCCAAGGTACGCTTGATGTTGGCATCACCGGCAGGGATCTCCTGCTCGATGCGAAGGTCGAGGCCGAGGAAATACTTCCCTTGGGCTTTGCGCCATCAACCTTCCGTTTTGCCGGTCCGGTGGGTGACTTTGCCGGCGTCGAACAGCTTGAAGGCAAGCGACTGGCCACCAGCTATGACGCACTCCTGCGCGACTACCTCGCCGAGCGCGGCGTGAACGCCACTGTGGTTCGACTGGATGGTGCTGTGGAGTCCTCCGTCCGCCTCGGCGTGGCGGACGCCATTGCCGACGTCGTTGAAACCGGCAACACCCTCAAAGCAGCCGGCATGGAGATCTTTGGCGATCCCATCCTGAAGTCCGAGGCCGTGCTCATCCGCCGCTCCGGTTCAGGTGGAGCAGCCAACGGTACAGCCAAGGAAATCGAGATCCTCATCCGCCGCCTCCAGGGCGTCCTGGTGGCCCGCCAATACGTGCTGATGGACTACGACATCCGCAAGGACCTGGTGGAAGACGCCGCTGCGCTGACTCCCGGCCTTGAATCGCCCACGGTGTCGCCCCTGCGTGATTCCGAGTGGGTTGCCGTGCGGTCCATGGTTCCCAAGAAGGAAACCAACCGCATCATGGACGAGCTCTACGACCTCGGTGCGCGCGCCATCCTGGTCAGCAGCATCCACGCCTGCCGCATCTAACCCACGCAGTGACCGAGTAGAGCCCCAGCAGAACTGAGGAGCAGCACATGGCTGTAGCCGTCCGCGTCATACCCTGCCTTGATGTCGACGCAGGCCGCGTCGTCAAAGGCGTCAACTTTGAAGGCCTCCGCGATGCCGGTGATCCGGTGGAACTTGCGCACCGGTACGACAATGGCGGAGCCGATGAACTGACGTTCCTGGACGTCACTGCCTCATCCGGCAACCGTGAAACCACGTTCGACGTCGTCCGCCGCACGGCTGAGGAAGTCTTCATTCCCCTCACCGTGGGCGGTGGTGTTCGTGGCGTGGCAGAGGTGGACAAGCTCCTGCGCTTCGGTGCGGACAAAGCGTCCATCAACACCGCGGCTGTTGCGCGTCCGGAGGTCATTGACGAAATCACCCGTCACTTCGGCTCGCAGGTCCTGGTGCTTTCGGTGGACGCGCGCCGTACCCGCGAAGGTGACGTCCCGACGTCGTCCGGTTTTGAAGTCACCACCCATGGTGGCCGCACCGGAACCGGAATCGACGCCATCGCCTGGGCCAAGGAAGCAGCGGACAGGGGTGTGGGCGAAATCCTGCTCAACTCGATCGACGCCGACGGTACGAAGGACGGCTTCGACCTCGAATTGATCCGCTTGGTCCGTGCTGCGGTGAACATTCCGATCATTGCCTCGGGCGGTGCAGGGGAACCGGCACACTTCCCGCCCGCCGTAGAAGCAGGAGCTGATGCCGTACTGGCCGCTTCGGTGTTCCACTTTGGGCCGGACGACATGATCGCCCAGGTCAAGGCCGCCATCCGCGAGGCCGGCTTCGAGGTCCGCTGATCCGCAGAGTTTAAAAAGCAATGGAGGGTCACCGCTCAGGTGACCCTCCATTGGTCGTTTAGAGGCCGATGTCGGCGGACTGCAACAGAGCGACGGCGTCAGGCTGGCCTTCGAAGGTGACCAGGGCCTGGCTGGTGCGGCCGTGTGCGTGCATGAGCAATTCGCCCGGTTCGCCAACAATGGCAACGGAAACGGGGGCGCGCTTGGCGACGTGCCGCGGCCCGGTGGGGCGAACCAGCACGATGCCGAGGTCCACGCCGCGGTACAAGAAGGCAGCCCGTTTGATGAGGTCGTCCCAGAGGGCGTCCGAATATGCTTCATCGAGTGCCCGGGGCGCCCAACGGTCGCCGGCGCGGCGGATGTCCTCGGTGTGAACAAAGTACTCGATGAGGTTGGACGTCTCATCCAGGGCTTTGATCTTCAAGGGGGAGAGGGCCGGAGGGCCGGCGCGGAACGTCTTGATGAGGTCCGCGTAAGCGTCAGGACTCTTGAGCTTGGCTGCAAGTTTGGAGGTGGCCTTTTCTGAGGCCTTGCCCAAACTGGGAATCAGAAGGCCCAAACCCACTGCAATCTTCCGTTCGCGCAGATACAAATGCGCAGCAAGATCCCGGGTCTGCCACCCTTCGCAGAGCGTGGGGGAGTCAGGTCCGGCCGCCAGCAGGGTTTCGGCCAGTACTTCTCGGGAAGGATCGACGAAATGCATCACTTGTGAAACTAGCACGATCGGCGCACTCTTGCGCAGTGGAACCGCCGCAGAATCGGGCTCCCGTCAAAGGCACTAGACTTGATCTGATGTCAGAGCAGTCCGCCCCCAGCCACTCTCCCGCCGTGGAGCTTTCCAGCGACCCCGCAGGCCCCTTGCCGCAGGAGATCGCCAGCGCCCTCAAGCGTGATTCATCCGGGCTCGTAGCCGCGATCGTGCAGCAGCACGATACCGACGAGGTCCTCATGCTTGGCTGGATGGATGATGAGGCCCTGCACCGCACCATGACCACGGGCCGCGTGACGTTCTATTCGCGCTCCCGCCAAGAGTACTGGCGCAAGGGCGACACCTCCGGACACGTACAGTTCGTGAAGTCTGTCGCCCTTGACTGCGACGGCGATGCCCTCCTGATCCGCGTGGACCAGATCGGCGCAGCCTGCCACACCGGAACCCGGACCTGCTTCGATGGTCGCGACTTCACCGTCGTTACGGGCCACCGCGACTAAGGCACCCACTACTTTCCACTGACGCACCACCTCAGACAAAAGGCGGAGAACATAGCCATGCAGGACCTTGGAATCATCAGCCCGGGCCTGGAAGAGTTCCGCGAACTCGCCGTCCACAGCCGTGTCATCCCTGTCCGACTCAAAGTCCTGGCCGATGCCGAGACTCCCATTGGCTTGTACCGAAAGCTGGCCAAGGGGCAACCAGGAACCTTCCTCTTGGAATCCGCGGCAGTTGGCGGCGCGTGGTCGCGCTACTCCTTCATCGGTTCCAAGTCCCGCGCCACGCTGACAACCAAAGACGGCCAGGCCCACTGGATTGGTGAGCCGCCCGTGGGGGTTCCCGTCTCGGGTAACCCCGTTGACGCGGTGCGGGACACCATCGCGGCACTTCAAACTGACCGCTTTGATGGGTTGCCGCCGTTCACGTCCGGTTTGGTGGGCTTCCTCGGTTGGGAAGCGGTCCGTCACTGGGAGCGGCTGACGTCCCCACCCGAAGACGACCTGCACTTGCCTGAGATGGCCCTCAACCTGGTCACGGACATGGCTGTTCACGACAATATGGACGGCACCGTCCTCCTGATTGCCAACGCCATCAACTTTGATGACAGCTCCGAGCGCGTGGACGACGCCTGGCACGACGCCGTTGCCCGGGTGAAGGGGCTGCTGGACCAGATCAGCACCCCTGTTGCCCAGCCGGTCTCCGTGCTGGAAACCGCCGCTTTGGATTTCGCTTCCAGCGTCCAGGAGCGTTGGGATGAAGCCAAGTACCTGGAAGCGATCGACCGCGGCAAGGAAGCCATTGTTGACGGCGAGGTTTTCCAGGTGGTGATCTCGCGGCGTTTCGAAATGGAGTGCGCGGCGGACCCCTTGGACGTTTACCGCGTCCTGCGCAACACCAACCCGAGCCCGTACATGTATCTCTTCAGCCTGGAGGATGCGGACGGCCGCGAGTACTCGATTGTGGGGTCGTCGCCAGAGGCATTGGTCACGGTGACCGGGCAGGAAGTCATTACCCACCCCATCGCCGGTTCGCGCCCACGTGGGAAGACCGTTGAGGCAGACAAGGCCTTGGCAACAGAGCTGCTGGCCGATCAGAAGGAGCGGGCCGAGCACCTGATGCTGGTGGACCTGTCGCGCAATGACTTGTCTAAGGTCTGTGTGGCAGGAACGGTGGATGTCACGCAGTTCATGGAAGTGGAGCGGTTCAGCCACATCATGCACCTCGTCTCCACCGTGGTGGGGGAGCTCGCTCCCCGGGCCAAGGCCTACGACGTCCTCAAGGCAACATTCCCGGCGGGCACGCTGTCCGGTGCTCCCAAGCCCCGCGCGCTGCGCCTGCTCGACGAACTGGAACCCCACCGGCGTGGCATCTATGGCGGCGTGGTGGGATACCTGGACTTCGCCGGTGACATGGACATGGCGATTGCCATCCGGTCAGCCCTGCTCCGGGAGGGCCGCGCCTATGTCCAGGCCGGCGGTGGAATTGTGGCCGATTCGCACAAGCCATCCGAAGCGCTGGAGACGGTGAACAAAGCGGCCGCGCCCCTTCGGGCCGTCCACACCGCGGGATCGTTGCAGAACATTTCCGCTGAAACGGTAGGAACTGCAGACATCCACGACGACGGGACTTCCGCCTCATGAGCACGGCACCCTCAGCGCCTCCCGTCAGGCAGCAGCCGCGCTGGGCACGCAAATCCACGCTGGTCCTTGCCACCACCATCCTTGCCCTGGCGGTATTCGGCGCCACCACGCAGACCTGGATCGAGGTCCGGCTGGATCCGACCGGAGCGTCCAACAGCGACCTCCATGTCCAAGGCAGCAAGGCAGCCACTGCGGTTACTGCCCTTGCCGTGGTCGCCTTGGCCGGCGGACTCGCAGCGTCCATTGCCGGAAAAATCGCGCGCTGGATCATCGCGGTCCTCATCGTCCTGTCAGCGGCCGGGATCATCCTTGCCGCAATTACCGTCCTGCTCGACCCGTTGGGTGCCGCCCAGGGGGCCATTGCCGCGGCAACAGGCGTCTCCGGCGGACAGGCTGACGCTGCCTCCACGGCGTTCCCGGTGGTCGCCATCGTGGCGGGTGCCCTGCTGGCCCTTTGCGCTGTTGCGTTGCCGCTGGCCGGACGGTATTGGACCTCGCGGACCAAGTACGACACCGGCGCGCGGGGCCGAAAGAGCACAAACGAACCGGTGGACGAGATTGACAGCTGGGACAGCCTGTCGCGTGGTGAGGACCCTACGTAGGCAGCCACAGCGGGCTCGCGGGCAGGTGCTGCGCAACAAAAGCCCACACGCCTGTCCTGACGTCGGACGATGTCCCGGACGCCGCCAATAAATGGCAGAATGTAAGCAGTATTCATCCTGAGGAGATTTCACATGAGCAAAACCACAGTGTCCGCAAACCAAGCTGAATCCACCATGGCCAGCCACGCTGACGCCATCGGCCACGGAAACAGCCCGGCTGCCTGGACCTGCGTACTTGTGATGCTGGTCGGTGCCCTGATTTCCTCCATCGCGTTCGTCATCGCCAACACGCCGATCTTCGTTGGCGGACTGGTTGTCATGGTCATCGGCCTGATCGTTGGCTTTGTCATGCGCAAGGCGGGCTACGGAGTTGGCGGCAGCAAGCTGCAGAACAACGGCCACTAATCGTGACCGTTCTTGATGACATCATTGTTGGCGTCAAGGAGGAGATGGAGACGCGCAGCCGTCTCGTGTCCCTTGCGGAGCTGAAGGACCGCGCCGCGGGTGCGGCCCCGGCCCACGATGCATGGGCCGCTCTGGGCGGTCCCTCATCCGTCCGCAACGACCTCAAGGTCATCGCAGAAATCAAGCGTCGCAGCCCTTCCAAGGGCGACCTCGCACCGATCGCGGATCCCGCCTCCCTGGCGGTTCAGTATGCCGACGGCGGAGCTTCCGTCATCAGTGTCCTGACCGAACAGCGCCGTTTCGGCGGCTCGCTGGCTGACCTCGATGCCGTCCGTGCCGCCGTCGATGTTCCCTTGTTGCGCAAGGACTTCACGGTGGACGAGTACCAGATCTGGGAAGCCCGTGCCCACGGTGCCGACCTCATCCTGCTCATTGTCGCGGCACTGTCCGACTCGGAGCTGGCGGAATTCAGCGCACTGAGCCACGAGCTAGGCATGAACGTGCTGGTGGAAACCCACACCGAGGAAGAGATCGAACGCGCCGTTGCGGCGCAGGCCAAGATCATCGGCATCAATGTGCGCAACCTCAAGACGCTCGACGTCGACCGCTCGGTTTTCGGGTCGTTGGCCGGATTGATTCCTGCCGGGGCCGTCATTGTCGCCGAATCGGGTGTCAGGGGCGCGGACGACGTCTCGCATTACGCCGCGGGCGGCGCCAACGCCATCCTGGTGGGGGAGGCGCTGGTCAGCGACTCCACGCCGCGCGAACGCATCACCGAATTCAAGGCAGCTGGAGCTGCCGCCATCGCCGTCAGGAACTGAGGCAGTCACTGAAATCACGGCGAACAGTCGCAAGGCAGCCCGGGCTTGAGCCTGCGGCTGCCTTGCGGCACGTGGAACTACCCAATGAACTAACTGGAACAGGACGGTGAGACTGATGGTCGACGCGCCAACAGCCGGCTCAGAAGAGAATGCGGCCGACGCATTCCTGCAAGGTGGCCCTTCGCTGCGCAACGCCTCCGGGCCCTACTTCGGCAACTACGGCGGACGCTGGATGCCTGAGTCCCTCATCGCCGCCCTTGACGAAGTCCAGGACACCTTTGAGAAGGCCAAGGCCGACCCCGCGTTCATCGCTCAGCTCAAGGACCTCAACAAGAACTACTCCGGCAGGCCTTCCCTGCTCACCGAAGCCAAACGCTTCTCCGAGCACGCCGGGGGAGCACGCATCTTCCTCAAGCGCGAGGACCTGAACCACACCGGGTCCCACAAGATCAACAACGTCCTGGGCCAGGCCCTCCTGGCCAAGCGGATGGGCAAGACCCGTGTCATTGCCGAAACCGGTGCCGGCCAGCATGGCGTGGCCAGTGCCACTGCCGCTGCGCTGCTGGGGCTCGAGTGCGTGGTCTACATGGGCGCTGAGGATTGCCGGCGCCAAGCCCTGAACGTTGCCCGCATGCAGCTGCTCGGAGCCACCGTGGTGCCCGTGACCAACGGCTCCCAGACACTCAAGGACGCCATCAATGACGCCTTGCGCGACTGGGTCGCGAACGTGGATCACACCCACTACCTTTTGGGTACCGCAGCCGGGGCACACCCGTTCCCGGCCATGGTCCGCTACTTCCACGAAGTCATTGGCGAGGAAGCCCGCAGCCAGATCCTGGAGCAGACGGGCAAGCTTCCCGACGCCATTGCCGCATGTATCGGTGGTGGGTCCAACGCGATCGGCCTGTTCCACGCTTTCCTTGACGACGCATCCGTGCAGATCTACGGCTTTGAAGCAGGCGGAGAAGGTGTAGAGACCGGCCGCCACGCTGCTGCGATCTCCCTGGGCCGTCCCGGCGTCCTGCACGGCGCCCGTTCCTATCTCATGCAGGACGAAGACGGCCAGACCATCGAGTCCCACTCCATCTCGGCAGGCCTGGACTACCCCAGCGTGGGTCCGGAGCACTCCTACCTGGCCGATATTGGGCGCGTCACGTACGAGGCGGTCACGGATACCGAAGCCATGGACGCCTTCAGCCTCCTGTGCCGGACCGAGGGCATCATTCCGGCCATCGAGTCCTCGCACGCCTTGGCCGGCGCCATCAAGATTGGCCATCGATTGACCGAAGGCAAGGAAAACCCTTCCGACGTTACGGTGATCGTGAACCTGTCCGGTCGTGGAGACAAGGACGTGGAGACAGCCGCGGCCTGGTTCAACATGTTGGATGAAGAAGGGCACGTCAAGGGCACTACATTGTCCACGCGCAAGCCCAAGGGCCCCACCGAGCGCGCGTCCGATGCAGCCATGGATGTCAACGAGGACCAGAACTGATGACTGAAGAATTCGCCAGCAAATCCGCTGCCGCCATCGATCGCGCCAAGGCAGAAGGCCGCGCCGCCCTGGTGGGCTACCTCCCCGCGGGGTACCCAACGGTCCAGGAGAGTATCGAGGCGGGCATCGCTTTGGCCCGCAATGGCGCTGACCTCATCGAAATCGGCATCCCGTATTCCGATCCCGTGATGGACGGCCCGGTCATCCAGGCTGCCACCACCGAGGCGATCGCCAACGGATTCCGTGTCAGCAACGTTTTTGACGTTGTCGCCGGCATCACCGCCGCGACCGATGCGGCCGTGCTGGTCATGACCTACTGGAACCCCGTCATGCGCATGGGCGTCGATGAATTCTCCCGTCGCCTGGCGGAAGCCGGGGGAGCAGGACTTATCACCCCCGATTTGGTCCCTGACGAGGCTCATGAGTGGTTCGAGGCCTCGGATAAGTACGGCTTGGACCGGGTGTTTCTTGTGGCACCTTCGTCCACCCCGGAGCGACTGGACATGACCGTTAAGGCAAGCCGTGGATTCGTCTACGCTGTCTCGATCATGGGCGTCACCGGAACGCGCACCTCTGTCAGCAGCAGTGCTGAAGACGTGGTGGCCCGGTCGCACGCTGCCGGAGCCGAGCGCGTGTGCGTCGGTTTGGGCGTGTCCAACCCGGACCACGTCCGCGAAATTGCTGCCTATGCTGACGGCGTGATCGTTGGAACCGCCCTGGTGGCGGCCCTCCGCGATGGCGGCGTGGACGCCGTGGGGCAACTCACCAAGAACCTCAGCGCCGGCTTGGGCCGCGCAGCTGCAGAAGCCTAGAAAAGGAAACAGCGAAGCGAATGCAGACCGTCCTCCACGCAGCGGCAATGGTCCCCATGAGTATCCCGAGCCCATCGTGGTCCGGTTTCGACATTCCGCTACCGTGGGGGACGCTGCGTATCCACGCGTACGCCCTCTGCATCCTGGCGGGCATCATCGTTGGCCTGTGGCTGACGTCGGCCCGATGGAAGCGCCGTGGCGCTCCCGAAGGCAGCCTGTGGGACATTGCCATCTGGGCAATTCCTTTCGGCATCATCGGCGGCCGGCTCTACCACGTGTTCTCCTCACCTGACGCGTACTTCGGTCCGGGCTTTGACGGTACAGGGGACCTCTCGCTGATTCCGCAGATACAGCGAGGCGGACTGGGCATTTGGGGTGCCGTCATCCTGGGTGCGGTAGGGGCGTGGATTGGTTGCCGCCGGGCCGGCGTCAAACTGACGGCTTTCCTGGACGCGGCAGCGCCCGGACTCCTGCTGGCCCAGGCAATCGGCCGTTTGGGGAACTGGTTCAACCAGGAACTCTTCGGTGCGCCGACCACCCTGCCTTGGGGACTCGAGATTGATCCAGCCAACGCGAACTTCCCGCCGGATATGGCTGCAGACACGCTGTTCCACCCCACGTTCCTCTACGAGATGCTGTGGAACCTGGTGGGCGTGGCCATCCTGCTGCTGCTGGACAAGAAGTTCAACTTCCGGTGGGGCCGGCTCTTCTGGCTCTACGCCGTGTACTACACCCTGGGCCGTGTGTGGATCGAGGCGTTGCGCATTGATGATGCTGAACAGATCAACCTGTTTGGCATCACCACCAGGCTCAATGTGTGGACCAGCATCTTTGTCTTCATTGCTGCGCTGGCCATTTTCTTCATCCTCGGCCGACGGGGACGCCCCGTGCCCGACACCCCTTATTTGGCGGGGCGTGAGCCGGAAGAGAAGGCCGAAAAAGAGCGCGTTGCGGTGACAAGCGTCACCAGTCATGATGTGGACGCATCTGTCTCAGATACTGGTTCGCGTGGTAATCTCCCTGATAACCAAAGCGATTCGGGCCACGTTGACGAGCCGCAGGAAACAGCAGGGAAGCCGGAAAAGGACACTACGTCCGCCACGGATTCCACAACTGCTGCGACTGCCGCAAGGAAGGCCCCCGGATCCACGCCGAAGGCTGACGACACCAAGTAGTCACGTTCGGTAAAGGGGCAACAGAGTCACCGCTCGTAGGGCCCAGTCCACAGCGTCGTGGCACCCCGGAAACCGGACCGCAGCATACCGATGTTCACTGGTCAAGCCGGGGCCAGAGGTCTGCGTAACTGTTCGTTGCGCTGGATCGGCTGGCCTACAATTCCAATTACTAGCGCTTTGTTGTGCCCGTCACAGGGCAGGCAAGGTGGGGCCAACGTTGTCCCTTCCATACGCACGATTCCGAGGAAGGACGTCTCCCATGACCCATCTTCATAACCCCGGTTGGTCCGAAAATATCGAACCTCAGGGTGCCATGTCTCCATTCAAGCGCTTTGCCGCGCTCCCGGAGGCCCAGGGTCTTTACAACCCTGATAAGGAGAAGGACGCCTGCGGCCTGGCTATTATTGCCACGCTCCGTGGGGAACCGGGATACGACATCGTGGAAGCGGCTCTGACCGCCCTCCGCAATCTCGAACACCGCGGCGCCGTGGGCGCCGACGAAGGTACTGGCGACGGTGCGGGCCTGCTCATGCAGGTTCCGGACGAGTTCTTCAGGGCCGTCACAGAATTCGAACTGCCTGCTCCCGGCCAGTACGTGGTGGGCACTGCCTTCCTCCCTGCTGAATCCCGCGAAGCGGAAACCGCCAAAGCCGGCATTGAAGCCCTTGCCGCTGACGAGGGCCTGACGGTCCTCGGTTGGCGTGAGGTTCCCGTGGTCGCTGACCTCGTCGGCGCCATGGCACGGGCCTGTATGCCGTACTTCTCGCAGCCATTCTTTGCCTCTGCCACCGGCGAGCAGCTGGAACACAACGAGCTGGACTCCCGTGCCTGGCGTATCCGCAAGCGTGCCCAAAACAAGTTCGGCGTGTACTTCCCGTCGCTGTCCTCGCGCACCATTGTGTACAAGGGCATGCTGACCACTGCGCAGCTGGAGCCGTTCTATCCGGACCTCTCGGACCAGCGTTTCAAGACCAAGCTCGCGATCGTCCACTCGCGCTTCTCCACCAACACGTTCCCGTCGTGGCCCTTGGCGCAGCCTTTCCGCACCATCGCGCACAACGGCGAGATCAACACTGTCAAGGGCAACCGCAACTGGATGCGTGCGCGTCAGTCGCAGCTGGCGAGCCCGCTGTTGGGCTCCATTCCCGAAGAGCTGTACCCGATCTGCACCCCCGGTGCCTCGGACTCCGCTTCCTTCGACGAGGTTGCCGAGCTCCTGTGGCTGTCCGGCCGCCCCATCACGCACTCCATCATGATGATGATCCCGGAAGCGTGGGAGAACCACGCCACCATGGATCCGGCCCGCCGTGCTTTCTACGAGTACCACTCACTGCTCATGGAGCCGTGGGATGGTCCGGCTGCAGTCTCGTTCACCGACGGCAACCTCGTTGGCGCAACGCTGGACCGCAATGGCCTGCGCCCTGGGCGCTACTGGATCACCGAAGACGGCCTGATCATCTTCGCCTCCGAAGTTGGCGTGATCGAGGTAGAGCCTTCCAACGTCGTCAAGAAGGGCCGCGTCGCCCCCGGCAAGATGTTCCTGGTGGACACCGAAGCCGGCCGCATCATTGACGACGCCGAGGTCAAGGCCGAGGTAGCCGCTGCCAACCCGTGGGCCGAATGGCTCAAGGACAACCTGATCGACATCAACGAGCTCCCTGAGCGCGAGCACGTGGTCCACACCGCTGCGTCGGTCAACATCCGCCAGCGCACGTTCGGGTACACCACCGAAGAACTCAAGATCCTCCTCGGACCGATGTCACGCACCGGTGCGGAGCCCTTGGGCGCCATGGGCTCCGACACTCCTGTTGCTGTCCTTTCCAAGCGCCCGCGCTTGTTGTTCGACTACTTTGTGCAGTCCTTCGCCCAGGTCACCAACCCGCCGCTGGATGCCATCCGCGAAGAATTGGTCACCTCCCTGACGTGCGCCATCGGCCCCAACGGCAACCTTTTGGACGGCAAGCAGGTCCGCCAGCCGCAGATCTCCCTGCCGTTCCCCGTGATCAACAACGATCAGCTGGCCAAGATCGCGAACATCGAAACGCCCGACGGCGACCGCATCGCCATGAAGGTCCGCGGACTGTACCGCCCGGAGGGTGGGGAAGCGGCGCTTCGTGCCCGCCTGACCGAGATCTGCGAACAGGTTTCCGGCGCCATCAACCGCGGCGTGCAGTACGTGGTGCTGTCCGACCGTGACTCGAACGCCCAGTGGGCGCCGATTCCCTCGCTCCTGCTGGTCAGCGCCGTTCACCACCACCTGCTGCGTAGCGCCAACCGCACCAAGACCGCGCTGGTGGTCGAGGCCGGCGACGTCCGCGAGACGCACCACGTGGCGGTACTCATCGGCTACGGTGCTTCCGCAGTCAACCCATACCTGGCCATGGAATCGGTGGAACAGCTGATCTCCAACGGCGACGTCACAGGCGTCACGGCCGAAGACGGGGTCTACAACCTCATCAAGGGCCTCGGCAAGGGTGTCCTGAAGATCATGTCCAAAATGGGCATCTCCACGGTGGCTTCCTACACGGGCGCCCAGACCTTCGAAGCGTTGGGCCTGTCTCAGGAGCTCGTGGACGAGTTCTTCTCCGGAACGCACTCCCAGCTGGGTGGCGTCGGCCTCGATGTCATCGCAGCCGAAGTTTCGGCACGCCACCAGATGGCTTACCCGGAGGGCGGCATTGAGCACCCGCACCAGCCGTTGCTCGGTGGTGGCGAGTATCAGTGGCGCCGCGACGGTGAACCGCACCTCTTCAACCCCGAGACGGTGTTCCGCCTGCAGCACGCTACCCGCGAACGCCGGTACGACATCTTCAAGTCTTACACCAAGGGCATTGACGATCAGTCCGAGAACCTGATGACCCTGCGTGGGCTCCTCAAGTTCAAAGACGGGGTCCGTCCGGCTGTTCCGCTCGAGGAAGTGGAACCCGTTTCCAGCATCGTCAAGCGTTTCTCGACGGGCGCCATGAGCTACGGGTCCATCTCCAAGGAAGCGCACGAGACCCTGGCCATTGCCATGAACCTTTTGGGCGCCAAGTCCAACACCGGTGAAGGTGGCGAGGACGTTGACCGCCTGCTGGATCCGGAGCGCCGCTCTGCCATCAAGCAGATCGCTTCCGGCCGCTTCGGCGTCACCAGTTTGTACCTGACCAACGCCGACGACATCCAGATCAAGATGGCGCAGGGTGCCAAGCCCGGCGAAGGTGGCCAGCTGATGGCCCAGAAGGTTTACCCCTGGGTGGCCCGGACGCGGCACTCGACTCCCGGCGTCGGACTCATTTCGCCGCCCCCGCACCACGACATCTACTCGATCGAAGACCTCGCGCAGCTCATCTACGATGCCAAGCGCGCCAACCCTTCGGCCCGTGTGCATGTGAAGCTGGTTTCGGAAGTCGGGATTGGCACGGTGGCGTCCGGCGTCACCAAGGCGAAGGCCGACGTCGTGCTTGTTTCAGGCCACGACGGCGGTACCGGCGCCTCGCCGCTGAACTCGCTGAAGCACGCGGGCGTGCCGTGGGAACTTGGCCTTGCCGAGACCCAGCAGACCCTGATGCTCAACGGTCTCCGTGACCGCGTAGTGGTTCAGGTGGATGGCCAGCTCAAGACCGGCCGCGACGTCATCATTGCTGCCCTGCTGGGTGGCGAGGAATACGGATTCGCGACTGCTCCGCTGGTGGTTTCCGGCTGCATCATGATGCGCGTCTGCCATTTGGACACCTGTCCCGTTGGTGTTGCCACACAGAACCCCGAGCTCCGCTCCCGGTTCAACGGCAAGCCCGAGTTCGTGGTCAACTTCTTCGAATTCCTCGCAGAAGAAGTCCGCGAAATCCTTGCCGAGCTCGGTTTCCGCAGCCTGGAAGAGGCCATTGGCCACGCCGAGGTCTTGGATACCCGCGAAGCGATCAACCACTGGAAGGCCGAAGGGCTGGACCTGGACCCCATCCTGCACGGGCTGGAGTTCGACGACGACGTACCGCTGCGCAACATGACCAGCCAGAACCACGAGCTGGACAAGCACTTCGACCAGCGGCTCATCACCATGGCCCAGGAAGCGCTCAGCGACCGCATGCCGGTCAAGATCACCTTGGACGTCATCAACACGGACCGTTCCGTGGGCACGATGCTCGGCCACGTGGTGACCAAGACGTTCGGCATCGATGTCCTGGCGACCGACACCATCGACGTCACGCTCAACGGCACCGCGGGCCAGTCCCTCGGCGCGTTCCTGCCCGCAGGCATCACGCTGCGCATGTTCGGCGATTCCAACGACTACGTCGGCAAGGGTCTCTCCGGCGGACGGATCATCGTCCGCCCGGACCGCACCAACGTGTTCCAGGCTGAACGCAACGTTATTGCCGGCAACGTCATCGGTTACGGTGCCACCAGCGGCGAGATGTTCCTGCGTGGGCAGGTGGGCGAACGTTTCCTGGTCCGCAACTCCGGCGCTACCGCCGTCGTCGAAGGCATTGGCGATCACGGGTGCGAGTACATGACCGGTGGCCAGACGCTCATCATCGGCCGCACCGGACGCAACTTCGGTGCCGGCATGTCCGGTGGAACCGCCTATGTGCTGGACCTGCAGCCCGAGCGCGTCAACAAGATGGCCCTCGACACCGGCGAACTCCAGCTTCTGGAGCTCGACGCCGAGGACCGCGACATCGTTCACGGCCTGCTCACCAAGCACGTTGAGGAAACCGAATCAGTCCTGGCCGGCCGTCTGCTCGAGAACTTCGACGACACCGCCGCCCGCATCACCAAAGTGCTGCCGCGCGATTACGCCGCAGTCCTGCAAACCCGACTCGACGCCATTGAAGAGGGCCTTGACCCCGATGGCGAAGAAGTATGGTCTCGAATCCTGGAGGTAACCGGTGGCTGATCCACGCGGATTTCTGAAAGTCCGGCAGCGCGAAACGCAGCCACGCCGTCCCGTTCCCGTCCGCATCATGGACTGGAAAGAAGTGTACGAAGCGCAGGAGAAGGGCGTCCTGAAGAGCCAGGCCGGCCGCTGCATGGATTGCGGTGTTCCGTTCTGCCACCAGGGCTGCCCCTTGGGCAACCTCATTCCCGAATGGAATGACCTCGTGTGGCGGGACAAGGGTGAAGAAGCCATTGAGCGACTTCACGCCACGAACAACTTCCCGGAATTTACGGGTCGTCTGTGCCCTGCACCGTGCGAAGCGTCCTGCGTGCTGGGGATCAACCAGCCTGCAGTGACCATCAAGCAGGTTGAGGTTTCGATCATCGACCAGGCTTTCGACAACGACTGGGTCCAGCCGCTGCCGCCGACGCGCCTCACCGGAAAGACAGTGGCCGTGGTCGGTTCAGGCCCTGCCGGCCTGGCCGTCGCACAGCAACTGACCCGTGTTGGCCACACTGTGGCTGTCTACGAACGCGACGACAAGATTGGCGGATTGCTCCGCTACGGCATCCCCGACTTCAAAATGGAGAAGGAACAGGTTGACCGCCGTCTGGAGCAGATGAAGGCCGAAGGCACCCGCTTCCGGACCGGAGTCGCCGTTGGTACGGACGTCACGTGGGAGCAGCTGCGTCGCCGTTACGACGCCGTTGTGGTTGCCACCGGCGCCACTGTGCCGCGTGACCTGCCCATCCCGGGCCGCGACTTCGAGGGCGTCCATTTCGCCATGGACTACTTGGTTCCTTCGAACCGCATGGTGGCGGGGGAGAACCCCGAAAACCACATCGATGCCCGCGGCAAGCACGTTGTCATCCTTGGTGGTGGCGATACCGGTGCTGACTGCATCGGTACTGCCCACCGCCACCAGGCCGCTTCGGTGACCACGCTCGCGATCGGCAAGCAGCCGCCGTCGGAACGTGCAGGCCACCAGCCGTGGCCGACGTTCCCCACCCTGTTCGAGGTCGCCAGCGCCCACGAAGAAGGCGGCGAGCGTACCTACCTTGCCTCAACCGTTGAGTTCGTTGGAGAGAACGGCAAACTCACCGGCGTCAAAGTTGCTGAAACCGAGTTCGTGGACGGCAAACGCCTGCCCAAGGCCGGTACAGAACGGATCATCCCAGCTGACCTTGTCTTCCTGAGCCTTGGCTTTACCGGCGCCGAGCCGGCAGGAATCACGGAGCAGGTCAGCGCAGAGTTCGACGGTCGGGGCAACGTTGCCCGCGACGGCTACTACATGACGAACACCGAGGGCGTGTTTGTTGCCGGCGATGCCGGACGTGGCCAGTCACTGATTGTGTGGGCCATTGCGGAAGGCCGTGCATGTGCGGCCGCAGTGGACAAGTTCCTGATGGGAAGCACCATTCTCCCGGCACCGGTCGCCCCCACCGACCGGGCGATAGCGGTCTTATAGCGCCGGCAGGAACAATCTTTTACTCAATCAGCATGAACTACTTAGGGTAGGTATATGAGACGCGCGAAAATTGTGGCAACTTTCGGCCCGGCTATCTCCAGCTTCGACAACACCCTCGCGGTGCTGGAGGCCGGCGTCGACGTTGCTCGCATGAACATGAGCCACGGCGACTACTCCGTGCATGACATCACCTACGAAAACGTCCGCAAGGCTGCGGCGCAGCTGGGCAAGCCTGTTGCGATCATGGCCGACCTCCAGGGACCCAAGATCCGTCTTGGCCGTTTTGTTGACGGACCCCACGAGCTGGCCGTCGGCGACACCTTCACCATCACCACCGAAGACGTCCCCGGCACCAAGGACATCTGCTCAACCACGCTCAAGAGCCTCACCGAGGACGTCAACGTGGGCGACGCCCTGCTGATCGACGACGGAAAGGTGGCGCTGCGCGCCATCGAGGTTGACGACGTCAAGGTAGTCACCACCGTGACAGTTGGCGGCAAGGTGTCCAACAACAAGGGCATCAACCTGCCCGGCGTTGCAGTCAACGTCCCCGCCCTGAGCGAAAAGGACGAGGACGACCTCCGTTGGGCTCTCAAGCGCGGCGCCGACCTCATTGCACTCTCGTTCGTTCGCGATGCCTCAGACATCACGCGCGTCCACGAGATCATGGATGAAGAGGGCCGCCGTGTGCCGGTGATCGCCAAGATCGAAAAGCCGCAGGCCGTGGAGCAGCTCCACGAAATCATCGACGCCTTCGACGCCATCATGGTTGCCCGTGGCGACCTCGGCGTCGAGCTGCCGCTCGAAGAGGTGCCGATCGTCCAGAAGCGCGCCATTGAACTGGCACGTCGCTGGGCCAAGCCGGTCATCGTGGCCACGCAGGTCCTGGAATCCATGATCGACAACCCGCGTCCGACGCGCGCCGAGGCTTCCGACTGCGCCAACGCAGTGCTCGACGGCGCCGACGCAGTCATGCTCTCCGGCGAAACCTCCGTGGGCCAGTACCCCATCGAAACCGTCAAGGTCATGGCCCGGATCATCGAATCCACTGAAGTACACGGCCTTGAGCGCGTACCCCCGCTGGGCACCAAGCCCAAGACCCGCGGTGGCGCCATCACCCGTGCCGCCGTCGAAATCGCGGATCAGCTGGATGCCAAGTACATCTGTACGTTCACGCAGTCCGGTGACTCGGCACGACGCCTCTCGCGCCTGCGCCCCGTCAAGCCGGTGTTCGCGTTCACGCCTGTGGAGCACGTCTGGAACCAGCTCGCCCTCACCTGGGGCATCCAGCCGGTACTGGTCCCCACCGTGGGCCACACCGACGAGATGACCGCACAGGTGGACCGCAGCCTGCTGGACATGAAGCTCGTGGACGAAGGGGACTTGGTTGTCATCGCTGCCGGTTCCCCTCCCGGACAGGCAGGTTCCACGAACTCGCTGAAGGTCCACAAGGTAGGCGACCTCGCCGATACGTCCACTGTGGACGCCTCGCGCAAGGAGCCTGTTGGCCCGTGGCCTGAAAAGAAGTCCAAAGCCAAGGCATAGTTCTTCGGTTGTCGTGAATGCAGGCCCCACCTTTTGGTGGGGCCTGCATTTTGTTGTGTCTTTGTTTTTGTTGGTAAGTACGACGGCGGCCGCCCACTTCGCATGAGGTGAGCGGCCGTCGTCGTGCGTTTACTGCAGGTGGCGCTAGTTGACCTGGTTGATGATGGTTTCGGCAACCTCACGCATGCTGAGGCGACGGTCCATGGAGGTCTTCTGGATCCAGCGGAAAGCTTCCGGCTCCGTCAGGCCCATCTTGGTGGTCAGGAGGCTCTTGGCGCGCTCTACAAGCTTGCGCGTGGCGAACTGCTCCTGGAGGTCGGAAACCTCGTTCTCAAGCGCCTTGATTTCCTCGTGGCGGGAGAGAGCAATCTCAATGGCCGGGATCAGGTCCGCGGGGGAGAACGGCTTGACGACATAAGCCATGGCGCCGGCGTCGCGTGCCCGCTCCACCAATTCCTTCTGGCTGAAAGCAGTCAGCAGGACAACAGGCGCGATACGGGCCTTGACGATCTTCTCAGCCGCCGAGATGCCGTCCATGACGGGCATCTTGACATCCATGAGGACAAGGTCAGGCTTCAGTTCCTCGGCCAGCTGCACGGCCTTCTCGCCGTTGTCTGCCTCGCCGACGACGTCGTACCCTTCGCCCTTCAGGATCTCGATAATGTCCAAGCGGATGAGGGTCTCATCCTCGGCTACGACAACGCGTCGGGCCGGCTGGGCTGTGGACGTGGACTCCGTCTGTTCGGTCACGGGATCTCCTTGAAAAGGTTCGGCGGGTTCATGTCCATCTTAGTGTGGACTCTTTGATGGCTGGTTTGTGTTGCATCAGCGCGCCCGGTTCTTTGAATCAGCCTATCTGCATGTAGAGTAGTTTCGCGTGCTGGGAAAGGATCGCGTTGCTCACAGAAATGAGAGCAGTCAGCGAGAATTAACTTCCCGGTAATCCGCGCCCGAGTGGCGGAATTGGCAGACGCGCTGCACTCAAAATGCAGTATCGAAAGGTGTGTGGGTTCGAGTCCCACCTCGGGCACTGTATTGTCGCAGGTCAGGGGCCTATATGGCCCCTGACTGTTGACAAAACCCCCAAATCCGTTGACACGGAACTAGCATTTTTATGTGGCTAGTATCCGGAAACGCGTCAAAAAGGACGGCTCTTCGTCCTTCATGGTGGTCTGGCGCGACCCCAAGATTCGGAAGCAGCAGGGCATCACTGTCGACTCCGCGCATGAGGCTGAAACGCTCAAACGGTTGCTCGATGCGAACGGTCAATCGTTTGAGATCGCCCAGCAGGCACTTCTGGACAACAGAGCCAAGATACCCACGGTTGGCGAAGTAATTCAGGAGCACATCGACCTCCTGATCCGGCCGTCGAGTGGAACCGTCAAGACGTATCAGACGATGCTTGATCTCCATGTGAAGAAGGTCATTGGCCACGTCCCCGTCGACAAGCTGGACTATCGGATGATCGCCTACTGGGTGAAGTCGATGATGGCTAAAGGACGCTCACCGAAGACGATCAAGAACGTGCACGGCCTGATCTCGGCGTCGATGAATACCGCAGAGATGCTCGGCTACATCACTCGCAATCCCTGCCGCGGCGTGCAACTGCCGAGCGTCGAAAAGGCCGAGGACGAGATGATGTTCCTCACCCACGCTGAGTTCGGCCTGATCATGGACGGCATGGGGGAGCGGTACAAGGATTTCACTAACTTCCTGGTCATGACTGGGACGCGCTTTGGTGAAGCGACGGCGCTGACTGTTGCTGACATCGATTTGCTGGGCAAGCCGGCCACGGCTCGGATCAACAAGGCATGGAAGCGGGACGGGCAGAACCAGTTTTACATCGGGCCGACGAAGACAGGGGCAGGCAAGAGGACCATCGGGTTGAATCCTGCGCTGGTTGACCTGCTGATTCCGTTGGTGGCTGGGCGGCCGAGTAGCGACTTGCTGTTCACGACGCCGAAGGGGGAGCGGATCGTACACAAGCTGTTCTGGCATCACTTTTGGGTGCCGGCAGTGAAGGCTGCCCAGGCTCGGGGACTTCGGAAGAACCCACGAATTCACGATCTACGACACACGCATGCTTCCTGGCTAATTCAGGACGGCGTCCCTATCTTCACGATCTCGCGTCGTTTGGGGCACGCCTCGACTAGGACGACGGAGGGCGTTTACGGCCACCTCATGCCGGAAGCCTTGCAGGCTGGGGCAGATGCTACGGAGCGGTCGGTGTCAGCATTTATGCGGTAATGCGGTTGATGTCCTAGCTTTGCCCTAGGAGGCAATTCGATTACGGGCTCTAGTGCCAATGAGCCGAGTGTTGCTGTTGCTTCGCTCAGGAACGCCGGGTGTCGCGCGGGAGCTGGGCAATATCTCGCTAATCCTGGCAATCTCTGCGATGTGCTCAGAGGTAAAGACGATTTTTCCCTTGCCCCAGCAGGCGTAAGGGAAGCGTCCCGCGGCTGCGCCGTCACGCAGCCAACCCTCGCTGCATCGCATGAGGGCTGCAGCTTCGGCAGGTTCGAAGAATTCCAAGTCCATGACAGTCCGCTCTTAGTTCGTTGACCTTGGTCATTCATTCGGATTGTCGCTCGTGAGTACATGACAGGGCGGCCAATATCAGTATGTGCTTCGCCAAACGTGAGGACCTTTGGGAGATGCACAAAGGGCTCCGGGGTGTTACCGACGGTCCTCCGGGATTGTGGCTCGGCGGAATGAACGCCATGCTTTCCTCCGATCGCTCTAAGGTGGTAGGACTTCAAACTAACTGTCTGTTTGGTTATATTGGCGTTGAGTTCCTGTGGGACGAGAACTACGGCGACATGGATTCCTTCTTCCCTCACGAAGTTCCTTTCCTGAACGAGTATTTGGCTGACCCCAAGTTGGTGGAAGCCATTCGTTCGCGATCTTTGGAGCCGTCAGATCCTTCTCAAGGCTGACGCGGCCGGACGTGCACCCTGCGTAAGTGTTTCGGTGAGCCCACGCGGCAGTTGTAGTCGGTTTGTCGACTCACATATTGAGTTCGCAGACGGCCGTCACGGAGCGATACCCACTGCCCAGCGACACGACTGAAGCTCAAATGAGCAGATCGCGATGAAAACTAAAGTGGGATGTTAGGCTTTTGGTAGTTGCCCAAAGTAGAGGATCTGAACTTGGATATGCAAGCTGCACTGCCTTGGTACGTCGACCTGTTAGGACCTGAAGGGGAGTCCCTCAAGCGGGAGGCTCGGGAGTTGATCTCTGGGTGTCACGAGCGTCTATCGGATTCTCAGGATGCTTCAGGTATGAAGGCGCGGGGGGTATATGGGCAGATCTGGCGCGCGGCCTTGGAGGCGTTCGAGGAGACCTTGCTCAAGTACCCAGGGTCTCAGAGGATACATCCCAGAGGCGCCAACTATTCGGTGGTAGCTGTGGGAGGAACCGTTCTGTTCCCGTGGCGATTCGCCCGGGATGCGGCTCAGAATCTTGAAGATACGCCCTTTGCTGTTTCTGACGCGCGCCTCGGGCTTTTCGACTTGCCCTACAACGAAGCTCCTCCGGAACTCGACCTGGGTCTTCACCGGTCCGCGGAAGAGGAATCCTCTGTCAAGGAAGACGCCGAGCTCGCTGTGCGGGAGCTGATGACCACCTTCCGCGTCGTGGTCGTAGCCTTCTCCAGCCGTTCCGGAGCCCTGCACTCAATTGAATGGGGCGAAGTGACACTTGGCGAGGACGGATGCGTTGTTTGGGGCAACCATGAGCGGTTACTCGAAGCTACCAGACCGCAGCTGGCCACTGTGCAGGAGCCACAGGCGTTCAACGAGGGCCCGGTCCCATCGGTCTTTGTAGCCACCAAGGAAGATCAAGCAGTAGGCGATGACGAAAGATAGTAAGCAGCTGTCTCTCTTCGAGGAAACTCACTCGAAGGGGGTTTTCAGGGCCGGCGACGCGTTTGAAGCGGCCCGGTTGACGCAGGCCAGGACACTCGCCGGGCTCACCAAGCAGGCGCTGGCCGAAAAGTTGTGTGTCTCACCAGCGGCTATTGGGCAATTTGAATCGCGAGTTACCCCGCCGCGAGCTGAACTGGTCGCTGAGATAGCGCAGGCGCTGGATATGCCCGTGGGTTTCTTCTATACCGGACGCCCGCTTGGGCGGCTGGACACTGCCGCTGCTCATTTCCGGAGCCTGCGGTCGACGCGATCTGCTGACCGCGCCCGTGCCGCCACGTTCGTCGAACAGGTGTGGGAGCTTTGCTTTGCCCTTGAGAAGCGCATCCAGTTCCCTGAGGTAGACCTTCCGATTGCGGAGCCCGCCGACGAAGTGGATCCGGTCGAAGCAGCCCGTGCTGTTCGACGTGCGTGGGGTGTGCCACCAGGTCCGTTTCGGCACCTTGTGGCGACCCTTGAGTCGAAAGGCATCGTGGTTACAATTCTCGCGTTGTCCAATGAAGCTGTTGCCAGGGTGGATGCGTTCTCGACTGGTTCTTTGGGGCGACCAATTGTTGTCGTCACGCCGGAGCGCGCACGCACGGTTTACCGCCACAGATTTACTTGCGCGCACGAGCTAGGGCACTTGGTCATGCACGGTGACGTCACACCGGGTGACCTGCAACAAGAGCGAGAGGCAGATGCTTTCGCCGCTGAGCTCTTGACTCCTTCGGCTGAAATCAACGTGGTACTTCCCAAGACCTTGCGGTTGTCCGAGCTGGACAGGATTGGTCGTTCCTGGGGCGTCTCGCCTGAATCACTGATCCGGCGCATGCAAGAACTCAGACCAGTGCCGGAGAGTGCCGTACGCCGCGCCTATCAGCGCCTCCGGAGCGCAAACGAATTCCAAACGCCTGAACCTGTGGCAGCGTATCGTGGCGAACTGCCGTCGATGCTCTCCGAAGGGCAGAAGCTCGCGGAACAGCATGGCTTCAGCCTTGTCGATCTTGCAAATGAACTCATGTGGCCGGTGTCTCGGGTTCGTGAAATTCTCGGCGCAGAAGACACGCGCCCCAGGCTGCGGCTCGTGACCTAGACGGCGGTAATGGCGGGGCGCTGCGCCATAGTCGGCCGACATGGCCACAGCGCGCCCAAGAAGAGATGCCACTGCCATTTTGAGGAAAACACCGTTGTCCAAAGACCTTAACCAGCAGCCAGGCAATTCGTGGCGCTATTTCTACGAGCGATTGACTGAAAAGCGCTTCCAGCAGCTGTGCAGTGCGTTGCTTTCTATCCACTTTCCCAAGGTTCAGTGTTTCCCCGTGGGGCAGTCGGACGGGGGCCGCGACGGTGTGGCCGGGAAGGGGCCCGACCGGATCATCTTCCAAGTCAAGTGGAGCAGTAAGCGCGTTCAGGACCCGGTTTCCTGGCTGAAGAAGGCCATCGACGGCGAAAAGGAAAATATCGAACGGCTTGTCCAGGAAGGCGCGTCGGAATACATCTTGATGACGTGCGTAGCCGGCACGTCATCGCCTCGCCGAGGTTCCATGGACCGCATCAACCAGGAACTCCTCAAGTACAGCGCAGCATTCGGGATCCAGATGGATGTCTGGTGGCAGGCGGATCTCGACGCCAGAGTCGACTCCGCTGCTGAACTGAAGTGGACGTACTCCGAGATGCTCGCCGGGGTCGACGCCGTCCAGGCGATGATCCGGGGCAAGGCGGAGGATGACCGAGAAAAGGCAATGCATGACCTGCTGGCCGCAGTCATCGCTGCCCAATGGGTAGAAGACAGCAAGGTCAAGTTCAAACAGGCCGAGCTTGATTCGCTGGAGCTGGTGGATCTCTTCGTTGACGTGGAAGCCCAGCGCATCTCTGAACCACGGGCTGCCCTTAGTGTCGTTGCACGGAACCGAACGCTGACGGCGGACGATCTTGGTGGGGCTGTAGATTATCTCCTAAACAGTTCGCGGCCGCTAACGTTGGTCCGTGGCGAACCCGGCCAGGGTAAGTCCACGCTGGGGCAGTATCTCTGCCAGACGCACCGCGCCGATTACCTGGCCTCCAGCAACTATCTCGGTGGACGCCCGCCGACCCGCAAGCCGGCCCAGTCAAGGCTGCCACTGAGGGCGGACCTCCATGAATACGCTAACTGGATCACTGGAGGGGACCCATATGAGGACCACCAGCCGAACAAGAGACAACGACCAACCCTCCGGCGAGGAAACCGGTCGATCGAGGCATTCCTGGCCGACCTGCTGTCCGCCCGCAGTGGAGGATTCACTGTCACGGTGGATATGGTCGGCGACATCCTGAAACGCTTTCCGATGTTGGTTGTCCTTGACGGCTTGGACGAGGTCGCGCAGGATGACGTCCGGCGGGCCGTCGTTAACGAGATCGATCTTTTCGCCGCGAGGCTAGGGACGGGAACGACACCGCCGCAGCTGATCGTGACCACGCGGCCGAATGCGTCCAGCTTGCCTGAGCCCAGCGTGGATCGTTTCGAAGTGATCGCCCTGTCCGCGCTCAGCCCGGATCTGCGCATCGCGTATTTACGCAGGTGGGCCACAGCGCAGTCCGTGCGGGGCGCAAACCGCCGAACGTTGGAGCGGACTTTCCGTGAGCGCACCATGGAACCGCACATCGCGCAATTGGCCAAGAACCCCATGCAACTGACCATCTTGCTCTACTTGATGCACAAGCGTGGTGACTCGATACCAACAGGCCGGACGGAGCTCTACTCTTCCTACATGGAGACCTTCCTGGACCGGGAATCGTCCAAGAGTGTTCAAGTCCATGAACACCGCGACGACGTTGAGGAAGTGACGGCGCACCTTGGCTGGCTTTTCCAAACCAAGGCTGAACTGGAAGGCGCCCAGCACGCTTTGCCCGTGAAGAGCATCAAGAATGCCATTCTCAACTACCTTTTCAACGTCGACAAAGACACGTCTATGGTCGATGACCTTTTCAGGGCAGCAACAGACCGTGTATGGGCACTCTCGAGCAAGGTTCAAGGCACGTTCGCCTTCGACGTCCAATCGGTCAGCGAGTACTTCGCCGCCAAATATCTGTACGAGTTCGCAGGTGCAAGCAACCGGCAGTTCGATCCGGCAACGGTGCTCCAACAGCTCGTGCGACGCCCATACTGGCGTGAGGTCAGCCGATTCTACGCAGGCTTCGCCAAAGTCAAGGATCTTGCCGCACACCTCGATGCGTTGGAGGAAGAGTGGGAATCAGGCTCCCACCCCGCACAGTCCCGAATGACCGCCTGGGCACTGGTCGGCGATGGCGTTTTCGCCGCGAGGCCGAGATCCCAAAGTCAAGCAACCCGACTCTTCACTGATGATCTGAGCATCAGGCTCCTCGCACATTCCGCAGCGAACGACCCCACGTTTAGCATGCTGCCCCAGGACCGTGGCGGTGCTTCATATCTTGAGCACTTGAAAGAGGTCCTGCAAAACGACCCAACGTCTCCTATTGCACCAGAAGTCGCGGCGCTGGCCGCCAAGCATATGTCCACCGTCGACACCCTGGACCGTTGGTGGACTGGCCGGATCATGGCATCCATCGGGACCGCGCAGGCGGCCTCATGGCTTGACATCGGGGGACCACTTCGCGCTGGATCCAGGTTGCCGGCGGACGTCACGGAACAGATACTCTCCGAGCTCAAGACCGCACCCATAAAGTCACTGAACGCCGGTCTCAGTCCGAAAGAAGGATCCAGCGGCGAGCAGCATCTCGTTAGAGCGGTCCTCAACGGACTCAGCTCGGATGCCGTTCCCACCGGCAGCGGCTACGCAGCCGACCTGATCCGAATCCTCGCCCCCCAGCACTTCCTGCGACGTGTGGCCGGCCGCGACGAAGCGTACGCTCACCCGACGGAACACCCTGACGAACCACTCTCCGATGGCCGCAGGCAGGCCGCCCTCAAACGGCTTATTGGCCGTGACCCCCGGTTCGCGAAGCTCCAAAGAGCCATGAGGGCTGGTAAGGGACAATCCGGAACGACGTCCGTGTGGGCGGATACGGCTCGCTCCGTCGCTGAAATCTTCGGTCCTTGTTGGCTTGCCACCGATCTGGCCCTGATCGGTGCAGCCGCATCTGAAGAAACATGGACGACGGCAGCGACGCTGAGCAAAGACGGGAAACCACTCGGTCCCGACATGGATTACGGTCATCTCCAATATCAGGTGCGTCTCAAACGATCAAAAGCCGATTGGTGGATTCAGCAACACGACGCCTACAGTGACGATCTTTCCCGCGCGACCTGGGCTTTGGCGGCTCTGACCGTAGCCTCCCCAGAAGTCTTCGAGAAACTGTTCCGCAAGGTTGAACAGGTCGTGTCCAGCCTGCCCGCTCCGTCGTTGCACGCCCTGCTGTTCTCTTCGAGCCGCATCGGTGCCGCCGCCATTTCCAGGCGGCTACCCGGCAAGTTCTTGCGCTCCAGTCAACAATTGACGGCCGAAATGAGCGCGCTGCTGCTGCATCACTGCGTCGAAGAGGAAGGTCACTTGCCCGAGTCCGTGCTCACGGAAGCGCAGCTTCACGAAATCTCCGAATTGGGAATCCCGGCCTGGCCAGCGCACCAAGAAGTCACCCGCCGGCTCCGCTTGAATCCGACACCTGCACTGTGGGAGGCACTTCGAGCTTGCGGACCCAACGCGGCTGTCGAGGTGTACGGGCCCATTTCGGACTTGGGGCATAGCGAAGTAGCCATGATCCTGAGATCGCCAAGGGACTATCCCCGAGTATGGGTGGTAGCCGCTGGCCGCGAGTTGTCGCTGCGGTCCAAGGAACCAAGCCTCGCAGATGCTGCGGAGTCCGGGGCGTGGTTCGAATGATTCGTAGAGGGTGGGCTTAAAGTTCTTCCTTGGCCAAAGCCGTTGTCCTGGGCGGCGTCACCCGACCCAGTCGCTTGTCAAGCGTTACCCGGAGCCTCGCCGCGGCAATTTGCACACGGCGATCCGCGAGAGTCGACGTGTCCAGCCTCTGTGCCACGCACGGGGGTTTCCGGGCATTGCTCCGTTCCGGTGGATCCATTCTCAAAGCTGTAAGACCTCCTTCGGCACCTATGTTTCATTGTCGCCCCCGGTACCAACCTCGTCCATTGCATTCTGTGGAACGCGCCCAACGACTCTCCTGGCCGAATTCGTATGTGTTGCGCCGGTGGACTGAACCTGTCGTTGTTGCCCAACCCTCTGCGCCGAATGCGTGGATGCAGCGAACGAAGCACTGCCCACAGGACCTGCGTCAGCCGGTAAGCAAAATCCCACCAAGAACGAGCCCCGGCGCTCAAGGGATCGCCGCCGGTGACCTCCGCGTTGAAGAGCCGAGCCGGATTCCGGGTTCTGGCCCGGCGCCTGCATAATCAACACATGTCCTCCTGCGCCTTTTGTGATTCCACGCAACCACTGACCCGCGAGCACGTCTTCGGCCAATGGGTGGGCAGACTCGGTCTCGACATGAGCCCCGTACAGTACAAGGCGGGCCCGCTGAACGGGCTGCACCGTGACATGGGCCGTCAGCCCCCATACCGCCAGACCGTCAAGAACTTTTGCGCCACTTGCAACAACGGCTGGATGAGCGACCTGGAAGGTATCGCCCAAAGGGTTCTGTCACCGCTGATCCTTGGGGAACCAGGAACGATTAACCTTGAAGACCAATCCGCGATCGCCATGTGGGTCCACAAGACGGCACTGACCGCGATGCTTATCTCCAGTGATAAGCAGCGCGATGAAGGATACGGCTTGCCGTCCTCCGAGTACGCCGGCTTGTATTCGCGTCGCGACCAGCTGCGGCCCTTGGAAGCGAGCCGTTTCTGGCTTGGGCGTTATGCGGGTACGGACGAATTTTCGGCCGTGCGGGTTACCCCGGTCACGATGGGGATGTCAGGGTTTCCGGAACCCGATCTGCCCCATGGATATGTCATGACTATCGTGCTCGGCCAACTACTCCTGCAGGGCCTAAGAATCACGACGCCGGATGTCGATTTTCCTGTCAGGAGCGATCTGGAGTTGCCACAACTGTGGCCCTCTCGCGAGATCCTTTCTTGGCCAGCAGGACAGCCTTGCGACGAAACAGGCTTTCTCCAGTTCGCCGATGGAAGAGTGCTGAGCCCGGCCCTGAAGCATCTGGAACTTCACCCGTGGTCCCCGGCAGTGAACGTGGCCAAGAGCGTCATTGTTGGGGATAGAGTTCAAGTCCCAGCGGTATGCGGAAAACACGTTTTCCACTACCCGGTCGCCTTACTTAGGGAAGCCACACGAGGACGTTTCTATGCATTTGTGACCCGATGTGATTGCAAACTGACGTACCTGATGCAGACTGAACCTGACGGCACTCACTGCAAGGCGGTCGAGGAAGTTAACGGCGCCACGGAGATCTACGAAGACATGCCCGGAGACGAACACGTGATGAGTGATCGGGCCGGAGTTTTCGTGTTCAAGAGCCTGCTAAAGGAGGGAACACCTGCGATAGGCGCGACCGAAGCGGGTAACTGACCACGGTTCATGTCATTGATGGAGCCATGGCCCAAAGTGGCGAAATTCAGATTAGGTCGGCTTTAGTCCTTCAACGACAGCGTCGAGCCTAGGGGAGGAGGGGGTGGCGTGATCACCCGGAGGACTCCGCAGGTCCAGGATTTCTCCCACGGCGCCGGCATGCTTACGTGGTGTTCCGCCGTGGGTCCGTGTCCTGGTCCGAACCGGTGCTCAAGGAGAGGGTCTGAGCGTGATCGTATTGAGCGCTTCGACCTTAGACCTGAAGCCGAATGTGATCCTTCCCGTTCCTCAGCCTTAATGTCGGCGACGATCCTATGATGGCGATGCTAGGTCCTCGTTGCTCTGGGTCAGCGGGGCTCCGACGAGTAAGGCCGGCAGATCCAATTCGAGCGAACCATTGCTGAGGAACTTCGATTCCGCGTCCATCAGGCGCCTATTTCCTGGAAGCTCTTCCATCGCCCGCGAAAGATGCGCCGTGGCAGCTTCCGTCTGGCCCGCTGCCGCGCACGCCATAGCGAGCTTTGCAGCTATGGCGGCTTCGATGACTGCGGCTATGGGCTCCGCTTTGCCGGCGGCTCGTTCTTTCAGGCGACTTTCGGCGAATTCGAGGAGCTCCTCTGTGGTCCATTCCGGCCCGCTTTCGAGGATGATCCTGACGGTGAAGGATTGTAGGCTCGGGACCTCAAGAAGCGGGGTGTACTTTTCGAGAAAAGCTGAGGCTGTTGCCGGGTGTGATTCTTCCGGCAGCAATGAGTTCCATAGAACATAGATTCCGACCATGGACCGTTTGGCGGATAAGTTCTTGGTCTGCGGGAGAAGGGCCTCGACGCGTGATAAGACGGATCCCATGGCCGGCAGGATCACGGGATCTGTTGGCTGGCCGTCTGCAGGAGGCTCTTTGGGAGCTTTGTCGAGTAGCAATTCGACAAAGCCTTCGAAGTAGGCGGCGGACGTTTTCGCCGTCAGCCCGGTCGCATCGTTGATCCACATTTCAGGTGCCAACCGCATGCGGATGACGTTGGGCAGCGAGCGGCGGTAGTCGAATGCACCGACCTGCACGGTCGAGGCACGGAAAACGAACTCCCTTATGACATGACGAGACAGCCGGTTGAGTCCTTCGAGGCTCAACATCAGACCTTCCCCAGCGGGGTCCACAGAGTCGGCCTGACCCGTGTGAGTCCATGCTTCCGGTGCAAGCTCTACCAAGCCGTGGACGTTCCGGGATCTGATTCCGTACGCGCGCTTTAGAGCTTTCTCCATGGAGAAGGCCGGCATTGGCCGAAGCGCGTCAACGGCCTCGTCCCGGTAATAGGAAGGGCTGATGTGGTCGACGACGAAAGCCACGAAACGGCGTGTGGCTCCTGCTTTATCGGCTAATAGCACGGCATCGCGGATTCTCCCGGCTGCGGCGTCATCCAGACCGGTCAGAGCTGTGTCGATGAGACGTCTTTTGCGGCCGTCAAAGGCATCCCAAGTTTGTTGTGGTGCTTCGGCGGAGGACGACAATGACTCCAAAGCTGCTACAAACATGGTATACGCCAGCGACGGGTCGTCGACCACTCTTGTACTGGCGGCGACCACCTGGCGGATGGCCCGTATGGTGAGCTCATAGTTTTCTCGATTGAGCGCTAGAAGTCGTTCGATAAAGAGGATCAGATCCTTGATTTGATCCTCTTGCAGGAGCGTGCCGGGTTCGAAGGTTTTACGCAGAATGTGCGAGGGCGATCGAGGGTCGTTTTTGTTGCCAGCATCTGGAATCAGACGTCGGACCAAGTCCACATCGGGGCTGAAAATTGCATTGGCGGCGAAGGAGAGAACGGCGGCGAGGTCGTCAAACAGGGAGTCGCCCCCGGTTGACAGGATGCCTTCCTCGCTGCCGGCGAGGTTGACTGCCTCCAACTTTTCCCAGATCTCAACTGAGACGGAACTGACCGGTTTGGTCCATTCTGTGGATGGGACGAGCCGTGCCACCGGCAGCACGATCTCGTCGCGGCCGATGACCCGCGTGTTGGTGAACAAGACGCGCCGATGGGTGGTCTCATGCAGTGCGACGTCTCGAAAAAACTTCCCGGTTGCGACCTGCAGCATAGGGTCTCCTGTCCTCCATCGGTAACCGGCCGCCCGGCCTGGGGATTAGGCCTCGAATATGATTGATTCGACCGGGCATGAGTAAGATTTGCTTCCCATGATAGGCGGCCTCCGGAGAGGGACTTCAAGTCAACCGGCGTTGGCATAAGTCCGTTTTGCGGACGATGGTGGGTCGTGGCTTCGGTTATCCCACGAACCTCATAGTCCTGTTCTGCGAAATGCTATCCGAATCAACATCAGAGCCCGGAAACGGCGGAAATGTCGCAATGCCTGGCGGCCCGCCATACGGGGCAGGCAAGATCCGAGGCGATCAAGGCAGGAGTGAACCTCTCGGTCCGTTCAATTCCTGCTCCTGACTCACGGCCACCGTCGGGTGAGGCTCGGCGAGCATATTCAGCTCGCGCGTAAGGGGAAACACGGGAGTGAGTGTTGGAAACAGGTGAGGCCACAACGTCAGGGCACAAAAAATTGCTGCTCCTGGGCAAGCTCGTCAAAACGATCCAGCCCTGCTGCCTCCGTTTCCGGAAGTAGATCCGTGATCTGTTCCAGTAGGAGCATTGTCAGGACTGTGGGGGCCGCATAGGAATCAAAGGTGAATGAACGGCTGAGTTCGGTGACAAGAACTTGGTCGGCTTCGTCGGCTATGGATGAAAAGCGGTTGTCAGTGACCAGCAGGACTTCAAGTCCGACTTTCCTAGCGAACTTCAGGGCAACCAGGAGTTCTCGGGGGTATCTGGGCATTCCGTAAGCCAGCAGTGCAGATGCACCGTCAGTTTTTGCCTGGGCATCCGGTAGCTGAAACACAGATACGGCGCGGCCGGAACCCTTTCCCCGGCCTGCTGCGATGGCGTCACTGTGCGAGATGGATCAAGGCAAAGCGTTAGAAAATCTGCCTGGGCGGGACCAACTAATGTCCCTCCCCACGCAGATTTCTATGCATCGAATTGCTTCAGCACGGTTGCGACGTTCGAATCTGACGTACTCGTATCAGATGTCGAAGGCCGGGAACGTCAGGATCGAAGTCTGCGACTGTAGTGGTTTCCATGCCGGCGACATAGTTTCCACAAGGCCTTCTGCGGTGAGGGTGTGGTGGGCCGCGCCTGGAAGCAGTTCGGGATCGAGCGGGTTCGTTGCGTTTGGATTGTGAAAAACATCCATCCCTTCGATCCATGTTTCTGGATCGTCTTGGCGAACAAAATGTACATAGGGGAGCGGTTCCGAGGCGTTTGGGTTGTTGTCTGCGACGAAGCCGCGCCTGATGAGAAGGACGTGGTCTGAGCCGAGGCCGGCTCCGACCCCCATCCGGTTGAATTTTGAGAGAGTTCCTCCACTGTTGAAGACGACAGCGGAGATGTTTTCGGCCCCGGGCAGGTAAAAGAATCCAGAAGGAACTCTTTTGGCTCCCCAGTTGTGGTGGGTGATCGGCCTTGGGGTAATACGGAGCTGACCCTGCGAATCGCGTGATGGCACCTGCGCGTATCCGTACAAGTATGTTGGCAAGGCTGTTCCGCTGTAAGTCATGGACATGTCGTCGTGGAAGTCCTGGATGGCCAGAACCATGGGTATATTCTCCACAGAGGGCTTCGTCCAGTACCGCTTGTTGAGCTTAGTTATTAGCGGTCCGGCGTACCTTATAGGGAGGTAGTGGTTGACGTAGTCCTCTACGGCCTTTTCATTCGCTGGCTTCTGTGATGGGGCGGGTTGACCATCTTCTCCCTGACTCGGATTGATAGTGGTTGCTTCCATCGCAAACTCACCGTGGGGCCCGCTTGCAAGGAAATCGGGTGCCGGCGAGGGACGGTCCACCTGTAACCCGGCCTCGGTCAGCACAGCGAACAAGTAGAGCTCCCAAATGCGGGCATCGAAACCTGATGTCTGGAACTGTTCGACGAAGTTACCGTCGACGTCCTCATGCCAGCGCATCATGGCGCCAATGATCTCCTTCGCTGCGCGAAATGAGTCACCAGATAGGAGTTGGCGAAAACCAGGGTTCAGCTTGTCCTCGGCTCCTAGCGGGGTGAAGAAATCCACGGCCTGCCTTGGCTCATCACTTTGGATGCGCAATTTATCCAGTTCGGGGATGATGCGAACGACGTGCCGGATTAGCTCGGTGTAGGCCGACTCGGGACTCTCGATGCCCTGTAGGCAAGAAATGCATCGGAACCTTTCGACCGAGTCGGGCGCGAGGATCAACACGACGAAGTCCCCATCGTTGTCAACCGCGATCGTCGCAAGTAGCCGTCCGGCCGCTGCTTCAAACCAGGCAAGCTCCTGCAGAAACATCGCGGCAGATGGCGCTCGGCTATAGCCTGCCAGAGCGTCGAACCGGGATCGGGAAATTGTTTTCATGCAGGGTCTCCGTCAACAATCATGCTCTTGAAGCTGTCATGGAAATCCAGGCAAACAGGTGTGTCAGCCGGACCGCGGGTGTCGGATCCACAGCGTTCCAACGGAATTGATGCCCTTGAACATCGCCTCCGTTGAAGCCTGTCTACCGGGTAAGTTTTTGGCTTCTGTTCTTGCGTGCGGAACGATGCAGGTCACGTGCGCGAGCGAACACAAAATCCTCTAACTGGGGGGACTTCACGAAATCGTCCAATTCCACACGCCGCCTAAGCCGGATGGTGAGGAGCCCTGCCATACGTTCCAACGCCACGTCACCGACCTCGCCCTGCAAGGCTCCACCAATCGCGCACACGGAGGACCAGATCCTGTGAGCCGCGGCCGGAGTGTCTGTGACTGAATCGCACAGAGACCGAAGCAGCGGCCGCCACTCAGCGTCACCCTCTGGTACAGGGATGTCGATTTCGGCTCGTCCCCACCAAACCCGCCGGCCATAGTGGTAGGCCCAGCCATGATCGGCCATTGTCCGGAGGGCTAGCGGTTTATCTATAGGCAGGCCCCGACTGATGCCCAGGACCGTGGGCACTCCCGACGACGGCGGCCCGGACCGCCAGGTCCGCTCGACCAAGTCAGAGTCGTCGAGCATGACGAACACGAAGCCGGGCGGCAAGCTATCTGACAGTGCCCGCATGCCCGCGGGGATGGACACATCAGCAGTTTGGAGCTTCTCCAACATCTCGGAGACGCTCAACCCGGCTATGGAGTCGATGAAGCGTTTGGGGACCAGCGTTCGAGCTGCGAAGGCATCAGCTTCGAGCTCCTGCATGCGAATCTCTTCGGATGTGGGATCCGACCCCGGGAGCCGGTGAGAGAGATCCGGATCATCTCCATCGTTCTCGCTGTCAGCTTCACAGATAAGCTCATGGGCTTGGTGCCACGAAAGCATGATGTGCCCGAGTTCGTGGGCCAGGGTGAAGCGGCGCCGCCTTGGCGGTCGTTCAGTGTTGACGAAGACATGCTTATCATCGGAGTCCAACCCCAATAGCACTGCGTCCAAGTCGGGAATATTGCTGGGGAAGGGATGAATGGACGCGTGCTCTTCAACCAGCTTCACGATGTCAATCGGCGGGGTGGCGTCGAGTCGTTCGATGAGCATGTCCGCCAGCCGCTGGGCGCTTTCGATTCTGGAGCTATTCACTTTTTCTTGGTCTTGTCCAAGCTGTTTCGCAACCCCTCAACGAGCTCGGCCGCACGTCGCCTGTCACCGCGAGCGGCCAAAGCGAAGTCCCTTCTGTCAAGCAGTGGTTTGTTTACCATCTCATCCAGTGTGACGCCGTTCATCCGGGCTGCTAAGACGATACGGAGATTGGCAGGGTTGTCGGTAACAACGATGACTTCCTCGGGGTCCAGATGAGTCTCAAGATCCGAAGCGATGATCGCTTGCAGATCAGGAAAGGACAGGATTCCTGCGGCGGCAGAGCCGATCGGATCGTTCTCGATCAGTTGCGCAATCACGGCGTTTGACGGGGGGCCATCGGAAATGTCCTTGGCGATACGGAGGTCCTCTTGGGCTGCATGAATTTCCCGTGTATTTCCTGATACATACGCGTAGACGAGACGCTCAGAAGCGTCGGCAATGGCCAGAGCCTGGTTCTTATTCATGCGGAGGACCTCCTTCCTGCTTCAAGTATTACGCACTCCAACTGCGGCACGCAGCAGATTCACCTGACCTTGGGGATATTTCTCAGGTTACGCTGCAACTTCAAAACGGTGGCTTTCGATGACACGGGGAACTTCACCGCTGGTATCCACGACAGCCCATCCGCTGAGCTTTCCAGTGGACTTTGCTGCTTCCAGGGCCCTCTCTGGCATTCCGCGCTTGGACTCGATCATCCAGAGCGGAACGAGCCTACCAGTCTGTAGAGCCCTTACCTTCGCGCGCTGCATGCACGTTTCCGTGGCACAACTGGCATGAAGAACGAAAACCCGCCGCCCGTTACGACGGAGGCGCGTCACCATCTGCGGCAAATAGTCCTCGTGACCGATGACGTCGATGATGGTTGTCTGGCCGGTCTCCAGAATGGCGCCCTGCAGTCCTGGCTCGAGCGGATCGGTGCCAATCTGACGGGTGTACATGAGTTCTGAGCACTCATCCTGGACCACTCCGGACCCCAGCCCTGACGCGTACTCAGGAAATTCGACGCGAAGTTCGTCAGCGTCACTGACTGAAACCTCGGATGGGTCTAGTCCGGCATGGCTGAACACCAGAGGCCGCAGGGCGGACGTTTTCCCGGAACCAGGCAGTCCGATGAGCACGTAGACCGCCCCTTTTCCCGGCTGCGCCGGCGCTGACGCGTCCGCACCGCTTCTCCGGGCCACCAGTTCATCCTGCAGGTCCCGCCGTTCGGGATGCCAATCGCCTTCATCGCGGTAAACGTGCTCCGTGAACGTGTGCTGGCCATTGAGAACTCGCTTGAAAAGAGCAGCCTTTAAGTCCGGGCGCGTGGCCAAGAAAGATCTTTGAGGCTCCGTCCGCTTCGTAAACCAGGTGCGAGCATAGGTGTCGACTTCGGCCGTGTACGAGTCAAAGGCATCATCGTCGACGGCAGGTCCTGTAGTAAGCGTTATCGCAAATCCCCGTTCACTTCAGGCACTCCTCGCGGTGTGCTCTGAATGCCATTTTGCGGGTGCTGAGCCCGCAATGTCTTCGTCTTGATAATAATCGATCCAGGTGGCCGTACATGCCAGCCACGCAGGTTCAGGCGGAGATGTAGAACCTCCCAAAGCTCGTTTGGGGCATGGCCGGCAGCGTGGTGAAAGCAGCGGCCGTGCCGCCCGTCGCGGTCACGGTGAGGGCGGCGCGGTATCCCGATGCAGGGTGCGAAGTTTTGTCCAGAGGAGTGAAACCGTTTAGACCTGGATCGGCAGCTCGTCCAGCTGATGCCTCACGAACTCTTTGTTGGCCAGTACAAGCAGTTCGGCGCGCAAGTTCGTGAACTTGGCTGCGGCGGCAGCGCCACTGTTCGTTCCTGTGTCCTTGAGCTCGTCCATGTTCGCCTGAACGAAGTAATACAACTGATCAAGCTTGTTGATGAACGTGGAACAGAAAGTCGTGTACCTCTTATCGCCGATCTTGTGCGGGGGCACGGTTGACTCCACAAAGTTCTTGAGGTTGTCATGCAGATACCCCGTCCGCATGAAGGCTCTAGTTCGCACCAGAGCCACCAACAGCTCTTTGACGCTCCGCTCGTAATGGATCGAGTCGAGGAACGCGGCGCGGTCGAGAGCTCTGTGCAAGGAGCCGGCATGGGCTGATGCTGCTGCAGGCTGCGCTTCCAGGGTGATCTTCGAAAAGTATGCCTGCGCTACCTCTGCTGCTCTGTTGATTTTTTCGTTTAGATCATCCCAAAACCAGATGTCCACAGGAAAGCCGTACGTTTTAGAGTCAATTCCCCTGACGGACGACTGCAGTTTGGCGTCACGCGGGATCGTTGTGACGATGATGTAGCGATCGATTGTTGGCTTGAAGTTCTTTGCCAGCGCGCACTCGGCCTCGACCTGCGTCAGGGTAAGGGACTGCACGGCCTTGCATTGGTAGCCGAACTGCAGGTCCCCGTGGGGACCCCACGTGCTGGCCAGGACGTCTACGCCGTCCTGCCGCTGCCCTTGTCTGCCGAGCCGTTGTACGTTCAGGGAGCCGTATTCGTTCTCGACGAGCATCGCGGTCAGGTTCTCAAGCCCAGTCCATTCCGCGGGTCTGGGAAAATCAAGTTGCATGCCGAAGGCCCTCTCATCATTGGATCAGCACATCCTCTCACTGAATCGGAATGACTCAGGCCCCCGACAGACTCCTGCATCGTTATGCCGCTGCCTCGTAGCGGCCCACCAAGGACGTTCGGGGTCAGACGTTTGGTTGCCCTGCCCTACGGAATCCCTATTCCGGCTGCGGCCCCTCAATCGGCGGGGCACAGCCCCCACGTAAAAAGTTGGGGGAGTCGCTGCCGAAGGCTTTCGGTTTTCATGGAACGCGGGCTGCCCTCGACATCAGGGCAGCCAAGGTCAATGACGTCGGTACCGTCGAATCCGTCAAGGATTGACGGCGTTCTCGCAGGCGAGCCAACGAGAACTGCGCGTGGCCTGTTGGTCATCGCATACCGGGCGAATCAAGCCTTGCGACTGAACTCGTCGTGGGTCGATCTGCGATCCGTGAAGCCAGGTTGATCACGCCAGAGCACTGACTCGCGCCGGCTCTACAGTTGCGACTCTCCGGTCTGCCTCGTGACGCCCTTGACGACAGGCTTGGCAGGACGCCAGTCAACGCCGCTGCCTTGCCAGTAAAGGTCAAAGTCCGATTCGATTTTTGACTTCAGTTCGTCCAAGTGAGCATAGAGCCCTTGTTCGGCCCTATTCAGGCCAGGACCCTTCAGCTGCTCTCTCAGGATGTCGATCTCGTCCTGAATATGGCGCAGGCTAATACCAGCTGCGCTGGTGAAGCCCTTTCGGTGTTGGTCGTCACCGTGGTCACTCAGGTTCTGTTGAGCTACCTCCTGCACGGCACTTTGTATGAACTGGCGGGCTTGCCGTATGCGGTCATTCATAATGTGTTTTCTCTCCCCAAACAGGCCGGTGTCGTAACAGAGTATGTCAAACTCCTTCCTAGTCCCGGGAACTGTGCAGGCACCTCGGTATGATGCCTCCACGACGTGCCGGTAACCCGGCCTAGACTGAGCTCGCTTCCTAGCATTTTGCGGCTAGCAAATATTATCCGGACCCGGTCAGGCACCTCTTGGAGCGGGTGTCTCATCCGGCTGCCGGATATGAGGGTGTGTGCTCTGTCGACAGACCAGCATTAAGGGCCATGACCTGCTCAAATCCAGCACCTAGCAGACCTGTCTTCCACCGGAGTGCAGCATCTGAACCTCTGAGAGAGTCGAACGGCGAGTAGAACAAGGGGTTGCTGCGGCAACGACTACGCCGCCACGCACGCCGGTTGACCGAGCCCGTTTAGGAACGGCCATCTTGAATGAAACAGCGCCATCTCCATGGCCACTAACCGCCCAAGAAACCACCAAGATCAACCTTTTGGATAGGTTCATCTAGAACGGAATCTCATAACCCGTGACTATTGGTCGCCTGCGTCCGCTCCAATTTGATTCCCGCCTGTCCAAAAGCCGGCTCGCAGGAAGAAACGAAGAGCACGTGGCGCCCTGATAGTTACAGCGGTGTTCCTCGACCGTATGTCTAATCAACAGCCCGAGTAACGTCTCACACAAGCTTGGTGCCTATCGGACACGTCAATGCCAATCAGCGGCGGCTGGTGTGGACCAAGACAGCGCGAAGTTGCTTCACCCAACGCCCATCAATCACGTTGTAGGACACGTGCATTCAGGGGTGACTCGGTGTGCAGGGCTGGCCGGCAGGAACCGCCGGTCGCTTCTGGACATGTCCAGAGTTCAAGGGTTCAATTGATTTGAGGGTTCGCGATTGGCTCGGGCCTGGCTACTGACTAGGCGTCATCAACGAATCGAAGCTGAACGCATCACTGGGGATGCACATGGACGACAACACATACCCCTCAGGACAATCGCCGGCGGAACGCGCCGCGAATGCCTTCGCTTCCTTAGCGCTTCCGACCCATCTGAACCTGGAACGACTCGTCGAAGTGATCGAAGGCGTCCGGCATCGGCCCATACATATCGAAGCTGCCGAAGTTCTGAATGGTGGATCGGTCTGCGGCTTGTGGCTATCCACGGACGACATAGAAATCATCTTGCATGCCATTAGTCCTTCTGGGCTGCACCGGCAACAGTTCGTCCTGCACGAACTCGGGCACATGGTCTTGAGGCACGACGAACTAGTCGTCCCCGCGGACTACATAGAAGTCCTGTTCCCAAATCTTTCCGTGGGACTTGTCTCACGCGTTCTTGCCCGCAGCAGCTTCACTGATGACTTGGAGGCCGCTGCGGAATCGCTGGCAGATCTCTTCGCAGCAGCAATCAGGAACAGTGCCAGGGAGCCACGATCGTTCGAGAAGGTCTTCGAATGATCCAGACAGTGGCCGCGGCTATGATTTGGCTACTCGTCTTTTGCCTGTTTCCTGGAATCAGGAGACGGCGCGATTACAGCGTGCTGACGGCCTCGATCACTATTGCAGTCGCACTGACGCTCAACGTCGATCAGGTCTACTTGGCTATTGATTCTGTCCTGAGCGGTCGTAACTTCGTGGACCTGTTGGCCAACATATCTATGGTCGTGGGCATCTACTTTCTCTCGAGAGCTATCATCCGGGCGGCTACGCCTGACGAGACGGTCGACAGACGAGACAGTGCTGGCATGATTCTCTTGGCGGTGGTGATCGCGGGCCTTACAGTCAGCTTCAGCGCCATCGTCACCCAGGGGAGTTCCACTCGTTTCATGGTGGATTACGGTGACCAGTGGTCTGCAGCCCTCTACTCATCCATCCAGTTCGTTTACATCGGCTACGTGGTTAGCGTTACCGGTGTTACGTGTCTTCGATTTCGCGGCGATATGTTGAGACCCTATTTCCGCACGGCATTTACGTTCATCGGGGTTGGCTGTAGCTTCGCCGTTCTCCTCGTATTGCTTGTGCTCATCATGGACGTTCTGCATTTGCAAGGGCGCCTGGATGCTATGCGTGCGGTCTCGCCTATTTATGATGCGGCGGTCGTTGCCGCCATGATTTTCCTGTGCGTAGGTCTGGCCATTCCGCCCGTGGCGCGTCGAATTCTCCGCCGTAAGCAATCCGCTACCGAGGCGGAGCTGGTTAGCGACCTGACGAAAATCTGGGAAAAGACAACACAGAAACGGCAAAACGTTCGGCTCGTGCGAGACACCGAAATGATCAGCCAACAGGACACGGCACAAAGACTCCATAGAATGCTTGTTGAAGTACAGGACGCACTGTTAGTAGAGCCCGGTTTAGGCAGCTCCTTGGACATCCACGACCTAAGTGTCTTATACGCAGTTGAGAACTACCTGGCGGGGCCGATCGTGCGCCAAGTTCCGGTTCGTCGACGGAAGGGGGAGCAGGCGATATGACGAATGATGCCAGTTCCTCCGAGACGCCACAGGCCAGATTGGCACGAAAACTCAATCTCCTACTTGACCTCTACGAGGCCGAGGGATCGGAGGCATTGACCTACCCCGAGATCAATCGGCATATGAGTCAGCGTGGAACGCCGGTTTCCCGCTCCCGCTGGGCCTATATGCGCAGCGGGGACAGCTCGTTGGCGACCGATCCCGCGCTGCTTCGGAATCTTTCAGAGTTTTTTGGAGTGGACCGTGATTACCTCTTGGACGATGCCGGGGAGATACCAAAGCTTGTAGACACTCAGCTGGAACTGCTCCGTACCCTTCGTGAGTCACGTGTGCGGAACTTCGCCGCTCGTCAGTTGCAGGGGATCTCTTCGGAAACCCTGGTGAGGCTCCGTCAAGTGATTGACGAACGCAATCGGGGTAAGGGGGTGGACGATGCCGACAGTGAACAGTCGTAGAGCTCTAAAGGTTGGAGTTCGCGCTGCATCCGGGGCTTTGCTTGCAGGCGTCTCCGGTGCAGCCTACTTCGCTCGTCACGTCGTAGTACCAAAATACAGCCGTCGTGAGGGTCTGGAAGTTCGGGCTGTGCACACCAATGGGAACGGATCTCTAGAGATCGAACTCCCCGCTACGGAACAAACGAGAGCACCGGGACGATACAGTCTGTGGTTTGAGCAGGGGGCGGGCCACGCATGCCTCGGACCGGTCGTTGGCACCCACCCTGATCGAAACTCAGTAGTCCGGGTAGTTGAGCGAGTGGACTCGGGGGACCTTGAACAAGCCATGGCAGGTATCTGGAGTGGGTACGTCTACTCGAAACCGGAGCAGCTTGGTTTGCGGTACCAAGACGTTGAGATTCCAGTCGCCAACGGCGTCGCCCCAGCGTGGAGATTTGATGCGTCCGCTGGCGTCAATGCATCCGGCGGATGGGCCATCCACATCCATGGCATGGGCGGTAAAAGAGCCGGGACACTTCGCGGCATACCCGTCGCAAGCCGCCTGGGACTGACGTCGCTGGTAGTCTCGTTCCGCAACGACGGCGACGCACCGCCGTCGTACGATCGCCGCTACAGTCTCGGCCAGACCGAGTGGCATGACGTCGAGGCCGGCATCAACTACGCCATTTCCCATGGCGCTGAGCGCATTGTCCTTTTTGGGTGGTCGCTCGGCGCTGCAATCGCCCTTCAAGCAGCCGCTCTGTCGCCGGATTCCTCGCGAGTAACCGGGATGGTTCTCGACGCGGCC
>NZ_JAVTJB010000030.1:0-47566 GCF_031843805.1 Arthrobacter sp. WCS2018Hpa-7
ACCAATTCATGCAACTCGCCCTCGACACCGACCCCGGCTACCGCTTCGCCAGACTCACCGACCAAATGCTCGGCGCCGGCATCATCGCCGGTTGGAACACCAACAAAAACACCGCCTACAAAACCCGGCTCGACATGCCCTGAAGCATTGGTGTCCGAGTCCCAACAGGTTTACGGAATCTCTGTTATCGGCATTAGAGGTGAGGGCACTCCCGTCGGCCCATTCCAAACCTCCGAATGAAGGTTTTAACACCTTCCTGCGGTGGGCAGAAGGGAGTACCTCTTCACGAAGCCGCTATCGCAGAAGTAGCGGGGTCGTACAGCGAGCTCTTCAGTCAGGGCAGTATCTGTACCACTCGGATCTCATTGGCTAACGCTCTCTCCACGCGGTTCACGGGAGAGGATCGACTGCGCGAAAATTTCCGAAAACCTTTACTTAATGTTTTGGCTACCCTACTGTTCTTTTGGGTGCACGCGGTGTGTCCCGGGAAGCTGGGCATAGTGTCCGTGCTTCTCTCGCGACAAGGAAGTGCGCGGTGATATGAAAACTCTATTTCGGCTCCCAGTGACCTCAACTGGGCTGGCCGCGGCAATTGTGCTGGGGCTGGCAGCCCCAGCCATCAGTTTCGCCAACGGTTCAATTGGGACGGCCACGGCCGCAGGACAGGCGCCCTCTGTCGTTTCCGGAGAGCGCTGCGAAGCACCTTCGTCGGCCGCTACCCCGGCCCAACACGCAACGATTTCGGCGTCATTTACGGCGTCATGGAACAACATCAACTCAGTCAATGATGGAAGTGTCGTCCATAACGGCGGTGCGCAGAATCAGCTGTGGGGAACTTACTCCTCGAACCGTCCCGCTCAGCAATGGCTCCAGTATGACTGGTCGGGGCAAGGAACTCTGACCGGGGCGTCCATTGCGTTTTGGAGCGACAACGCGTCGGACACGGCAGGGGATGGCCTCGCTGTTCCGACGTCCTGGAAGCTGCAGTCCTGGGACGGAGCTTCCTGGACCGATATCGCACTGAAGGACGGCGCGTCGTATCCTCGTGCGAAGGACGCAGTCAACGCGGTCACGTTCGCGTCCCCCATTAATACGTCTAAGCTCCGTGCGGTTTTTGACGCGACGACCAATGGGACCAGCTTCGCAGCCCTCGGGGTCAGTGAATTCGCTGTAACAGGCGACGTCGCGCCTAATCCTGTGCTGGGTGAAGAGATCCTGACTTCCGACAGCTTCAATGTGGCAGTGAGCCGGAGTACTGGGGGTGTCTACCATCTCGGCAACGCAACCGACGGTCCGAGCTGTACGAACTATGTCATGAACCCTAAGAATAGGCCGTCCTTCGACGTTAACGATTCCCGCTGGGTGGGAGACCTCGGGCTGAAGGTCGACGGAAGTCCCCGAATGACAGGTCTTTCCGATGACATCCGCAAAGTCACATCGACGGAGGCTGGAATTGAAGTTGGCTACTCAGGGACTTCAGCCAACGCCGCCGGAATTCGTGGGTTCAACCTGACCGAGAAGTACGCGTTGACCGGCGAAAGCCGGGATGTCCTTGACTGGTCCATCGACATTGAAAACACGTCGGCGCAGCCAATGGAAATCCAGGACTTGAGCGTCCCGCTGCTCATGAACTCTTGGTGGAAAGAACATGACCAGACCGCCATCTACGAGCAGAACGTCGCCCGGCACTCCTTTGTGGCCGATGACGGGTCCTACATGTACTGGCAGCGACCCAACGGTGAAGGCCCCTACCTGGTCATGGTCCCGGATGAGAACACCCAGCTTGAGTTCAAGGACAAGGCACGTCCCGGCGAAGGCCCTTTCGCCGAGGTGGACCCCAACTTCGAAGGCCTCGTCGAGTACTACGTGCACTCCAAGAGTGCCGCACCGACACGGGTGAACGCCGGCAAGGCTGCCCAGTACCTGCCAGCAACGTCAGCTACCGTCCCTGCCGGTCAGAAAACGAGCTATGGGTTCACGTTCCGTTGGGCTGAGAACTACGCTGACCTCCACAACGTGCTGTACGAGGCAGGTGTCGTCGACACAGTCTCACTGCCTGGCATGACCATTCCGCAGGACACCACCGCAAAACTTGCAGTGCGGGCGAAAGCAGGCATTGATGCGGTCGTTCCCGGCGGAGGACTGGGCGCCGCGGGGAATGACGCAACCATTACCGCTGCGGGTGAGGCTAACGGCTACAAACTCTACGACGTCAAGTTCAACTCATTGGGCGAGAATTTCGTGACAGTCCAATATGCCGGCGGCAAAAAATCGGTCCTGCAGTACTACTCAATTGAACCGGTCGAGAAACTGATCGAGGCCAACGCATCGTTCATCGCTAAAAACCAGCAGGCGAAAGACCCTGCTCGCGGTTATGACGGCGCCTACCTTCAATGGGACATGCGGACCAAGCAGATGGTGACCAGGCAGAACGTGGGAACAACCGCACTCACGGGCATCGACGAGTTCAAACTTCGTTGGATGACCGGCGGTTCCGACGATGCCGGACTGTCACCGGCAGCGTTCCTCGCCGAAAAGAACTCGTTGTCGCCGAGCGGGGATCAGATCACCTCCCTTGACTACTACATCGACAACTTCCTCCTGGGCTACCTGCAGAACCAGTGGAAGGACGGGCAGCGGACGTGGAACGTCTACCACTGGTATGACGGTGGAGACGGCGACCGTCCAGCAACGGGCAGCGATGCTGGCAACGGTGGGAGTGGTGACGGGCTGGCAACATGGCGTGTCATGAACAGCCCACACATCTGGAACACCTATTACGGCATGTACAAGATCGCCAAAGCCCACCCCGAGCTGACCAAGCGCAGCGCCGCCGAATATCTCGACTTCGCCTACAACACCATGAGGGCGTACTTCGAGCACAGCGATGCCGGTGCGTGGCTCCCGAACGCTTCACGCGAAATGGCCTCCATGGGTGAACTCTCCCTCCCACTTGTCAGGGACGCACTGAAGGACGCAGGCCGAACTGCAGAGGCGGACAAACTGCAACAGTTCTTCCAGAACAAGTACAACGTCTTCGCGTCGAAGAAGTACCCGTTCGCCTCAGAGATGAGCATCGACACGACAGCATTCGAGGCCAACTACACCCTGGCAAAAATGTTTGGTGACAACGAACTAGCCCGCAAGGTGACATCGGCATCGCTGTCAGCGCGTGGAACCCAGCCGCTCTGGTACTACTACGGTGGCGACAACCGTCACATGGGAGAGTCATGGTGGAACCTCGGCTATGAAACACAGCTGGGTGCCTGGCAGCAGCAGGAGTACCTGACTTCCTACGACGCGCCGGCCAACGGCTTTGACTTTGACGAAACCATGCGCTCGACGTACGGGGCCTACCTGGCCGGCTGGGCGAACATCAACTCCGGACAGATCAGCACCGACCCGGCAAACTACGGGGCAGCCTCCTGGCAGTTCCAGAGCGAAAAGGGCACCTCCGAATACAGTTTCATGCCAAACCTCAACGGCTGGTGGGCATGGTCGGGTGAGTCCGCACTCGGATTCTGGGGCGGTCTGAAGACGGCAGCAGTCGATGTCGTCGATGACAAGATCTTTGGCACCTACGCTTACGGAGGAGACGCGAAGCTCGTCGGCGGAACCTACCAAATCACCCCCAAAGACGGGGTACGTCAGCGCCTGAACATGTTCAACAAGAACAAATTCGGAGTCGAAATCAGTGGAGCTAAATACACCGCTGCCAAGATCGCCACCGACTTGTCCACCGTCGAATTGGCACTTGAGAACGTGACGGACGCTACCTACTCCCCCACGTTCTCGCTCCGAAACCTGCCCACCGGCACCTACCAGGTCTTCGTCGACGGAACGCGCCAAGCCCAGACGGTTACCAGCGACGGCAAAACCGCGTCCCTGGCACTGTCCAACCTTGCCAAAGATGCCGGCACCTTAAAGATCACCTCTGTGCCGGCTGCTTCCCTCTCCGTAACCGCCACAGCAAGCAGCCGCTGCATCGCCGGAAAGGTTGTTCTAACCGTAGAGGCCAGCAATGCTGACACGGTTCCCCTAGCGATGACGTTCACCTCAACTTACGGACAGAAAGCCTTCACCGCGGTTCAGCCCGGCAAGAAGGCCGTGCACGCCTTCACCACACGTGCGGCATCGATTCCGGCAGGGCAGGCAACTGTGAAAGCCACTGCAACAGTCAATGGCCAGCCGACAACCGTCGACGTGCAGGCAAACTACACCAGCCGCTCCTGCCCATAACCCTGAACTCGCACTGAAACAAGCGGAAACAACCACCATGCGGGGCCGGCAACAGCCGGCCCCGAAAGGAGCAAACAAAATGAAGACAGACCGTACCATCCTCCATCGGGCTGCCGCCGCTACCTTGGCGGGACTGATCCTGACCAGCGTCGCGACCGCCGCCGTGGCAGCGGAGTTCGGCGATGACGACGTGGACGTGAACGTCGAGATCGCCCAGATTGACCAACCCGGCGTCCTGGCCATGACCGTGGCGGGGACATCCGTGCAGCTGACCGAAGGCGGCTCCACACCGACCATCCGTCAGTTCACCGGCACCCTCCCGACCGTCACTGTCACCGATACGCGCACCGCCGCCGAAATCCCTGATGGATCCGGCTGGTACGTCCTCGGAACCTCGACGGACTTCACCGGAGACGCCGGGCAACCGACCATCAGCGCCGGAAACCTGGGCTGGACCCCGCGCTTGATCGATGGCGGCGAAAGCGGACAAGTCGCCGAAGGTGACCATGTGGACACCGTTCTGGACTCCGGAGATGATGCAGTGGGTTTGGTCGATCAGGAGCTTCTCGCCCTGGCTTCTGACTCTGAAGCCATCGCTCCGGAAGGACAGTGGACGGCCAACGCGCAGCTCGTTCTCAAGACCGCATCCACGGTTCAATCAGGTTCTTACGGATCCACGCTGACCCTTTCCTTGTTCGAGTGAGACAAGGTGGGGGCGCGCCCGCGAGGACGCGTCCCCACCCCTCGTTGGAGTGATTCATGACCTATTTCCGGCTCCATCCCCGGCCGCTGCTCTCAATCGTGGGCACCCTCATCGTGGCATTCTTGTCCATAACGTTCCCGGCCGGATCAGCGATGGCGGCCGACGGGCCCAGCATCACATGGTCCGTGAGACCAGCGGACTCCACAGGTCCGGATGGACGGGCATGGGTCGAACAGGAACTCGATCCAGGAGAAGCTGCCGGGGAACACTTAGCCATAAGTAACCTGAGCGCGGAAACGGTAACGTTCCGTCTTGCCGCCGCCGACGGCTACTTCACCCCTGCAGGCAGGTTCAACATGCTGCCCTCCAATCGCGACTCCGTGGCCGCCGGCACCTGGATTGACGTCACCGACACGGTGACCGTCAATCCTGGTGCCACCGCCATAGTCCCTTTCACCGTCACGGTTCCGACAAGCGCCGAACCAGGCGACCATGCCGCGGGCCTTGCCGCTTCACTGCTTTCAACAAAAGAAGGGGACAACAGCGCCTCCGTCGGAGTCGAGAGCAGGATCGGATTCCGGGTCATGACACGCGTCACCGGCGAACTTCGCCCGCAACTGGAACTGGAAAACGTGAAGGCAACCTACGCCCTCTCATGGAACCCGTTCACACCGGGAGAGCTTCTTATCTCGGGCGACGCGGTCAATACCGGGAACGTGAGACTTCACGTCGACGGCCAAGGGCGCACTGGACAAAACACCGTGTCCTTGGAAGGCGCCGAGGGCGGGCAGGAACTGCTGCCAGGTGACCGCCGGAAAGTCACGACCCTCATTGGAGATGCCTGGCCCACCCTGTACATCGAAGCCAGCCTGAGAATGGATCCGACCGTGGTAGCCCTGAATGGGTCACGGAGCGCTCTGGCTGCCGTGACATCGACAACAGGAGTGTGGGCCATCCCGTGGTCACACTTGCTTGTACTCACCGGCCTCCTGCTGGCCGCATTTGCAGTCGTCGGCGGACGAAAAAAGGCACGCCGGAGAACGTCCGCTCTCATTGAAGCCGCACGCAACGAAGGTCGCCGTTCGGCCCTGCCCCGGGCAGCGGAGCAACCTGGACAAGACAATGAGAGCGGACCTCCCGATAGTCCGGCACCGCTTCCACACGCCGACTCCAGAAACAACCAATCAAAAGTTCACAGACACCAGTGCAAAGAAGAACAAGAGGAAGAGACCACGCATGAACTGTAGGTGCTCAGCCGGCGACACGGGATCCAGCTCTCCACGGCCGCTTTGTTGCCGTGAGCCCCCTCTGCGCCTCAGCCCAGCCTTAGGTCCGTTGACGCGCCAAGGGAACCAACCCCCGTTCGCAGGCCCCCAATCATTCGGGCTCGGCACCCTGGTTGCGCTACTGGGCGGCGCGACCGCCCCGGACCCGGCCCTCAACGACGACGCCGTCTTGAGCATACTCGTCACCATCACTGAACGGGCATGCGCTGAGAACAATTCCTGTACAGAGATGCTCCCCCCTGCCGGAGCGGACGTCTCCATCTTGCTCCCGATGCTCCTCATCGCGGTCGGCGCAGCACTCGTTGTCCGGCGCCATACCAGCATACTGAGGACACCGGATCAGGCGACCTCGACCGAAAAAACGCAGAAACAGAGATAGAAACAATGTTCGCACTCAATCTGTCCTGCGGCCCTGCGGCCGTCTCCGCAGGACCTTAGTCGAGACCAATACCCTGGCGTGATTGAACACGGTCGGAGGCAGTGGCCCGCGGTTGTCGACATCCCCGGTCACAGGCGCCAGCAATCCCACCAGCACGGCATGCCCCACTACGTCGGAGGACCGAGCGCATAAAACGCAAACCGCATCAAGTTTCGTGGTTTCCGTGATCTTCCCGAACTGAAATGCGGGGGCAACAGACCCTAAAAAATCAACAAGGCTCCTTTTCTTGGGCTCTCCGGCGGTGGGCCCGCGAAAGCCTCACCGTACATTCCTTTGGTTCCACACCCCATCAAACGAAAAAATACGAAAACCCTTTCCGTTTGATTGTCCGACTGATATTGTCCTCTTCATTGCTGCGGCCACGACGGCGCTGCACACCAGCAGCACCGCCACCTTCATGGCCAAGAACACGGGTAGACCCCTTGGGGGTCCAACAGAACGGGAGCGTCCGCATTGACGCGAAATGATCACAGGCCGCGGGCATTGGCCGCATGCATAACAACGGCGGTGACGGCTGCTCTCGCCGGCTCCGTCCTCATTTCCGGCCCGGCATACGCTGCGGATGCGTGGGACCCGTACGGAGAGGGGCTGATGAACACCAATGCCTCCCTCGGCTACCCCACATTCGTCAACGGCGACCAGGCTATTCCCGTGACCAGCGCCGGCTATGACCCGACGACGCCCTATTTGGCGAAAGTCTATGCCGCGGACGTTGCTGCCGGGGCAGGCACTGTCCCGGGCCAAGACTACTGGCTGGACAAAATGCTCTCGCGCGACGGAGTGCAGCCGGATGAGCCTGGTGGGCTTGACTACAGCTCGGATCAGCCGAGCAATATTGATTACGACAACAACAGCGTCTTCTTCTCAAGAGGCCGGGCCCTGTACATGCAGAACTCGGACTCCGGGCTCGGTTTCCAGGGCCGGGTGGCCTACGTCGAGGATCTCGGCGGCGCCGCCTACACTCTCACCGCGACCGTTGGGGGCAGTGAAATCACCCTGCAGGAGACCCAGGCCAAGCGGCACAATACCCCAAGCTACTGGTACTCCGAGTACACAGGCGGCGGTTTGCTGGTTAAGCAGACCAAATTCATTACACGACAAAACGTTGCCGTGGAACGGCTTCAGATCACGACCACCGACGGCTCCACCCGGAGCGTTGCCCTGGCGGTGAAGTCCACCTTCACACCCACCGCGGCCGGGAATGAACTCACCGGTTCCGTCACCACCGCAAACAACGTCACTCAGGTGACGACGCGCCTCTCTGGGGATCAGTTCACCGTTGATGGCTCCAGGCTCGTCCGCACGATCAGTGCTTCCCCGATGGTTTCTGACCTGAAGATCCAGATGGGCTTCACCACGACCGAGATCCCCGAGAGCACCACAGAGTTCGTCACGGTGGCCGCGGCCGCGCCGCAAGCTGCCTACGAGGGGCAAACGTCCACCTACAATTCGTGGTGGGTGGAAAACATTCCCTACCTGGAAACGCCCTCCGGGGAGATCGACAAAACTCTCTTTTACCGCTGGTGGCTGCTTCGCACCAATTTCCTCGACGCCCAAGTCCCCGGAAACGACTACCAGTTCCCGACCTCCATCGAAGGCGTCTATGGGGGTGCCTACAACAACGCAATCGTACTGACAGCAGGCATGTTCATCGAGGACATGAAGTACTTCCGCGATCCCTCCAGCGCCTACGGCACGTGGCTCTCCGCCGGAGAAACGGCACGACAGAGCAAATACATCGATAACCCCGGCAACCCCAACAACTGGAACAGCAGCTACGCGAACTACATCTCCGAAGCAGCCTGGAATTCCTACGAGATCCACGGCGGCGACGCCGCCGTCGCCGAAAAACTGGCGACCTATGCAGAAGACGACATCACCGGCCAACTCGGCGATTTCGACAAGAACAACAACAACCTCATCGAATACTCCAACCCTGCAATGACCGGGAACGACGTCGATGCCGTCTCGTTCTCCTGGCGCAACAGTGCCGCGTGGACCTCCTCCCCCATGGATCGGCCCGAGACCGCTTACCTCTATTCGGCCGCGCAGGCAGCGGCTGAAGCGTATCGGCTCGCCGGTGACACGGCTGCAGCTGACCGCATGGAACAGAAGGCAGCCGCCATCAAAAAGGCAGTCCTGGATGTCATGTGGGAAGACAAACGCGCGACAGCTGACGAAGCCGGACTGTTCGGAAACATGATCAAGGCCGCCTACTCCGACGGCAGCTCCGGTCTTCCAGCGGGAACGAAGATCCCCTGGAAGGAAGTAAATATGTACTATCCCTACACGGTCGGCCTGATGCCCAAACCTGGCGACCCTGATTTCGATGCGAAGTACCTCGAAGCGTTCCGGCTGTTCGTCGACAGCGAGCACTACGCGCCGTTCCCGTTCTACACTGCGAACCAGAAAGACGCGAAAGCGCGCGCGGCCCGCGATGCGGGCTCGGGCAAGCACTACTCGAACAATTTCTCCACCATCAACTCCACAGTGATGTTCCGACTGCTGTCTTCGACCCTTCGCGATTATCCGAACAACTATCTGACCAGCGACTACTACAAGAAGATGCTCTACTGGAATGCCTGGGCCTCCTATGAAAAAGGTGACGTCACCCGCCATAACGAAAACGAGTTCTGGTCTCACGGTTCTGCCGCGGACGGGGGATCGATTAAATACCGCTCGTGGATCCATCAGACACAGCTCGGCACCACCAACTTCACGGTGATCGAAGACGCAATGGGTTTGCAGGCGCGGACCGATAACAAGATCGAGCTTTCCCCGATCGATGTCGGCTGGGACCATTTCACCGCCAACAACCTCAAATATCACGACAAAAACCTCACGATCGTTTGGGATCAACCGGGTGGGGAGCGGCACTACGGGGACACACCGGAGGGCTATTCGGTCTATCTGGATGGTGAACGGGCCTTCACCATCGATGCCTTGGTCCCCGTCACTTTCGACTCTGATACAGGCGAGGTCACGACCACAGCAAACATTACTTACAACAAGGCAAACGCGGTCAAAGCAGCGAAGGACGTCCGGTTTGGGTCCACCGACCCTGTGGTCGGATTGCTCGCCAAGGCCGGCGTCGACATCAATCCCGCTTCCAGCTCGTCACCGAACCTTGCCGAAGCCAAACAGGCGACGGCCTCGTACTCAAGCACCGGCAGGACTCCGGCAGGGAACACGAACGACGCTTCGAACGCCGTCGACGGATCCACCGTCAATGAACCCTTCTGGGGGACTGCCGGCTCACCGAACGCCAGTGACTGGCTCGAAGTGGACCTCGGCACCATGCAGACCGTGAACGAAGCCAAAGCATATTTCTACCGCACGTCCTCCTACACAACCGTTCAGGGATACGCCGCCCCAAAGTCCTACTCCATCCAATACTGGGACGGAGCAGCCTGGAAATCCGTGACTGCACAGGCCAGGACCCCTCAGGTGCCCACGGGAAATGAAAACGTAATTCGCTTCGCGGATGTTCAGACGAATAAGCTGCGGATCCTCGTTTCCCACCAGCCGGGTCAAAAGACCGGCATCAAGGAATTCCAAGCCCGAAAAGTAAGCACGGCGTACACGCCGGCCGAGAATGAAGCGCCCAAGGTGACCATGCAGCGGATCAGCGTCGCCGATCCCAGCATCGCCCGATTCACCGGAACCGTGTCCGATGACGGATTACCGAGCGGTGAACTGTCCCAAGCCTGGACAGTGATTGCCAAGCCCTCGGATGACGCGACGGTGACGTTTACTGACAGCACGTCACCCAATACCACGGCTCGATTCTCCACGCCGGGCTCGTACACCCTGCGCTTCACGGCCACAGACACGGCCAAGCAGACAACAGAGGATCAGATCATTGATGTCTCCGATGTGCGGCCGCTGGGCCCGGAAGTGGGCTCGTACGCCACACCGACCACCTCCTACGTGGCGGCATGGAACCGCCTCAGCGCCGTCAACGACGGCGAAGTGGTGACGACCGCTCAAACCGATCAAACGAAGCTGTGGGGTACGTACAGTGACAACCGCCCCGCGAGCCAGACGTTGACGTACACGTGGGCGACTCCGATGCGCCTTGCAGGCGCCGGAGCTGCGTTCTGGAACGATGCGTCCCAGGGTTCAGGTGCAGGCGTCGCCATCCCCGCCGCGTGGAAACTTGAATACCTGGACGGAAGCACATGGAAGCCAGTGGTCTTGCGGCCAGGTGCCACGTATCCAACCAACGGCATCGGGACCACCAGCGAAGTGGCGTTCAACCCCGTCACCACCGCCCAGCTGCGGGCGACCTTCCAGGCAAGCCCTGCGACGGCGAACACTGGATACTCTGCGGTGGCAGTTTCCGAGTTCGATGTCTTCAGTGACTATCCGGTCTCCAACGAAGCGATCGCCAAGCGAACCAGTGTCGGCACACCCGTCAGTCTTCCGGGCACCGCGACGGTCGTTTACTCCAATGGCAAACGCGGCGAGCTGCGTGTGAACTGGGACGCCATCGAGCTCTCCCGTTATAACACTCCAGGGATCCTCACGGCCACTGGGACGTTCGCCGGCTCCAGCCTTCCGCTCACCGCAACGGTCAGCGTCGGCGAGAGCGGGACCGACATCACCTCAATCGATCCCCAGACTGCCCTGACATATGTGGGACAAGCGCCGGACCTGCCGAAAACAGCGGTTGCCATCTTCAGCGGAGGAAGCGGGGCCAAAGAGACCCGGGCGGTCACCTGGGATCCGGTCGACCCGGCAAAGTACGCACAGGCCGGCCAATTCACAGTGCAAGGAACCATCACGGGAAGTTCCGCGCGGGCAAGCGTCATCGTCTCTGTCGAATACGACCCTGTCGCCACGACGAAGCCCGCCACCCCCGCGGCGCCAGCTGTCGCTGTCGCAGGAAACACTGCAACCGTGACCTGGTCAGCTCCGAACAATGGCGGGGCACCGATCACCGGCTACACCGTCACGCTCACCCAGACAGCAGCCGCTCCGATCACAAAAACCGTCACCACGACGAACACCGTGTTCGCGGACCTCACGGCGGGTGACTACACCGTCACCGTCACTGCAGCCAACGCCCTCGGAACATCGACGGCTTCGGCGGCGACGGCATTCAAGATAGATGCCCCGTCCGGGTTGCACCTGTCGGTGACGGCGGCCAGCAGATGCATCGCAGGAAAGGTGATCCTTACCATCGCGGCGAAAAACCAAGAGGCGGTGCCGATGTACATCAACATGCGCACTGCCTACGGAACCAAAGCCTTTACCCAAGTCGCACCAGGAAAGTCCGCCACGAACGCATTCACAACCCGGGCAGTTTCCATCCCCGCAGGGGCGGTCACCGTCGAAGCGACCGCAACCCTGAACGGCGCGCCGGTCACCAGAACCATCGAAGTCCCCTACGAGCCGCGAACTTGCTAAACGCCAACGGGATGGCGTTCGGAGAACGTCATCCCGTTGGCACCTGCCGCCCTAAGCAATTCGACAATCACCGACCGCAACCGGGCTGACGTCCCGGGCAACACCCTCCCATTGCCTGCCACCTTGCTGCCTAATCAATCGATCTCCCAGTCCGAGCCGACATCCTACCGGCCGCCAGGTAGCCCCCATAAAGGCGGCCTGCGCCCAAGACAGACGTCGGCGGGGCCCGGGACCAGTCCTCGGGACGTCAACAGCCGACCCGCATCTCCGCCCGACCGGCATCTCCGTCCGACAACTTCGAAAAGCACCGAAACGATGAGCCAAGAAAAAGTACCTGACCGCACCAGCAACGGCATCGATCACACACTCCGAATCAGGGGAACCGCCGCGCAAATCCAGTTCCCACAGGGCAAAGGTTCATCAGCTCCAGGGATGGCTACCAGCCGGATTCTCGCATCACCGGATGCCTTCCGCTCGGAAAACCAAACCCGTGCGGCCCCATCCAACGCTGGCCTCAGCCTGATTGCCCCTGATATTGCCGATGGGGGCGAACGGAACTTCGCTGCACCCGAACAAGAAGACAACGCGGACCCAGAGCCGCGAAAAGGCGAAGCTCAAACCCTGCCGGCTTGGACACGCTTGACCAGTGGAGACGTGGTGTCCCTTCGTGCGCCGGGCATGCCGGAATACCTCGCAACAGTCGAGGCCCGAACCAACGACGGAGAGATCATCTGGATCCGGAACAGTCAAAACGAACGCAGGCTCCACCATTTCAGTGATTTTCAGTCTGTGCGCCTACTGCCGAACAACAGCTCCGGACGGAGCGAAGACCCACTGGGTGAGGAAGAAGACGACGCGACAGCCCGAAGCTTCACCAAGCCGCACCCGCGGTGAGCAGGCCTTAGCCGACAAAAACACAAAGCAACTGCCTCAGAATCCAGGAGAAAACACATGTCCACAAGTCCCACACAGCAGCTCTCCGACGCCGGCGTTTCCATCTGGCTCGATGACCTCTCCCGCACCCGCCTGGAAACAGGCACGCTGCAGAAGCTCATCGACGAAAAGAACGTCGTTGGTGTCACCACCAACCCGTCCATCTTCCACGCCGCCATCACCTCCGGCACGGACTACGACGCCACCATCGCAGCGCAGGCCGCGGCCGGTGCCAGCGTCGAAGAGACCATCTTCCAAATCACCACCACTGACGTCGCCGACGCCTGCGATCTCTTCGCGCCCGTCGCTGCCGCCACCAACGGTGTGGATGGCCGCGTTTCCATCGAGGTGGACCCCCGCCTGGCCTGGGACACCGCAGGAACCATCGCCGAGGCCAAGCACCTCTACGCCAAGGTCAACAAGGACAACGTCCACATCAAGATCCCCGCAACCCTGGAAGGCCTCGAAGCCATCACGGCTACCTTGGCCGAGGGCATCAGCGTCAACGTGACCCTGATCTTCTCCCTGGAGCGCTACCGCGCGGTCATCAACGCCTTCCAGTCCGGCCTTGAGCAGGCCAAGGAGAACGGCCACGACCTCTCCACGATCCACTCCGTGGCTTCATTCTTCGTCTCCCGCGTTGATTCCGAGATCGACAAGCGCCTCGACGCCATCGGCACGCTCCAGGCACGATCCCTCCAGGGAATCGCAGGGGTCTCGAACGCCCAGCTGGCCTACCGCATCTTCAGGGATTCGCTCACAACCCGCCGCTGGGCAGTGCTCGCCGAAGCCGGGGCGCTCCCCCAGCGTCCCCTGTGGGCCTCCACCGGCGTCAAGGATCCCGCCTACCCGGACACCCTCTACGTGACCGAACTCGTGGCACCAGGAGTGGTCAACACCATGCCGGAAAAGACGCTGGATGCCACGTTCGACCACGGCACCGTGATCAGCAACACCATTACCGGCAGTTATGAGGAGGCTATCGAGAACCTCAACGCCCTCGAGGCAGTGGGCATCTCCTACAACGACGTCGTGAGCATCCTCGAAAGCGAAGGACTTCAGAAGTTCGTGGCGTCCTGGGATGAACTCTTGGCAGCGGTCGAACGTGCTCTCACAACGAAACCCAACACACCACTGCCCACCCATTAGCGACAGCCGAAGCCCACAGCCAACCGTCCCCATGGAATCGTGCAGCTCACACCTCACCACAGCAACGTGTGGAACGTCGGACAACGAGCTCGGGAAACATGGTCGGAATCCTGGCGGCGTCGCCTCCCTGGATACGACTCGCCAGCACATCCCAACAGCGTCGTCCTTCGTGTTCGAAGTCCACCCTGACACTGGTTAGCGGAGGTGAGAAGTAGGCCGCTGCAGGCTGATCGTCGTAACCAACGACGCTCACATCGTCAGGGACGCGAAGTCCGCCTTCCTGGAGACCTCGAAGTAGACCCAGCGCGATCTGGTCACTGGCTGCGAACACCGCAGTAAGGATAGAAGAGCCCGCAATGCGCAATCCGGATAGGTAACCATGCTCCGCTGTCCAGTCCCCCGAGAACAGCAAGTCGGCAGCCAAACCTGCGCTTTCCAGCGCGTCCTTCCATCCCTCCAACCGTTCCGTGGCGTCGTACCAGTCCAGCGGACCGGACACATGTCCGATGCGTCGATGTCCCAGATCCAGCAGGTGGTCGACCGCCTTGCGGGCACCCGAACGTTGATCGACCGTGCCAGCGTCTGGGGCATCGGCCGAATGCGCACCGGCCCACACGACCGGGACGGACGTATCCAAGTTTTTGATCGCCCTTGAAGCTCCCTCGCGGGACACGATGACCGCTATCCCCTCGACAGCCTGGCCTTCAAGGTGCTCCAGGGCCGCGCGCATTTCGGTGCTGCTGACACCCTGAACGCTGGCAATACTTACGAAGAAGCCTTCTTCCCGGGCTGCCCGTTCAAAACCCAGAAGAATTTGTGAAGGACCATACTCAGCGAGCTCCATGACGAGCACACCCATGGTGCGCGATCTGCGCGTCACCAGACTCCGGGCGGCGGGGTTGAGCCGGTAACCGAGGGCATCGATGGCTTCCTCAACTCTCCGGCGCGCCGGAGCACTGACGTGGGGATGATCGTTGAGCACCCGCGAAACGGTCTGATGGGAGACTTGGGCCCACGCCGCAACAGTCCTCATGGTCGGCCTGCCGGGTTCGGATGCACGAGGCGCTTCCCTTGATTCCCGTTGACTCATAGGATCACCGCGTTAGCGGCCGTAAACGTTTTGGTATCGGTCGTAGAGGGATTCGATCTTGGCTGGGTCGATGGGCAACGGCTCACCGAGTTGACGGGAGATGTGGACCGTCCTGGCCACTTCCTCACACATCACGGCGGCTTTGACGGCTTCGCGGGCGGTCTTGCCGATGGTGAACGGCCCATGGTTCTGCATCAGGACCGCGGGCGAGTTGGAGTTCTTGAGGGTTTCCACGATGCCGTGGCCGATGGAGTCGTCGCCGATCAGCGCAAACGGTCCCACGGGAATGGGGCCGCCGAATTCGTCACCCATCATGGTCAGTACGCAGGGAATTTCCTCACCACGTGCAGCCCAGGCCGTGGCGTAGGTGGAGTGCGTGTGCACTACGCCGCCTACCTCGGGCATGTGCCGGTAGACGTACGCGTGCGCGGCGGTATCGGAGGACGGGGGGAGGTCCGGGTTGCCCCAATAGGTGATGCCGCCGTTGTCTCCACGCGACGCCAAGCCGTTGACAGGTGTGCCAAAAAGGTCAGTGACCACCATGAGCTCCGGTGTGAGGTCGTCGGAGGAGACGCCCGAGGGCTTGATGACCATGAGATCGTGCCCGGGGATCCGGGCCGAGACGTTGCCCGCGGTCCACACCACCAGTTCGTAGCGGGTCAGTTCGGCGTGCAGCGCACAGACCTCGTGGCGCAGCTGCCCGACAGAGCCAAAGACGCCGCTCATGCGGAGGCTCCTTCCAGGGTGCTGGATTGGGTGGCCGAGCCGTGGGGTCCTGAGCCCTGGATCGCGGCGCGTTGGATGGCTTTGAGGCGGTGCATGACGTTGTTGGTGCCGCGGCCGAAGTAGTCGTGCAGGGCTTTGTATTCCTGGAAGAGGACCTCGTAGGCCGCCACGTTTTCAGGGATGGGGGTGTAGACCGCGCCGGGAGCTGCTGCCATGGAGGCTGCGGCTTCGCGGATGTCCTTGTACTTCCCGGCAGCGACAGCTGCGTGGATCGCCGAGCCCAGCGCAGGACCCTGCTCGGAGCCGATGGTGGAGAGCTGCAGGCCAGTGATGTCGGCGTAGACCTGCATCAGGAACTTGTTCTTCAAGAGCCCCCCGGCCACGATGAATTCCTTGACCGGAACACCCGAATCGCGGAACGCGTCCACAATGGTGCGCGTGCCGAAAGCCGTGGCTTCCAGCAACGCCCGGTACGTGTCCTCAGGTTTGGTGGCCAAGGTCTGGCCCACCACCACACCGGACAGTTCGTGGTCCACCAGCACTGAGCGGTTGCCCGAGTGCCAGTCCAGCGCGATCAGGCCGTGCTCGCCGATTGCCTGCTTCTCCGCGAGCTCGGTCAGGTATTCGTGGATACCCAGACCCTTGTCTTTGGCGGCCTGGTGGTACTCCGGCGGGACGCCGTTCTTGGTGAACCAGCCGAAGATGTCGCCAACTCCGGACTGGCCTGCTTCATAACCCCAGAGGCCGTCCACGATGCCGCCGTCCACGACTCCGCACATGCCCGGCACTTCGCGCAGCACGTCGCCGTTCATGACGTGGCACGTGGACGTGCCCATGATCGCGACGAGCTGTCCGGGCTCCACGGCGTTCGCGGCCGGTGCGCTGACGTGGGCGTCAACATTTCCCACGGCCACGGCGATCCCAGCGGGGAGTCCGGTCCAGGCCGCCGCTTCGTCGGTGAGGTAGCCCGCGGCATCGCCCAAACGGCCGATCGTGTGTTCCAGCTTTTCGGACACGAAGCCCTTGAAATCAGGGTTCAACGCGGCAAGGAAGTCCTCGGACGGGTACTTTCCATCCTGGTAAATGCCTTTATAGCCGGCGGTGCAGGCGTTGCGGACGTAGCTGCCGCAGAGCTGCCAAACGATCCAGTCGGCCGCCTCAACCCAGTGATCCATGGCGCCATAGACTTCCGGATCTTCCTCAAGAAGCTGAAGTCCCTTAGCGAACTCCCACTCCGAGGAAATCAGGCCGCCGTAGCGGGGAAGCCAGAACTCGCCCTGTTCTTCAGCAAGCTTGTTGATGCGGTCAGCCTGCGGCTGGGCTGCGTGGTGGCGCCAAAGCTTCACGAATGCGTGGGGCCGGTCCGCGAAGCGTTCCAGCTCGTTCAGCGGCGTGCCGTCTGCCGTCGTCGGAACCATGGTGCAAGCGGTGAAGTCGGTGGCGATGCCCACCACGTTGGCCGGGTTGATGCCGGCGTCTGCGACGGCGGCCGGAACGGCACTGCGCAGTACGTCACGGTAGTCGTTGGGGACCTGAAGGGCCCAGTCGGCCGGAAGGCGCTGGCCGGAACCGGGGAGCTTTTCCGACACGACGGCGTGCGGATACTCGAACACGCCGCTGCCAAGTTCTGCCCCGTCCGATACACGCACGACGACGGCGCGCCCGGACAAAGTGCCATAGTCCACGCCAATGACGAACTGCTCGTCCAGCGGAAGGAATTCAGAGGTATTCATGGAGTCTCCATCCGGCTGGCCAAGGCCTCTTTGCCGGGGGTCGGGGTGGAAAAGTGAAGAAGGTCTGATGCAATTGTTAGCGCTCACAACCAACGAGTCAAGTATTTCCAGAAAATAACGGAAAAGCTTTTCTGGTGGTAGTTCCGCAGTTTTGCCGATCGCGGGAAGCTTTGATCAGGATTCCGCCCCAAACGCGCGCGTTGGGTGATGAGCCTGCTTGCTTAGTGGGTCAGGGACGTGGATTCTCGGGTGACGAGACTGGTGGGGATGTTGTGCAGTCCGGGCGAGGTCTTTCCATCAATTGCCGCGAAAAGCAGTTTTGCGGCTTTGCGCCCTACCCGCTCGAGGTTCATGTCGATGGTCGTGAGAGGTGGCCGCCCCTGGGCTGCGATCAGCTCCCAGTTGTCATGTCCGATCACGCTGACATCGCCGGGGACGTTGCGGCCGGCTTCCCGGAGTGCGTCCAAAGCGCCGCGGGCGATCTGATCACTTCCGCAGGCGATGGCGTCTACTTCCGGGTTCCTTGCCAGCAGCGTCCTGACGGCGCCCCGCCCCCATGCCTCGCTCCAAGCGCCGTAATAGACTTCGCCCCCGACAAGCTCAAGGCTGTGGCCGGAGAGCGCCTCAAGGGCTCCTTGCGCCCTGTCTCGGGCGGCGGCGTAGTCGATGTTTCCGGAGATGTAGGCGATGCGCGAGCGGCCGCAGCTGACCAAGTGCTCTATTGCCTGGCGGCCCGCGCCGACATTGTCGCTGACGACGGAGGTATCACTTTCGTCCATCGAGGGGGCGTATGCGTAGACGACTGGGACCGGTAGATCCTTACCCAGTGATACGCGCGGATTGGTTCTGTCGCCAACGACGATCAGCCCGTCAACACGGCGGGAAAGCAGGGCGCGTAGATGGTGTTGTTCGCGGATGGCGTCCCCGCGGGCATCGCAAAGAAAGACCGAGGTGCTCCCGGCCCCAAAAGCATCTTCGGCGCCCATCAGCACGGGAATGGAAAATCGCCCGACCAGGTCATTGGTCAGCAGTCCGACCGTGCCGGTTCGTCCTGAGAGCAGGCCTTGGGCGAGCACGTTCGGCAGGAAGTTCAGCTTTTCCGCGGCGTCTTGGACTTTCGTCCGCGTTTCGGCTCGAACATGCTCCCGGCCATTGAGGGCCTTGGAAACAGTCGCGATTGACACACCAGCCAGGGCTGCGACGTCTTTGAGGGTCGGGGGCCGCGTCCCGTTCTCGTGCATCTCAACGCCACCAACAGTCCCCAAGGATACTTCTCCCAAATTCTTCAGCCGACATGAAAACCTTTTAGGTCTTGACCACGAGTGTACATGACCCTATGGTATAAAAAGCTTTTCGGAATGTTTCGTTGATCGTCCGAGTCACCGTCAATCGACGGTTCTGACAGCCAAACATCTCCTAGAGAGCGCATCAGCCCCCGGCATCGGGTCGCGGGCAGCTCGAGGACGAGCAGGAAGGCATTAGGGCAATGGTCAATTTCTCTAACAGGACACCACGCAAATTTAGCCGCAGTGTTCTGCTGGGCACCGCCGGTATGGCGGCGGTCGCAATAGCGTTGAGCTCGTGTTCATCAGGCTCAAACCAATCCCCCGCGCAGTCCGGCGGAGGCGAACTCACGATGTGGACGCGAGCGGCCACCCAAATCCAGAGCCAGGCGTTCGTTGACGCTTACAACAAGTCTCACGACACCAAGGTCAAGCTGACTGTCATCCCAACGGACGACTACCAGGCGAAGGTAGGTGCGGCGGCTGGTTCTAAGAGCTTGCCGGACCTGTTCGCCTCTGACGTTGTGTTCGCGCCGAACTACACGGCACAGGGCCTCTATATGGACATCACCGACCGCATTGACGGACTGGAATTCGGAGACAAGCTCGCCCAGTCGCATATCGAGACGGGCACGTTGAACGGCAAGAAGTATGTTGTCCCGCACACCATGGACCTATCCGTCCTCTTCTACAACAAAGACCTTTACGCAAAGGCCGGTCTTGATCCGGACAAGCCCCCAACAACGATCCAGGAATTTGACCAGCAGGCCCGAGCCGTCAATGCTTTGGGCGGCGATGTCAGCGGAACTTACTTTGGTGGAAACTGCGGCGGGTGCATGGTCTTCACCGGGTTCCCGTGGATCTGGGGCGATGGGGGTGCCGTGCTGAATGAAGACGGCACCAAAGCTAATCTCGCCTCATCCGAGGCGAAGGAGCTTTACAAGGTCTACCGCGGCCTTGCCGCTGACGGTGTCGCAGGAGCCGGGACGGCGGACGAGACCGGAGCCACCTGGACCGCCCCGTTCCCCAGCGGGAAAGTCGGCGTCATGCCGATGCCTTCGACCATGCTCGGAAAGATGCCGGCCAACACCGGCGTTGCACCGATTCCAGGACTGAAGGGCGGTGAATCGACGTTTGTTGGTGGCGACGCCATCGGAATCTCTTCGACCAGCAAGAACGCCGACGCGGCGTGGGAGTTCCTTAAGTGGACGCTGGGTGACGAAGCGCAGGTCGAGGTTTTGGCCAAGAACAACGATGTCGTTGCACGAACAGATCTCGCCAAGAACAAGTACTCCGAGAAGGACGCCCGGGTGGTCACCATCAACGAAGTAGCGGCAAAGGGCAAGACCCCCTTCGCGCTGAACTTCGGTGCCGCATTCAACGATCCCAACGGTCCGTGGCTGTCCTTGTTCCGGGAAGCTGTCTTCGGTCCGGGCGCCAACATCGACAAGAACAACGAAGCCATCAACGCCGTCCTCTCTAAATAGGGACTCTGGCCAGTCCAGCAGGACCGGGTGCGGGCCTTAGCGCCCGCACCCGTATCAACCGACACCCTAGGGGATCGTCACCGCCTATGGGTCATAGGAGAAAAGCAGCACAAAATGTCCGTCGAAAACACATTCAAGAGACGGCTGGCGAGCCCAGCCACAAGTATCCACCCCCCGGGCCCGATCCGCCGGCGCATGCCCAAGGCCCGTAAACGCGCCCTGGTCGGGTTGGCCTACGCCGCTCCGACCGCGATTTTCCTGCTGTTGATGTTTGTCGTCCCACTGTTGACAGTCGGCCAAATGTCTATCAGTGACTGGAGCCTCCTCGGCGGTGACAAGGGACTGAATGCGCCCGATAACTATGTCGGACTTGCAGATAACCCTCTCCTTTGGCCCAGCATCGGTTTTACACTTCAGTACACCCTCATCGTTACCGTCATCATGATGGCCCTAGCCATGGGCCTGGCACTTCTTGTTCAGGAAGCCACCCGCTGGAACAAGGTCTTACGCACCGCCATCCTCGTTCCCAGCGCTTTGGGCCTGGCATCGGCCTCCCTGCTCTTCTGGGGTCTATACAGCCCGAATATCGGGCCCATTAGCCCGGTGCTGCAGGCCTTGGGATTCGTCGACGAACCTGTTTCCTTCCTAGGCACCCCAGAGGCCGCGCTCTGGTCAACAGTGTTCCTCATTATCTGGCGGTTCACCGGGTTCTACATGCTGCTACTGATGGTCGGCCTCCAAGGTATATCCCACGACATCTACGAAGCTGCACGGATCGATGGCGCCGGTCGCTGGATGACTTTCCGCAGCATCACGTTACCTCTGCTCAAACCATCCATCGCCATGTGCCTGATCCTCTGCATCACAGGATCGCTCCTGGCTTTCGACCAGTTCTACATCCTAACCAAGGGCGGCCCGGACAACTCCACGATCACCGTTGTTCAACTCATCTACCGCGAGGCGTTCCAGAAGTTCGATCTAGGATCGGCGGCCGCGCTTTCGGTCGTCGTGCTGCTCGCCCTGGTTGTCATCAACCTCGTTCAATTCCGCGCACTGCGCGAAAAGGAGTGATCCTCGTGAAAGGATTCCGCACCCTGTCGAGGACGCCCTACTACGTCCTGACCATCGGTCTAGCCATCATCTTCGTCTTCCCACTGCTGTGGAGCGGCGTCGCCTCAGTATCGGGACAACCAGGGACTTCCCAATCCGAAGGTTTCGGCCTGGGCAACTTCCAGCGCCTCGTGGACTACGGACCCGGGCTGGGCCAACTCATTCTCAACAGCCTGATCGTATCGGGACTGACCGTCATCCTGACCCTTTTCCTGTCCCTCCTCGGCGGCTACGCTTTCGCCCGCTTCAGCTTCCCGGGCAAGAATGTTCTATTCCTTGCGGTCCTGGCCATTCTGATGGTTCCCTACGCAAGCCTGCTCGTCCCCTTGTACGTGCTCTTGGGAAGTCTGGGCCTCACCGATAACCTTGTCGGCCTCGCTCTGGTCCTGACCATGTACCAACTGCCCTTCGCGACGTTCATGATGCGGATTTCCTTCGAAGCCGTGCCAGCGGAGCTTGAAGAATCCGCCCTCGTCGATGGCTGCAACTCCGTGACCGCGCTGGTACGCATCCTTCTGCCCGTTGTCGTGCCTGGATTGGTAACTGTGGGCCTCTTCACGTTCCTGGCCGCTTGGAACGATTTCATAGCCCCGCTGATCCTTATCAACGACCCGGACGCCGCTCCGCTGCCACTTGCCGTCGCCAACTTGCGTCAGCAGGCCATGGGTGCAGTGGACTATGGCGTCACCGAAGCCGGAGTAGTTGTCCTTGCCCTTCCGTGCATCGTGCTGTTTCTGCTGCTCCAGCGCTTCTACATCAGCGGGTTCATGTCAGGAGCCCTCAAGGGATGACCGCGAAACCGGTTACACCAGCCTCAATCGACCATCGAGACCCCAAGCGTTTGGACAATGCCACGACCATGAAGATCGCAACCAACCACCTCCAGAGCCCTGTAGCGCCACTGTCGACGTTGCTGCATCCCCTTGACGTTTCCGAGGCCCGCCTCATGGAGACAGGTTTTTGGGGGACCAGGTCGCGAATCAACGCCTCCAATACCCTCCCCCACTGCCTGGGCTGGCTGGAGCGCGCTGGTTGGCTTCCGAACTTCGACCTTGCAGCCCAGGGCCGTCTCCCGGTCGGACGGAAGGGCCGGGAATTTGCTGACTCCGAAGTCTACAAATTGCTCGAAGCCTACTGCTGGGAAAACGCCAATCACCCCAGCGCAGAACTTGAGAACGTCATCGTCGAGATGACCCGACGCATTTCCGCTGCTCAGGAAAACGATGGATACCTGAACACACAATTTGGCCGCCCCGGCCAGCACGGCCGCTATAGCGATCTCGAATGGGGTCACGAACTATACAACTACGGCCACCTGCTCCAAGCCGCCGTTGCCCGCCTGCGAAGCCATGGAGAAGATGCACTCGTCGCCGTCGCACGACGCGTCGCGAACCATATCTGCGAAACATTCGGAGAAGACGGCATCCAGTCAGTTTGCGGGCACCCGGAAATCGAACTCGGACTCCTGGAATTCGCCCGGGCAACCGGCAACGACCGGTACCGCCACCAGGCACAACTGTTCATCGACCGCAGGGGCCATGGACACCTCGCAGACATCGAATGGGGCCGGTCCTACTTCCAAGACGATGTTCCGGTACGGGAGGCCACCGTCTTGCGTGGCCACGCCGTTCGTGCGCTGTACCTGGCGGCGGCGGTTGTCGACTTGGCGGTAGACACTGACGACAAGAACCTATTGTCGATCATGGAAACGCAATGGGAAAACACAGTAGCCTCCCGCACGTACATCACAGGCGGAATGGGCTCACACCACCAAGATGAAGCCTTCGGCGAGGACTACGAACTACCCAGCGACCGGGCTTACTGTGAAAGCTGCGCGGGAGTTGCCTCCGTAATGTTCAGTTGGCGACTACTGCTAGCTACCGGAAACTCCCGCTACGCCGACCTCATCGAACGCACAATGTTCAACATTGTGGCCACAGCCTCGGCCGACGATGGCAGGTCGTTCTTCTATTCCAACACCCTGCACCGCAGGAGCCCCGGAGAACCCACAGACCCGACCATTCAAAGCAAAAGGGCCGACTCGAGCCAGCGATCAGCGTGGTTCGATGTGGCCTGCTGTCCGAACAACATTGCGCGGACGCTCGCAAGCCTCGGTTCCTACTTGGCAACACGCGATGGCTCCGGCATTCAGATCCATCAGTACGCAGATGCCGAACTGGAAGCTGTCTTGGCTTCCGGTAACCGCGTCAAAGTCGGAATGACAACGCGCTACCCAGATGATGGCTCGGTGTTCTTTACTGTTCTCGAAACACCAACTGAGCCATGGACGATTGCCTTCCGCATCCCTAAGTGGGCTGGTTCGGCACGGATCAGCGTTCATGGAAAAACATTCGAATCGGTTCCCGGTTACGCGCAAGTGACCAAGTCATTCACTGTGGGGGACCAAATTCACGTCATGCTCCCCATCGAACCCCGAGCCGTGGACGGGAACCCGCGCATAGACGCAGTCCGAGGGGCAATCGCCTTAGAAGCCGGACCCCTCGTCTATTGTCTTGAGTCGGCATCACTGCCCAACGGAATCCACGTTGATGACTTTGTCGCAGAAACACTCATCATTCCAGCACCAAACGAAGACGCAACGTTGAGGGTCCAAGGCCATTTAGACGCAAACCTACGGACTTCGTGGCCCTACGGTACGTCACCTCAGACGGCGTCCGGAAAACCCCTAGCGGTTGACCTCATCCCCTACCATGCCTGGGGAAACCGAGGACCAGTCAGCATGAGGATCTGGCTTCGAACCCACTAACAGGGCTCCTCGGAACACGGGCTTGGGGACGACGGGCCGGCCCTAGCCCCGTTTCGTCCCCAGCCCAAACACCCCTTACCACCCCGTCCAGCACCGAAGGGAAGGCAAACCAATCATGGAAACGACAGAAACAATAACGATCAACGTCAATAGCCCGGAGGATCGAGACATTCGTCTTGGCGCCGCCGAACTCGAACTCATCGGCCTGGCGATGAGAGCGGGGACACAAGGAATCCTGATGACCCAACACGGGCACGGACGATACAGTGCGTCACTGTCGGGCGTCGTTCCCTTCGGAATAACACTCTTAGCCGTCCACTAGGTTTCGCTGAATCAGAGATCCCCATACGTCCAAGTCACATGACAAGAAACGGCTTCCTTAAGCAGGCCGTGCCTGCCGGACGTTTGGCCTGCCCGGATTGCAAGGACGGTGCAGCCCTCAAGAAGCCTGCGTCCGGGACCGATCATGCGGCCTCCATCAGTACCGCCAACGGAAAGAAAGGCTGGAAGTCCCGGCTGTTGCAGGCCTCAAGTTGAGTGCCATGAACGAAATCATCGGTATACCGGAGACTTCAGCAAGATGACACTATGACGTTCGCGAATCCATGGCTGCCATCAAGGGACGTGACCTGCAACCAACCGCCCTCGAGATCATCTGACGGACCTCCCGAACCGTCATTGTTTGAGCAGCGTGCGTCTTTCTGACGGGAGGCTGACATATGGGCGCTTATCGGCGTTTGGCCTTGTTCGCTTGAGGGCTCAACCGGCTGGGCACGTTTCCGCCCTATCGAAACCATGGGCAATAAAGCGATTGCGCAACAACTTGTTGCGCAATCGGCTCAGGAGCTCATTCGCCGCGAACGTCCTCTGATGTCGCCCCTCGAACCCTTGCGCCACCATCTGATGGGCTAATCGTCCAGACTGGATCCCGGGACAAGGAGCCACGGTGCCTCAGTACGAACGGCTCTCTTTGGTGCCCGATCGTCCAGAGCGCGTCTGGACGATCGGGCATGCAAAGCAGTTCACCATTGAGAGATTGGCACCAATGTGCGATAGCCAAATGTGCCGCAGCCTGCGGCACATTTGGCTCATAACTGACCTCAGCCGACAGTGCCGCCATAACGGATTGCATCTATTGCCGATTTCTTGGCTTGCATTCCTGTTCACAGGCCGCGCTACTGACAGCCACCCGTATGCATCGCCATCACCCAAATCCTCGAAGCGCCACAGACCTCCCCAGCGGCTCCGTCACCACTTCCTTCACACCTCTGGCATCCAAGGGCGAGTCCGCTGCAAAATCATGCGGGTGGTGCGGGCAGAACTCATGAACTGATGTGAACACGCACAGCTCCGGACAGCAAGCACGTAGCGACACTGGAAATGACGCCAACCCAATAGACCGACTCCTGACCCAGCTGCGGTCCCAGTCATCCGAACTCGAACGTCTCCACGCCATCTACGAAGAGCTGGAGGCCAGAAACGGTCTCCTGCATAACGAAGTCCTTCGCCTAAAGCGCGCCCAGCGAACGAACGTCCAAGACCTCGCCCGCGTGGCAGCTGTCGTGCTCCAAATTTCGCGCGCAAAAGGCATCGCGCTCGATTCAGTAACACTCGACATTCTCCGGAGAAGAGGATGGTTGCCCGCCAGGAGCCGAATTGGAGCACGACGATGACGATGTCCATCGCCAGGCTCTCAGTACGGTCAGGGCTCAAGTACCTGTTCAAGTCAACGATGTTGGACGACTTCTCCCCTACTCCCCCAGACGCCATCAGCTATTACATGAAGACGGGAACGCCCCAAGGTCGTTGGTTGGGAAACGGCCTCCAAGGGATCACCAGGGAGGTCGGAGATACGGTCACGGAATCCGACGCGCGTTCCATCTTCCAAGACGCGACCCATCCCGACAGTAGGGAACCGCTAGGGAGGCCCCACGGGCAGCCGCCGATCAGCCAAGAGGACGGAAATCAAAGAGCGATAAAGCAAGCCGTCGCCGGCTTCGACCTCACGTTCAGTGTCCCGAAGTCCGTCTCCGCGCTGTGGGCTCTCAGTCCACGGCATCTCCAGGAGCAGATCCTGCAGACCCACCACGAAGCCATCGAAGCAGCACTGGCCTGGATGGAAGAGCAGGCCATCCACACCCGATCCGGGCGGAACGGAGTTGCGCACGTCGGCACTAAAGGAGTCATCGCCGCAGCCTTCGACCATTGGGAATCGCGCTCCGGCGACCCTCAGCTCCACACTCACCTTGTCATCGCGAACCGAGTTCAGCGCATCACGGACGGTGCCTGGGTAACCTTGGACTCCCGTTCCCTATACAAAGCCGTAGTCGCCGCCAGCGAACACTACAACGGGCTGCTTTTCGATGCCTTGCACACCAACCTCGGCACGGACACCGACATCCGAGCCCAGGCGCAAAACACACATAATCCAAGCCAGCAACTTACTGGCATCGCTGAAGCCCTTATCCGCGAATTCTCCAATCGCTCAAGGCTCATCGACGTCGAGACCGATCGCCTGGTCGAACAGTGGACCGTGAACCACGGAACTCGCCCGACATCGACGACAACCGTGAAATTGCGCCAGCAAGCCACCCTCTCGACTCGAACTCCTAAGAGCGGTTCACCGTCACCTTTGCGGCTGCTCTCCTCACAGTGGCGCGACAGGGCAAAGGCCAAAGGTTTTGATCCCGAATCCGTCGTGGCTTCCACCATTCAACGCTCCCGCTCACGTCCGTTCCGCGTTGGCGACTTCGTCCCGGACTGGATTGCCGGCGTCGGGCTTGTCACCCGACAACGTGTGGCGGCCAAGCGCTCCACATGGAATCGCTGGAACCTGATCGCCGAGGGTGAGCGCGTGTGTGCTGAGATCCGTTGCGCCTCCCCCGCCGATCGCAACGCGCTGATCGATGCCGTGGCCACGGCGGCAGAGCTTCAATCCGTACCGCTCAACCAGTACCGCTACTGCGTCCCCGCGGATGCCGCTGATAATCTGCGGTTCGCCGGGCGCAGTGTCTTCGACTTCCACGGGTCGCGCCTCTACACGGATGAGTCGACGCTCGCCTTTGAGGACGAAGTCATGGCGGCGAAGAACGACGACGGCGGGCCGGCCGTCCCGGTCGATCTCACATTCCAGACGCTCACCTCATACAGAAACGGCGAAGGGTCACCACTGCACGATGACCAACTGACGGCAGCGTCGGATGTCCTGCTGAGCTCATGCAGACTCGATGCCATCGTTGGGCCGGCAGGGACAGGTAAGACGACAACCCTTGGCGCGGTCAAAGCAGCATGGGAGGCAGCGTATGGGATGGGCAGCGTTGTGGGTCTGGCGCCGGCTGCTGCGAGCGCCGAGGTTCTCGGCTCGGAGCTGCGCATGGTCACTGAGAACGTCGCTAAGTGGCTGCACGAGTCTGCTGGGTCTGGTGCGGCTGAGCGCGCAGACCGATTCTTCCAGGCGGACGATCGACTGCGCAGAGCAGCCGCTCCCGTCGGCCCATTTGTCAACCGGCTTCAACAGGAAGTCACTCGGCTGGCCGCTGAGCAGTCCCGATGGCGGTTTCAGTCCAAACAGCTCGTGATTGTGGATGAGGCCTCCATGGTCTCAACATTCCAGCTGGCAGCCCTGGTCAGCCAGGCCACGGAAGCCGGTGCCAAGATCCTGTTAGTTGGCGACCCGGCCCAGCTCGATTCCATCGATGCCGGCGGTGTGCTGGGTTGGCTTGATCGGCAAGGGAAGGCAGCGCGGTTGAGCACGATCTGGCGCTTCAAGGATCCGTGGGAACGGTCAGCCTCCCTCGGGCTGCGGGAGGGACGTCCGTCTGTGCTCGCAGAGTATGAGGGCCATGGTCGCATCAGGCATGGCCACTACTCGGATATGGTCGACCATGCCTACTCTGCGTGGCACTCGGATGTCTTGGCTGGACGCATCTCGGTCTTGATAGCTCCTGATAATGAGAGCGTCCAGATGCTCAATGAACGGGCTCAAGCCGACCGGGTAAGTCTGGGCGCCGTCGACGCGGAACGTACCTTCCTCCTTCGGGACGGGCTGAGAGCCGGTCGTGGCGACATCGTTATAGCTCGTCGGAATGACAGATCCATTCGCGACGATCGAGGTGAGTTCCTTCGCAATGGGGCGCTGCTCGAAGTCACGGGATTCAATAGACGCCAAGGTGCTCTAAATGCGATACGTAAAGACACCGGGGCTGCCCTACTCTTGCCGAGCAGCTATGTGGAATCATCCCTGGAGCTGGGCTACGCCACCACAGCCCATCGCAGTCAAGGCCTCACTGTCGACACCGGACACACCGTCGTCACCCCTGGGCGCCTCACGCGGGAACTGCTGTATGTCAGCATGACCCGGGGCCGGCACTCCAACACGGCCTACGTCAGCGAGAACGACCCGGACGAGGACGAAATCCTGGACCCGACTGCCCGTTCGAGCTGGCGGGTGATCCTCGGCGAGGTCCTTGCTGCCGAAGGTGCGGAGCGAACGGCTCACGAGGTACGGGACTTCGAACGGCAGCACGCCGACAGCCTCGAGCGTCTGAGCCGCGAGTACGATTATCTGGCTCAAATCGCTGCGAGTATGGATCTCTCGAAAGCTATCGACAGTCTTGTGCCCGGCCGCTCTGAGGAGATGCGCGAATCTCCTGCTTGGGGCGCCGCAGTCGCTGCGTGGCGACGTGCCAACAACATCAGTCGCCAAGGAGCCCATCGGGCCTTGAACGAGACTCTGGGCTCAGAAGCCAATGCGCGGGACCTGGCCGCCGTTATCCACGCCCGACTTCGCAGGTTCTGCTCGGCGATGCCCCCATCGCCCATCGATCCGTTGACTGAGCAGCTGCCGAAAGACCGCCCAGACCTTGCAGTCCTGATGGCCCAAGTACGACGGCGGATTGGGAACCGTGCGGAGCACGTCGCCAACGCGGTTCTACTCGATCACCCTGAATGGGCCACACTATTGCGAAAAGACATCGAGGCGGGTGCAGATCCGTTCGAGTCGGCCGCAATGCTCCGTGATGTGGCCGTGTACCGGGATCGGTGGGGCGTCAATAGCGCGGCACTCGCCCTTGGTCCGACTCCGGCGGACTGGGAATGGGAACAGCGAGCGCAGTGGGACCACCTACGGCAAGAAATCACCCAAGCCGCCACACCAGAGCCAGGGCTAACAGATGTCGGCAACTTGCATGGGTTCGACTCCCCAATAAGCCTGACAAGCGCGGGGTGGCAGCTTTAAACTGGAAGCTGGAGCAATTATGCGTATGAACCCAGTCCTTATGCCGAGAGTAGCAACACCCGCTCTGATCGTGGCGAGCGCAGTGACGTTGGTGCTTGGCCTAATTCTGGCCGCCTTGGCCTTTACGGTTACCGGTACCGCTTGGCTACTGCCGACCATCGCCGCCCTAAGCGTCCTACTCATTGTCGTCTGGAGTCGGCGCCTTCGGGGTCTACAGCGGTGGCAATCGGAAACCGACGCTCAATGGAAGCGTCTCGAGGGTCTAAAAGAGGCCAGCGGGACTACAACTGAAATCACGGTCCTAACCGTCGACGCCCCTGAGCCGACAGGCGCGTGGGTCACCATCAGGTGGAATCGCTTCAACTACATCCAACCAGCATGGATCGAAGCACTCCCGGAGCCCATCTGGCCTGGGTCTGTTCTGCTGATCCGGCCGGATCCAACGCAGGTTCGACCGGGAGTTCCGTGGCCCGGGACGTACCGGATCAGCGGCGAACATGTCCTGGCGTGGGCGCCGCTGGTCGATCGCTAGAGCCTGCGCCCAGCCCCCGAGGATTGCCTATCTCAATCTTTCTGGCCCCGGCGAGCGGACTTATCTGGGCTCACTATAAAGCGGGGCGCTGTGTAGTCCGCAGGAACGTAAGGACTTGTTTTGCCACGATTCGTCACTCGGATTCATCTGTCGATGGTGAAATTAGGGATGTTGCTTGCGCGTGCAACTATTGAGCCATGTCTGGCTCGAGTTCGCTTCTTTCCATATGTTCTGCGCGTAAATACCCAGGTCGGGGTCTCGTCCTCGGGCTCGATGTTCAAGGCGTAGCGTTCGGACTCTACTGGCTGACAGGCAGGAGCCCTGCATCCCAACAGCGGCGGATCCAGCTGAACGAAAGCTCAGTCGTCGTCCAGGATCTAACTGGCGGTCCGACGGACGAGCTTCGGCACTACACAGCGGCCGTTCGGGACTCTCACGCGGTGATACTGGGAAACGGAAGCCACGTTGAAGAGATCTGGGATGACGTTCAGACGGGCACCACCTTTGAAGAGGCCCATCGAAAAATCGACTACGAACCCGATCCCCCGATTAACACCCCACGCATCTCAGCAACAGTGGCCTTGACTCGCAAGGGCGCTCAAGGTTTCGTGACGGCTGGCTCTGTATCAGACCCGCACTGGCCAGGCATCACCCAGCACAGGACCTTACACATCGAGAGCCCTGCCCCAGGGCAAGGGCAGCTCGTCACCACCTACGTCGGCGATTTGGACTCTCCCCAACCAAATGGAAACCCCGTGGTGGTAAGGGTCGAGTCCGCGTGGGAGTCCCTAGTGTCAGAACTTTGGGCAGTGCTCGACCCGAACCTGAAGGTTGCTGTCGCGGCCTTCCCGCTACAAGACGCGAGCTTCCTGTCCGGAATCGTGAAAAACAAGCACTAATAGACGCGCATCAAAACCTCAAACTGAACCGCGGCAGGAGAGGCTAAATGAAGCAACCACTTGTTTCCGGCCCACACGGGCGGCAATGCCACCCTTCTTCGCCGGGCTGCTTCAATCGCACGTTCAAGGGAAATCCAGGAACGAGACTGATCTTCTAAGTCAGTTTATTTCCTTGCCCGGATGGCAGTTTGGGAGGGGAGCCTCGTCGGACATGCACACGACTCACTTAGCCCCTTATCGGTGCGACGTTGGTCCAAGGCAGGGCCGGCTTAAGGTAGCGTCGTCGCATTCTCTTACAGCGGCCGCCCCCTCCAAGACTCCAGATCAACGCGCTTCACTTGCCCAGCCGGGAACCACTGAATGTGATAGTCCCGCCTGTCATCCACCCACTCAACCAGCCCAAAGCTCCTCGTGTATTTGATCGCCCGACCATATATCTCCCCCACACGAACCAAAGGCTGACCACCGGGCTCAAGCTCGATGATCTTGCCGTCGTCAGGTTTGGGGTGGCTATTGTCGGCGTCTATTTGTGCCACCATGCGGGCGAAAGCGGTGGAGTCTTGCTTCGGTCTCATAGCAACAAGACTAGAACATATGTTCGAATGCGGATCACCCCTTACATAGGAAAGCCCACGCCTCAACAAACGAAACGTGGGCCTGAACGAGCCAAGGCGGTCAGACGTTCATGTCATTCACCCGGGCTCCGCCTAAAGGGGACGCCACCACCGGCCCCTTAGTGGTGACGTTGTACGCGGGCCAGCCTGTCGCCGTCGTGGCTTGCGGTCCCGTCGCATCTACAGCGGCTTCAGGCTCGGAGACTGCTCGCGCCGAGCGTTGATACGTCGCAGTGCCAAAGCGAAGGTCTGGCCCAATAGTGTCAGCGATGATCCGCCGCGCCTCACGTCGTTCACCGTCCTTGTCGTAGGAACGGAACTCGAGCTCGCCAGACACCGTCACGGGGTCCCCCTTCTTCAGAGAAGTAGAGGCGTTCTCCGCAAGCATCCGGAACGCAGACACGTTGTGAAAGACCGGTTCGCCATCTCGCCACGTGCCATCTGGGTTGGGAATCCGCTGGTTCACGGCCACGCGGAGTTTCGCGTGCGGAGTTCCGGATTCCCCGATGGTCAGTTCGGGATCTGCGACCAGGTTCCCCGCGATAGTGATGGGGATCTTTGTATTCATGATGGGTTACCTTCCTTAGTCGGCGGGCCTCTCCCGACGAACATCTGTGCTTTCAGGGACCAGCAATCTCGGGACCATTCAATGAAGCATTCGGTCCAGGGACGCCGGCATAACTCGGATTGTCCGCAACGGACCGGTCAACACTGGCGGCAGCGAACTTTCCTCCGAACCCAGGTGGACCCGAGATAGCAAGAATTCCCTTGGTTGCCGCCGTCACGCGCCCCAGGACCGACTTGGCGATGTCCACGCGCGACGCCGGCATCCAGCCTTCTGAGGAGTCGTGCTTCAAATCCTTCTCCGCACGAATCACAGCATCTGCCCAACCAGCCAAATAGGAAGCTGACTGCGGTCCACGATCAATGCCGTGCGCTCGCATGACCGTATAGGCAACCGATTCGGCTTCCACCTCGGCCAGACCGCGATGGTTCGCACTGCTTCCATACAGTCGTCCCAGGCGGTCGTCCGGTCCGTGCAACAGGACGTGACCGAGTTCGTGGGCAAGAACCGCTACCCGCTCCTCGTCGTTCATCCAGGCACCAACTTGAATTCGACGAGCATCAAAGTCGGTATAGCCACTGGTGTAGCCGTGTTGAAATCCCGACACCTCAACCCGGAAGCTGTGTTCCTTCGCAACCTCCCGCAGGGAACTCCACAGATCACCCACGTCCGCCCCACCGTGAGCGTCCGCGCGAGGCACCAGCAGCGGCGTGCCCTCCGTTTGAGTGACGTCAAAGACAGCCTGCCCGCGCCAACCCGTGATCACGTTCTTCTTGCCCCTGCTGACAGCATCATCAGGTGCAGTCTGATTCGTTGGCAGGAGCTTGCGCTGCCCGTCGGCAAGTATCAGTTCCTGCATCGAGGCTGTCCGGGGCGCGATAACCCAGAGCGCGTGCTCTCCCCGCAGAATCGTTCGCCCATGCCGGGCCCACTCTTTGTAGCCGGCCACCAGCGTCGGCTCTTGGGTACCGCGCTGTGCCATCTGCATCATCAGTAGGGCGACGTTACCCCCGGAATAACGCCACAGGGTTGCGGAGGCGTCGAGCAGGACTTGCCAGCGCATGGGCGAATCGATGGCTTCCTCAAGTGCTGTGTGCAGTCCCTTGGTCAGTTCGGCTATGCGTTCCTCGGGTGACAGGCGAACGTTCGACGGCGGCGCGGCGGCTTCCGATGCACCGCTCGCGCCAGCATTAAGTTCAGATGCAGAGGCCACGACAGCCATCCTTCGTGCTTCTAGACGCCCCGAGAAGGGATCACCTATTCATGTCGAACCACCGCCGCAACGGCATGACGGAATCAGCTACTGGTCTGATGGGTACCCAGCTTCCAGTCCTCGAAGTCCGGCACTGCCGGCACGATCCTCACGACCGGTTCCTTGTGGCTCTGCAGCCCTACGCATCCGGCCGTCCGCGTGTGTGTTCGAAGACGCTCGACGCCGTGGGGCAGCCTCTCGTGGAACGCCAGCGGACCGAATCCGGAGTCGTCTGACGTGAAGGACGCCGCTTCCGCCCGCTGAAGCGCGTACAACTCTGCCACGATCTCCGAGTGCCGCCACCAACAGTCCGGCACCACCGACGTCGTCAGCTGATACGTGGCCACAAACCAGCGAACCCAATCGAAGAGGCTCTGCCACACCACCTCCGCCTGCGTAGATGACATATCCCGCCACCGATGCGTCACCCCGACGCTGCGCGGCGACGGCTGGAACGACGATCGGAACAGTTCCGCCGTGAGTTCATCATCCAAGTCAGATACCCGCCCCACCTCGAAGTCAGAATCGTCCGCCTGGGTACTCATGAATCAGCCTCGCTGTTCGCTTCCTGCCGACTCAGGTGGCCAGCGGCCAGCTCTCGCTCGGTCTCCAGCTTCGACCGACCCAGCTCAGCGGCGTCCTTCCGCCGATGCCAGTCACGCAAGTCCAAGAGGATCGGACGAGTTCGTCGGCCAAGCATGAGCGCCGTACCAACAGGAAGGCGCCGGATCTCATCCAGACGAATCACCGGGCTCTCCCGAATCTGTTCACCGTCCTGACGGCCCTGAGATGACCAGGAACGGGTGTTGAGGATCAGGCTCCGCTCCCCCAGCAGACCCGCCAGCGAGCGCAAGTCACGCTCATCCGAACCTCCACCGAAGATCACCTTGATGATCGCAGAATCCCAGATGGTGGCTGCCTCCTCGATCGACCATCCGCTCCGCGCCTGCGAAAGGGACTGCAGAACCACGAGCGTTGAGATGCCGATACCACCACCATCAGAGAGCACTACAGGCAGGCCAGGCCACGGCGATAGATTCGCTATCTCGTCGAGGATCAGAGAAAGCGGTGGATCGAGTCGGCCTCCAGGTGCGACGAAGGCCAGCTCTCGCGCGGCGTTATCGATGTCGTCGATCAGGGCGGACAGGTAGGGGCCAGCGGCCGCCGCTCCAGAGCGGGTGCCAATAAGGTAGAGCGTCCCCCGTTGCCTGATGAAGGCTTTGGGATCAAACTCCTGAGCCTCGTCTTGTGGGTTCAGCGCCGCTAACACTCTCGGAGATGAGAGTGGAGCCACGGCTGCTGAGACCCCAATCCAGGAGTTGGAAGTGTTCCGTGGGTCGTCTTCCAAGATCCCCATCAGGTCAGCCTGCCACCCCAACGCCGCGCCGGGACGCCCCAGAATATCCAGCGCCTCTCTGGCCAACACCGGGCTGGACGACCATCGGCGGAATGCTGCGATGCCCTCCCCTGACAGGGCAGCCGCGTGGAGCAGGCACTGCAGCACGATCAGCGAGCGCTTTTGCCACGCTGCGTTCTCGCCCTTCATCTCTGTATCTGCGGTGATCACAAGAGCCCGTCGGGTTGCGATATCCGGGTCACCGCAACCACGTACCGGCGACCAGCGCAGCGTCGTTGGCAGACCTGACATGCCCTGAGGATCAAAGACTGTAACCGGCCGCCCATCAGACATCCGCGCTCGCATCGTGACTACCAGGTTGTCAGCTCGCGTTGATGTGGTGACAACAGCACCGGGCGCATCGAGAATCGCATTGATGACCACGTATAGGCCCTTGCCCGACCGAGGAGCCCCCTGAATGACCATCGACTCTTCGGTGGAAACATGGATGGTCACTCCACGCGAACGCCCAAGTGTCCACGACACATCGTGAATGCTCGGCTTGCTGAGGCCTGGCCGAGTGAATTGCCCACGCTTGCGGACGGCTCTGGCTCCGAAGTCCCGCAGTATCTCCGCCCGGCCAGCTACGCCATCCCTGCTCAGGATGTCCTGCCGCAGCCATGCGCCTGACTGTTTCCAGGTTCTCCACGCGAAGGCCGCCGCGACTGCGAGCGCCGCTAGCAACGTGAGAACGACGCCCACCATCCACCACACCGCAGCCATGTCTACAGTGCAGTGTCGGGAGGAACCAACAATCCATTCCTGACGCCCAGCGAGCAGCCCGACGCCTGCAGCGGGGTTGAAGAACGACGGCGGCCTGCCGCCACAGTGCCCAGCGCCAACAAGGTGGGCAGCTGCCTGGACCAACAGGCAGAAAGCCATGTAACCGGACAAAGCCCAGAGTCCCACTGAAACCATGGGACTGCTGCTACTCGATCTCGCCCTCACAGGTGCATCCGGTCATCGGTGCCAAACACTTCCAGCTCGTCCGTGGTCACTCTGTTGGCAACGATGAATGAACGGTTCCCCACCTTCCAAAGCCCAACGCCCTTCGGAAGGTTCTCCACGTGCTCGCACTCAGCTTCTGTGAGACCCAGGGCTTCTTTGGTGAGGCGCATGGCGTCATGCTTCTGGCGATAAATGATTCGCGTATCTGCTTCTGTCAGCAGCCCCAAGGCCTTTTGACGGTGACCGCTGGTGCTGTCCCCGATCTCGTTGAGGTCAGCCACTTTGTGCATGATGAGGAGGTTGGCAATCCCGTAGGTTCGCGCAAGGCGCCATTGCTCGCTCATCTTGGCCAACATGTAGGGATCGGCGAGCATCCGCCAACCCTCGTCATACACCACAAGCCGCTTGCCGCCGTCGGGGTTTGTCACTGCTGCTTCCAGCCAAGTGGCGCAGCAGGCTGCGGCAAGGGATAACGCCTGTTCGGACGCACCGATGAGTGCGGACGTGTCCATGACCATCATTGGCGCGTCGGCGTCGAAGGCCACCGTGGACGGCGCATCGAACATGCCTTCCAAGTCGCCGGATACCGTGCGCCGCAGCGAGTGACTGACCGATGCGCCGCCCTCTTTACCGACAAGCGCGAGCGTTTCTGCGGAAGGACTCAAGAGGTGGTCCAGCACCATAGGAAGGGTCGGCGTCGAGTTTTCCGCGGTGGTTTCCATGAGGGCCATGTCGAGGGCGGTGTGCTCGACGGGATGCAACGGTGTTCCTTGACGCATAAGAGACACCAAGGCCACTACGAGTTGCCGGCGTCGCTGTCGGACGACAGCCTTCCACTGAGTGTCCGATAGAGAACTGGGCCGTGGACCTGCGTCCAAAGGGTTCACCCGAGCGGTGCGTCCGGGACCAACGGAGATGACTTTGCCGCCCACAGCTTTGGCCACCGCCACCCATTCACCCTTGGGATCAGACGCAACGGCCGCTTTCCGTCCCAACGTGATGGAGCGAGCAACCAGCGACTTCCCACACATCGACTTGCCAGTGCCAACCGTGCCAATCACTACGATCGAAGGACCGCTGATAATTCCCTTGTCGTACAGGATCCACGGATCGTAGGAAAAAGCTCCCGAACCGAAGACGTCAGTTCCTATGTACGTTCCCTCGTGGCCAAGACCTGACTCCGTGATGAAGGGGTAGGCCGCCGCAAAGGTCATGGTCGAGGCGCGGTGAGGTGCCGGCCGCAGTCTATGCGGTCCCCATAGTGACTGCGGTTCCCTACTCCCCCAATCGCCGACAAGGCGCTCGCGGTCGCCGCGCCGTTCCAAGGCTTCGTCGATTCGCTGGCCGAGTTTGCGCTTCTGCGGCAATGACTCAGCGGTTGTCGCCTTTCTGAGGCTCTTGCGTTCGGCGCGAGTGCCCGACGGCGTATAGGTCACCTCTTGGTTCTTGAGGCTCATCGCAGTCCCCTTCCCAAGGGCAGTCCTCCCGCGATGAAAGCTGCCCACTGTTGCCCCGCCAGCAATCGCAGTTCCACGAACGCTCCGGCCGCTGCAGACTCGAGTTCGTGGCGGTGTCGGGCCAGATCCTCCAATGACGCCGCGGTGATCGTCACGAAGGCGGTGGGCCGAACATCGCCATGTCCGGCAACGATCTCTTCTTCCCGTTGCAATACTTCTTCTTCCTCGGCTCGCTGCTCCCGCGTCGTGGGCCTGTCGAACCGGGCATTAATCCTTCGCCGGGTTTCATGGGCCTCCTGGGCCGATCGGATGTCCCGCAGCGCCTCCAAGGTGGGTACCGCACGAATTACCTGCGTGACCGTGTGCCGGAAGTCTCCGACGTAAACTAGCGGGTGCAGGAACCCGGGATACACCTTTTGCCGCGGCCATTCTGCGACCCAGAAAGTCTGGTGGAATCCGGAGTCCGTGCGGAGGTAAGTCCAGTGCTCCTCGAGGGCCATTGGACTTGAACTCAGCCGCCGTTGCTCGCTCGGCTGGGCATTCTGCGGCTCGCGGTCTTTCCTCGCCGACCCTCGGGAGACCGCTTCAGGATCAAAAGAACCCCTGAACACTTCAAGTAGTCGGGACTCCGAAAGCCACTCGTCCACCCGCACCCCATGAGTTGCCAATGATGTAGTGATTGCCTGTACCTCCAAGCGCAGAACACGTTCGAGTCCGCCTACGCCGCCGCCGGACTCTTTGATGCGCCTCCTCGACTTGGCGGTATCCACAACAAGGGAAAGCAAGACGTCGTGACTCATGGCGGATCCAGCAGCAGCAATCAAGTCCTGATACGCCACCTCACCCCACGAATCACCACCGGGTTGGCCACCGTTTTGCACGATGGTGTGATCGTAGAAGTCTTGGAGCGCTGACGATGGATACGGAACCGTGTAGTCCTGAACGGCGATTCTTGCTATGTCCGAGCGTTGGGCGAGTCCTGCTTGTACCCGTGACCATGCCTGGGCTGCCCACGCTTTGTCATCGTCGTCGAGGAGAGCGAACGATCTGGTGGTGCAACGCAAGACCACAGTTGCTTCCTTGCCTTGAAGGTCCACGATAAAGCACTCTCCACGGCTCGTCATCTGAAGTTTGAGACTGCCAAGACCACCTGGCAGCGCAAGCTTCCCCGCTTTCAGTGCTTTCTCGGGACGGGCGATGTATCGAGTCTGGCCGAGGATTAGTCGCACAAAAAACAGCGTGATGAGGCTGACCCAGATGGGATACGGGATTCGAGCGTGTTGGAGCACCCCCATGAGCATGAGCAGCAGCCAGATGGGACTCATAGTCGTCAGTCCGACAGGACCTCCCGCTGCAGAGGCAATGATCGCCGTCAGGATGCCGAGGGCCAGCAACACGAGCTGGTACCACTTCAACCCCATAAAAATGCCACGGCGCTCGTATCGGGGAAATTTGACGGCCTCAAGGGCACGGGAATCTTCAGTCATGGGGTTTCTCCGGAGGGAAGTGCCCCTCAGAAGCCTTGGGCCTGATGGGCGGCAATTGAGATGCGGGCAGCGCGCTGCCCGGACTTCGCACCTCGGGCTGCCGAGGAGTCCTAGGGCGGTTTGACTTTGGCGGACCGACAGCCTGGTTCCGGCCTATCGGCGACGGTGTCGCAGACGACGCTTGCTTGCTCTGCTCGGATACGACCTCTCCACTCACCACGTCGTCCCGCCTTGCGGCGCCTCCGCGGGCAGAGTTTGCTCCGTACGATGCCGAAGCGTTTACACCTGAGGTGAGTATCGGCGTCGTGCTCGTCAGGCCTCGCGGCAGGGGCAGTGAAGGTGACAACACGCGCGTGGGGAAGTCTCTGCGACTTGAGGGAATGGGTCGCGCTAGTGACGATCTGCCCAACATTGATGCAATCGTCATGCGGCCACCGAGCTGCCGGCTGAACTGCCTGGAGACAACGCTGCTGCTGCGAGCAAGAACGTGGCCGCCGCCAGCCGTTTGAGCTGCTGCTGCGAGTTCGCCACCGGCAAAGCTCACCAGCCTCAGCGCCATCAGTGGCGCTCCGCAGGCAAGAACCATACCGACAGTGCCAGCCGCCAACCCGGCAAAAGACGTCGACTCCGCAAATAGCTTGATCGCCGCCGCAAGAACTGTGGCTGCCAGCGGTTTTGCCAGTAAAAGCGCGACGACGACTTCGCACCACCGCCCGGCCCAGGCCTTTGACTTCTCCCAGGGCATCATCATGAGGGCGACCGGCGCGACGGCTGCCAGGACGGCGAGGGCGAACGTCCTGAAGATCATCGAGCACATGAGGATGAACGCCAGAATCCAGACGACAACGACAGCCATTACTGTCACTATCGCGCCGCCGACAGCTCCGCCTTGATTGCCGGGCGCCAGGGAGATGACATTCCATTCGCGCTCGGAGCCTTGGGGAGCTCGTTCGAAGCCGAAGAGCCGCATGAACACGACATACGGATCTGTCCCGATCGACTCCAGGAGAGCGGTCGAAGCAGAGTCAGTCACTCGGGTGAGCTGCTGGACCAGGTAGACCGCCGCGGCAACTAAAGGTACCGCAGCCGCTCCCCCGACCAGTGCTCTGATCAGCCTGCGAGGTTGCTGACTGATCAGTCCGGACAGGAGTTGGAGGATCATCACGACCACCAGCGGAGTCATCATCACGATGACCCACCAGTTAGTTAGTCCGCCAATGGCCGCCCACTGCGAATCGTCGACTTCGGAAACCCTGAAGGCCCCAGTGATGAACCCCCACATCCATGAAGCGATGTTCTGTAGGACGTTGGCGAAGATTGAGGTGATGGAGCCTTGGACGCCGTCGTTGGCTTGTGAAACCAGTCCGCAACCAGGCGGCCACCAACCGTTGAGGTCACACTCGATAGGCATGATCGTGAGCGGCTAGAAGCCCAACGGAAAGGCCGTCTGGGACCAGAGTATGTAGCCGTTGATCCCGCCGAGGATTGCCGCGACGGGGCCGGTCCACAGCAGGATCACCCCGCCGCCTGAGGCAAGACGCGACGATTGGCTCAGCTTGCCGGCCAACAGCATCGCAGCTCCGATGATCGCCACGATCGCGATGACGATGAACGCGCCAACGAGGATGCCGCCGCCGATCTGCTTGAGGGATTCAAGAAAAGGAAAGTTCGCGTTTGGTGTGATCCCAGGATCCACCGCTGCCAGTACCATTTGGTGCTCCATCCAGTCGTCTTCCTATGGAATGAGCTGATTGAGCTCACGACTTCATGGATGTGCAGCGTGGGGACAACATGACGAAGCAAGAGGTAAGAGAACCAAAGCACTAACGCAGGCCATCAACGCCGCCCCGAGGAAGGGTTGCTGGCCATTCTTAGCACAACAGACAGTATCCTGACAGTTCGTCTTCGCAGCCTTCTAATGGGACTTACGATTGGGCCTAGCCTTGCTTTACCGTGACGGCCTTGATGCCTAGGGCGCTTTCCAATTCTGTGTGAAGAGTTTGCAGTACCAATGCCCCGCGTTCGCTGGGGACGGCCTTTCCGAGTTCCGCAAGGTAGCTTGCCACATCCCGTTTGCCAGGGATGCGGAGCCCGGGCTTGGATTTTGCCCAGAGTTCCAGCTGCTTGGGACGAGGTGTCTTGCTGGCCTCATCAAAGACGAAAGAATCCTCGATATCTGCAGCGGGGTTCCAATCACGCAGCAGTTGCGAATAGGCGTCCCGGTAGACTACAGGCTCGAGAAGATGCTCGAGCATGAGTTCCCCGAGCTCGACAACCTTGTCCTGAGAGACTCCCGCGGCGACAAGATTCTTTTTCAGCTTCGCCCCGCCCGGATCGCTGTCCACAAGGAATGCCACTCGTGCACCTTCCAGATTCAGATCTTCATAGTCCTCTGGGGAAGACTCGGAAAGACCAGGGGCAATTTGGTATGGCAACTCCGTCAGATTCGTCGCAGCCCGAATCAGCGATGGCAGCAAGAGCATTTCCGTTGCCCCTTCCGCGAGTACAACATATCGGGCAGTAGCGAAGGCTGACGCTCCCGCTCCCATCGCGATCATAAGTGGGGTAAAGCCACTAGCATTTCGCCAAAAGCTGTTTTCCAGAGTGCTCTCCTGTGAGTTCGAAGCGCTTGGAAGTACAGCTCGAACGTTTGTTCCCAGGTCAGCTGGCAAGCAGGCCGGCGAGTGAGTCGTGTAGATGACTTTGGCGACTTCCTCCTGACGTGAAAACGATGCGACGAGGTCGGACTGCGCATCGAGGTGAAGGTGCGTTTCCGCCTCATCAATAAGAAGAATTGGCTTGACATCATGTGACCGGCGTTCGAGAAAAGCTATAAGCGCGACATACATTCTGAGTCCGGCGCTTCGTTCATCAATCGGGGTGACTATGTCCTCGTCTTGGACGATTTCTATGTAGAATGTCGTGCCTTCAAGGTTAAACGAAACAGACAGGTTTGACTGTCGCCACGATTCCCTAAACTTCCGTTTGAGTACTCTGTTGGCCCTTTGAACCCTGGTTCGGTGCGCAGCCCGATTGCCGTCACGGATTTCTGCCACGAGGTGCGGCAATGACAGACTCGCCATGTCCGCAAGGTTTTGAATTGAAGCGGGAACCACCTGGAGCGATTCCTCAGTCAGGGCGAAGGCAGAAGGTAGGGTCCTATCCCCCTCAGAGAACAGAAGGGCCTCGGGAACCATTTCAATCAACCGGCGGCGTACCTCACCGGCCGGCGACTCGGCACTGGCCCAATCGAGGAGGCCAGAGATTGCTTGATAGGCCTTGGCTTCGGCCTGAAAAAATTCGGCGGACTCCAGCAAGTCTTCGAGCTGCTCACGAAGATCGGAAACTCGCTCACGTAGCGTGTCTGAGTCCTCAGCCTCCTTCAAGCTGGCGACAATGGAGTCCAAATTCTCGCTCGCTTGCTTAGCACGAACCGACCAATCCTCATCCGGCTCAGCGTCCTCAAGTCCTTCCAAGGGCACCAAAGCATTGCTTGTGACGGCCAATCGGAAGCGGTTGGCCAGTTCGGTAGCTTCGGCCCTCGATCTTTGAGGACGCGGTTCCACCGACATGAATTGAGTGGTATCTCCGGCTCGTCTTGAAAGTTCGATCGTTCGCGGAAGCTCCTCGAGATCCAAGTCGCTGAAGGCTTGAGATTCAACCTCGTCGAGGACATATATACCCTTAACGACAGTTGTTTCGTCTGTTGTCCCGACGGTCCTAGAGCGGCGTGCGTGTGGAAGGGTGTCTGATGTATCCGTCAGGTAGTGCAATGCATCAAGTAGCGTCGATTTACCGGCCTCATTTGGCCCTACGATAGCAATGACCCGGGGACTCAAATCAATCGAGCCCGCAGCAATTCTTCCGAATCCGCTGATGGACGCTTTCATCAGACGCAACTGTTTGCCCCTTTGACTAATTTTTCTTGGCCGCCAACTTACCGGCGGCCCTTCGATCCACAGGAATTGTGCAACCCAATCTTCGCACGTCACTTGATCTGCTTTGCAACGCAACGTCAGGGAGTCCGATTCGGAACGCCACCACACCGGCTCTTGGCGTTTGAGCTTATTGGAGGATCGTTCTGGTCCGTCTGTCACCCTGCCAGCGGCGTCCACATTGTCATTGCAGAGCAAGAGGGACGACGTCGAGAGTAATGGAGGCGGGTTTCGGTTTCAGTGCGATACGAGCGTCGGGCCCGCGCCTGTCGTAGGTCAGTCGAGAAGGTCGAAGTAGGCCGTTCCTGGATTCCAGTCGATCGGATGCATCAGCGTCCCAGCGGACGGGTTGAGCGCGCTGTACATCATGCCGTCGCCAGCGTAGATCCCCACATGCCCCCAGTTGTAGGGACCTTGTGGGTTCTGAACGACAAGGTCTCCGATCTGAGGGTCACCGGTCATCCGTCCTACTCGCCACTGCTCTACGCGGGGCAATTCGATTCCAACCTGCCGATAGATCCACAGCACAAACCCCGAGCAGTCCCAGGCCTTGAAAGCCGTCCCACCCCAGACGTAGGCACCACCCACACCCAACTGTGTGTAGTGCAAAATGTCTTGTCGGATTTGGGGCAAGCCTTCTGCGGAGACCAGCTGTGGCCGGCTGCTCTCCCCCACGCTGCACGTCGGGACCGTGGTGACACCTTGGAGCAGGTCAACGATGGCTGTTGCCTGCGGTTCCCATCGAGCATAGAGCTCTGGAAACGCTGAAACTTGGACTGCTTGAGCTGCCTGCCCTTTGCTCATGGCAGACCAGCCTGGTACATCCAGCAAACCTCGGGGACTGCCTTGGTTCGGTCCCGACGGCCCTCCATAGAATGCCCGTGCGTTGTAAGAAAGATCCATCAGCTCTGCAACGGTTCCCCATCCAGCCGCCGGCCGCTGCTGTGCCGAACCTACTGAGTCGTGGTCGCTCCCCACCCCGTCATGAGGATACTGAAATGACGCGGGGACATTCGCGTTGGCGAGCATCCGGAGGGTCGACTCCTGGAGAGACATCATTATGGCGATCACCATCGCCTCCCGTGGGACGGCAAGCTGCTTCCCGACGGAAATGTACCCCTGCGCCACAGCAATCTGGCTTGCGGAGAGTCCAACGCCTTGACCATCAGGCCGAGATCCACTGTCCTCGAGGACGCTTTGTGTGACAGCGCCGCTACTCGACACACACCCGACGGGCGACTGCGGCTTGTCACCCGCCAAGGCTAAAACGACGGTACAGACGACAACAGCTAGGGAAAGCACGATGACGAGAACGACGGCGGTTGCAGCCCGTACTAGGGCTCGGCGCCTGACTAGGGCCATCGCCAAAACTGGATGCGGCATCAGTAGATGATCCGGCTAGTCGAGGCATAGAAGCCGACCATTTGGCATCGATCAGAAGGGGCGGTCGCTGCGGGCGGGCAATTGGCCATGACACTGACCGGCGCTGTGTACGAATTGCTGGTACTGACTGTCTGGTCGATGACCTTGAGACGAACCGTGCAGACGTGAAGCCCCGCCCATGGAGCCGGGCGTTCGCGAACTTTTACGAGTTCGTTGTCGCATGCCAGGGATTCAAACGTCGCTACCCTGTAGGCACCTTGGCCCGCAAGCGAAGCGAAGGACCCTGCGTTTATGCCCGTTGCCTCAAACTCCTGGACGAGGACGGCCAACGGATTTGATCCGTCAGGGAGGACGAACCACCAACCCCGAATTCGAGCGTACACATCCGAATAGGACGAACTTCGGGTGTCCCAGCTATAGATAGCCACGGCGGCCGCGGAAGCAAGCGCCCGATAATCGGCTGTGACAGGCGGAACGTTTGCCGGCACTTTAGAAAGTGGAGCTGACCTCGTTGGCTTCGGCGAAGGCGTTTGGGAAACACTCGGCAGAGCCCGCGGCGTCGAAGATTTAGTCGACGGAACACCCGCCCCTTTTGTAGACGAGGACTCCCGCGGTGCGACGAGAACGGCGATGAGGGCGCCTACGATGGCCGCCAGTGCCAGGCCAAACATCCACGGACGAGTTCGTCGCCCGCGCCAAAGGGATTTCACCATGTCTGCCTCCTAAGCCAATCCGTGGCTCGGCTCGCCAGTGAGCAACATGACTCAGACAGCCGAAGTCATGGAACTGCGAATGACTCTCCATGCCGTTTGATATAGCCGACGGGCCGTGCCGATTTGAACCGCCACGTATCGATCAGTGACTTTGAACTCCTCGGCAATCGCGGCTATGGCAACCTGCCTTTCGACGCCGTGATGTTCGGGCAGAACGACTGCTTCGGCCACTCCCCGCAGCAGCGGACTCGGAAGACAACTAACGGCATGCCGACACAGACCGGGCATGTCGTGCACAGCTTCAGGATCTACATCCAACGCTTGGCTTATGGTCTTTGCAGTCTGCCGAACCGTGGTGACTGCATTCCAACGACGACGGTCTTGCGGCGACGGAGGGGCGTATCGTCGCGGCTCGGTTAGGCTACCCACTGCGAGGCGCCATACCGGAGCAGACACAGCGGCCCGAGTCAGCCCGAGAACCATGTGCGCCCATTCTTGATCGATGATCTCCTCGGCTTCTCGGTAATCACGGGACACGACCAGCACCGTTAACTGCTGGAGAACCTCCGAACTCTCACCATTGCCCGGATCCAAAAGCAGCGGCAGCGTCTTGTGGCCGAGTTCCCTTCGGACGTGCGCTGCGCAGACATTCCCGGTGACGCCTTGCACCCACGCCCCAAATGGAACCCCAGGGATCTGCCGGTAGTTACCGCGTGCCACCCCGTCCCAGACAGCCATCCTGATGTCTTGCATGACATCGTCCACATCGCACGAGCGGCCGATTCGAGCCAAGTGGGAGATGACGTAGCGGCGCACGCCTTCGACCGCTCCCATCATCTGGTCGACGGGTACAGTCAGCGTCGGCGCCACCGGACTCAGCAGCGAAATATCCACAGGGGATGGGGTTGAGTTTTCTATTTCAGCGTTGCCCGCCAGGCGTTCCAGGCTCATGGCTCTCACCGCTTCGACTAACGGATTTGAATATCTTCAGAGTCACCAGATGGGGCGACTCGACGTGGCAGGAACAATCCTGACCACAACGCAAGCTTCTAAAAATTATTGTCAAAGATAATTAAAGTATCGTCAAGACCCTAGTTCTTACTTTTCGCATGTTGTTCAGCAAGAATGGAGCCATGCCACGGATCACGCAGCCTCACGACGACGCCTGGTCGCCCGACGTTGAAGACGCTGTGGCGACGTTCGGGAACCGCTCACGGAATGAGATTCTGAGGTTCCTGACGGCGAATGGTCCTGCGTCCAGAGGGGACATCGTCGCGGCAGTCAGCGCCGGCGAGCCCAGCGTCGCCAAACACCTCATCGCCCTGGAACAGGTCGGCGCCATTGAGGTGGATGTGGAAGCCGGGCGGCGGCATGGCCGCTCTCCTCGCTACTCAGCGAATCCTGCCCGCATCAAGGAGTTGCTCGACGCCCACCTTCGGTATGTCTTGGAGGAGTAGCTGCGGCCCGCTCCCCGTTCGGGTGCAAGTCGATGTCTTTGTTTAGATACTCGGAGATGGCGCGTAGCGTTTCCGGCGAGACGTCCCCGAGCGCCCTAACGGCGAATGACTTCACCCGGGCTGCCCTCAGAGACTTCACAAACTCCAACTGCGAATCGATGCGTTCTGGAACGTCGCCTTCGATGCCGTTCAGCAGATAGGAGGGATCGACGTCGAACATCTCGCAGATAGCGGCTAGCAGCTGCGGATCGCTGACCAGCCGGCCTGTTCCATCCTTCATGTAGAACCATCTTGCTCGAGAGATCTTGATTCCTCGAGACCGGAGTCCGGCCTCAATCTCCCTAAAAGTGACGGGCGAACCCCTCTCGGCTACTGCGACGTCGAGCAGCAGGTTTAGCCGGCGGGCAAGGGTCGCCTGTGGTGACAACTCGCCGTTGCGGCTAGCGTCTTTTGCCGGCATGCTCCACTGCCTCGTTCCAATAGAAATACTGCTGCATTGCCATCAGTATTCCGCGAGCGCAGTGACTAAACAATCAACCCCACCTTGAATCTTTTCCGCGATCTACATGAGGCGTATCCTGTTGCTGTAGACCCGTCTACAGCAAGCATCCCCCAAACCTGAGCCGTGGTTTGAATGTCTACATCCATCTTGATGAACCGAACACGGAGCCAGATCCTTCGCTTCCTTATCAGAAGTGGGCCATCGACCCCTGGCGTCTTGGCGTCAGGACTACGGGCTTCCCGCGCGACGGTTCAGCGTCATCTCCTCGTCCTTGAGTCGGCTGGCTACATTCAGGCTTTGGCCGACGAGCGTTACTCCGCTCACGCCTCATTGGTCGAGTGTCAGCTCATTGACCTAGCGGCCCAGTACTCAGTGCAAATGCCTCCTACGACTGCGCTCCCGCTGATTCAGGACTAGAGCCAGCCAGCGGGAGACCGTAGAACCACTCCTCGACCGATCGCTCCCACTTTTCGGGGTCGACATTCCACTCCAGAGAGTGGCCCACAGATTCAAACTCCACCAATCTGACTAGGTCCGGCCTCAGACTGGCAGCTTTCTTGGATGCTTCGAAGGGCGTTGTGTCGTCCTTCTCTCCATGGAGTACGAGGATCGGTTTGTCCAGTTCCGTTGCTCGCGCCAACCAGTCCAGGGAATCGAGACATATGGGTTCAGCAAGGCCGGTCACCCACCGGAGGGCCTTGGATTGAAGAATGGTGAAGCCCAGGTGCACAAGTGGCCGAGGAAGTCCGGCCGCATTGGCGTTCGCTGCCAGGGTCGTGGGGGGGGGGGGGGGGGGGGGGGGGGGGGGGGGGGGGGGGGGGGGGGGGGGGGGG
>NZ_JAVTJB010000031.1:0-43815 GCF_031843805.1 Arthrobacter sp. WCS2018Hpa-7
AACTCGCGTTTGGGTGGGCTGACCTAGGTGCTGGGGTGAGCGAACCCCGGGCCGCGCCCACCATTCCATCGGTGGTTCGAAGGCGCCAGCGTGCACCTCGTGCGCTAACTCGCGTTTGGGTGGGCTGACCTAGGTGCTGGGGTGAGCGAACCCCGGGCCGCCCCCACCATTCCCTCCACCGCACGGGCGAGGTGGGTGCCGCGATCGTTGACTCCGTCCCAGCGGACCAAGGCCTGCGCGTTCAGGCCGTCCACCATGCCGAGGATCTGCCAGGCTACGGCGGCGGCATCGGAAACGTTGAACGCTCCGGTCGCGTTCCCGTCCTCCACTACTCCCTGGAAGACGTTCTGCCAGGCGTCCATTTGCTCCCGGACCGAGGCGGCCAGTGCTTCGTTGCGGCGCCCCAGGGTCCAGGCCTCCACCCAGATGGCCGTGACGTCCAGCCTGCTGTTGTCCAAGAGGGTGTCCACCAGCAGGCCAAGCCGTTCGGAGGGTCCTGGACGTTGGCTCAACATGCCTGCAACTTCTTGTGTTTCCGCGGCCACGATGGTGGCGAACGTGCTGGAAACGAGCGCGTCCATGTTGGGCTGATAGTGCGCAACCAAGCCTGAAGCGACACCGACGCGGGCGGCAACATTGCGCAGCGTGAGTGCGGTGAGACCAGCCTCGAGGGCGATCTCGCGGGCGGCTTCTGTGATTTCTGCGGCGCGCTCGGCCGGCGACTTCCGGAGCGCGCGCTTCTGTGGAGTGCTTGACATCAAAGACCAGTCTAGATTACTTTTGCAGCATTGTTGATCGTATGATCAACAGGAGAATTGAACTGAAGACGAAGGAGTCACCCATGGCTTGGAGAATGCCGGCCGAAACCGCACCGCATGAGCGTACCTGGATGGCGTTCCCCCGCACCGGCGTGACGCTGGGCGACGACGCCGCCTCGGCCGAAGAGGCTTACGCGGCCTGGACCGCCGTCGCCCATGCCGTGGCCGAATTCGAACCGGTCGCCATGGTGGTGGACCCCAGTGAGCGCCAACGCGCCGCCCGCATGCTGGGCAGTGGCATCGAGCAGCTCGAGGCGCCGTTGGATGAGTTTTGGATGCGCGACGTCGGACCCACCTTTGTGCTGGACAATGAACGTCCCGGCGTGCTTGGCGCCGTGGACTGGATCTTCAACGGCTGGGGCGCTCCGGCATGGTCCGAGTGGCAGAAGAGTGCCGGCATGGGCCGCTTTGTCGCGGAACAGTCCGGTGCCGAACTGGTCAGCTCCCTCCTGGTGAATGAGGGCGGCGCCATCCACGTGGACGGCGAGGGAACCGTGCTGGTCACCGAAACAGTGCAGTTGGATCCGGGCCGGAACCCCTTTGCAGACAAGGCCGCAGTTGAGGCCGAACTGGCCCGGACCATCGGCGCCACCAAGGTCGTTTGGGTTCCCCGCGGACTGACCCGCGACTACGAGGACCTGGGCACCCGCGGCCACATCGACATGGTGGCCACCCTCCCCACTCCCGGCCGTATCCTGCTGCACTCCCAAACCAATCCTGAGCACCCGGACTTTGAGGTCAGCCGCACGCTCCAGGCATTCCTGGAGACGCAGACAGACGCGGCGGGCAAGCCCTTCGAGATTGTGCCGCTGCCCGCGCCGGAAACGCTCCGCGACGACGACGGCTTCGTGGATTGGAGCTACGTCAACCACCTCGTGGTCAACGGCGGCGTGATCGCCTGCGGTTACGGCGAAGAACGTGCCGACTCCCTCGCGGCGGAAATCCTTGCCGAGGCCTACCCCGGCCGCCGCGTAGTCACCGTGGACGCCCGGCCCATCCTGGCCCGCGGCGGGGGCATCCACTGCATCACCCAGCAGCAGCCTCGTCTCAGCGGGGCGCAGTTCGCCGGAGGTACAGCGTAATGGCCCGCTTCGAAGTCGTTGAAGCCTCCATCGCGCAACTGCGCGAGGCACTGGAGGCAAGGGAGGTGACCAGCGAACAGCTCACCCAGTCATACCTCGACCGCATCGAGGCCTATGACCGCACCGGCATCAAGCTCAACGCGCTGGTGGTCATGAACCCCGAGGCTCTGGCGGAGGCCCGGGCCTCGGATGAACGCCGGGCGCAGGGGACTGTTTGGGGTCCGTTGGACGGTATTCCCTATACAGCCAAGGACAGCTACCTGGCCAAGGGGCTCACTGCCGCTGCCGGCTCTCCGGCCTTCGAGAATCTGGTGGCACAGCGGGATGCGTTCACCATCGAGCGCCTTCGGGACGCCGGCGCGGTGCTGATCGGCCTCACCAACATGCCCCCCATGGCCAACGGCGGCATGCAACGTGGCGTCTATGGCCGCGCCGAAAGCCCCTACAACGCGGACTTCCTGACGGCCGCGTTCGGTTCCGGTTCCTCCAACGGCTCCGGCACCGCGACGGCGGCCAGCTTCGCGGCCTTCGGCCTGGGCGAGGAGACCTGGTCAAGTGGCCGCGCACCGGCGTCGAACAATGCTCTGTGCGCTTACACGCCCTCGCGCGGCGTCATCTCTGTGCGCGGCAACTGGCCGCTGGTCCCCACCATGGACGTCGTGGTTCCGCACACCCGCACCATGGCCGACATGCTGGAACTACTGGACGTGATCGTGGCCGACGACGCCGAGTCCCGCGGTGATTTCTGGCGCGCGCAGCCGTGGGTTCAGATCCCGAAGTCGTCGGAGGTCCGGCCGGAGTCCTACGTGGCGCTCGCTTCGGAAGCGCTCGACGGCGGAGGATTGGCTTTGCGGGGCAAGCGCCTCGGTGTGCCGCGCATGTACGTCAACGCGGACCCTGATGCCGGAACCAGCACACAGCCGGGAATTGGCGGGCCCACCGGGCAACGCATCGAGACGCGGGCTTCCGTGATTGACCTGTGGGAGGCCGCCAAGCGGGACCTTGAGTCAGCTGGCGCTGAAGTTGTGTTGGTGGACTTCCCGGTGGTCTCAAACTACGAAGGCGACCGACCCGGGGCACCCACCGTCGCCACCCGAGGCCTGGTCAGCTCCGGGTACCTCAAACGTGAAATCGAGGACCTCTCAGCCTGGGCATGGGACGATTTTCTGCGCGCCAACGGCGACCCATCCCTGAACCGGCTGGCCGACGTGGACGGCGCGATGATCTTCCCGCATCCGAAGGGCGCCTTGGCGGACCGCTACACCGGATTCGACGACCATATTTCCGGTTATCCCCGGCATGTCCGTGAGCGCGGCGTATCCAGCTTCACCGAAATTCCCGAGCTGGAAAGCGGCGCGTGCGGCCTGGAGGAGACACGCCGTGTAGACCTTGAGGAGTGGATGGACGGCCTCGGGCTGGATGCTGTCCTGTTCCCGGCGGCAGCAGACGTGGGACCCGCAGACATGGACGTGAACCCGGCCTCCGCAGACCTCGGCTGGCGCAACGGTGTGTGGGTGGCCAACGGAAACCTTGTTCCAAGGCACCTCGGCATCCCCACGGTGACCGTGCCGATGGGAACCATGGCGGACATTGGCATGCCCGTGGGCCTTACCTTTGCGGGCCGGGCGTACGACGACACTGCCCTGTTGACGTTGGCTGCGGCCTTCGAAGCAACGGGTTCGCGTCGTACGGTGCCGCCCCGGACGCCGGCGCTGTAGGGCATTCGATAGCGGATTCGACGGCGGGCAAGCCGGACCTAATGCGTGACCGGGCCCCGGCTCTGATTACAATCAAAGGGACGTCGACCACTGAGGGAATCATGAAGAAACTCACCACTGTCCTGATCGCCGCCGGGCTCATTGCCTCGGCATCCGCTTGTTCCGCCCAGCAGCAGCTGACCACCGCGGAAACCTGTGACCGCGTTGGCGTCGCCGCAGCCGGCATCCCCCAAAGCCCGAGCCAGACCGCCACTATCCGTGCGGCCAACGCCATCAGGCCCATCGAACCGGTAGCATCCACTGAGATGAAGCCGGTGGTCACCGCCATCTTGGAATTCCTCGACGAGCAGGGCAAGGACGAGCCTACCGACGCCGCGCAGAAGAGCGAGCGTGAAGCCAAGTTGGCTGAGCTCAATGCATCCTTCCAGGAAGCCGGTGCCAAGTACGGCGAGCTCTGCCGCGGCTAATGACGCCCGCGCGCAGAACACACAGTCGCTGAACACACGGTCGCTGAACGAACAGGGCCGAACACGCGATCGCTGAACGAACAGGGCTGAACACACTAAAAGGGACCGGTTGAACAACCGTTCCCTTTTGTGTGCCGCAAACCGTCTCTCACGTCCCGTTCCTTAATTCGGGACCGTCTCTCACATCCCGTTGCCCAATTCGGGACCGTCTCTCACTTTCCTGAAGAAAGTGAGAGAGGGTTACCGGGAAGGGCGTGGGATGTGAGAGACGGTTGGGGGGAACACCCTTGGGATGTGAGAGACGGTTCGCTTTTAGCAGGTGGGATGTGAGAGAGGGTTACCGGGAAGGGCGTGGGATGTGAGAGACGGTTCGGTTTTAGCAGGTGGGATGTGAGAGACGGTTCGGTTTTAGGAGGTGGGATGTGAGAGAGGGTTACTTTTCGTCGGGACCAAGGTCAGGCCCGACGGCGAAACTCACCTCGCATGTCGCGCTTCCGTGGAGTTCCAGGATGGCGAGCTCGTTGGCACCTTCGCGGATCAGGGGACCGGGAACGTACAGGGTGCGCTGCGGTCCGCGGCTCCAGTAACGGCCAAGGTTGAACCCGTTCACGAAAACAACACCCTTGGTCCAGCCTTCGAGGCGGAGGAATCGGTCTCCCGGGCCTCCGGCGTCGAAGGCCGCGAACGAAACAGACGGACCAGCCACACCGGCAGACGCGGCACCACGAGGAAGATCAACCACTGCTGACCGGAAAGCCTCCAGTGAACCCAGGTCAACCGCGCCGACGTCCCAGTCCAGAACCTCCACGCCGTTCAGCAGCGCAGGCCCCATCAACCCCTTGGCTTCGCCGATCCTCTGACCGTAATTCACGCGGCCTTGGTCCTCCAGGAGAACCTGCAGACGGCCACCGCCGGGGATGACAACCGAGCGCTCGCCCAGTTCCCGGCTCAGCACCCCCACGGGCACGCCGTCCAGGAAGAACTGTGCCCTGTCACGAACCTCCGTGAAGGACAGCACACCTCCGGCAGTAAGCGAGGTTTCGTAAAGATAGAAGCCCCGGTACTGCCCGGTCACTTCGACGGGCGGAACGGTTCCACCCACCAAAGACGTAGACACAGAAGTGAGCACAGGCGCCGTCGAAGATACCGCCACAACAGAAGCCGGAACGGACGCCCGGAGAGCCGGCACCTCGGCTGGAACCGGGAAATGCTTGGCAATGACGTCCCGGAATGCGAAGTACTTGGCCGTCGGCTGCCCATCTTCGGAGAGGGGCGCATCGTAGTCGTACGACGTGATGGTGGGCTCGTAGATGCCCTTGTCGTTGGCACCGTTGGTGAAGCCGAAGTTGGTACCACCGTGGAACATGTAGATGTTCACCGAAGCCCCGGCAGTCAGCAGGGCATCGAGTTCGGCGGCGGAAGCAGCCGCGTCGGTGGTGTGGTGGTGGGTTCCCCAGTTATCGAACCAGCCGTTCCAGAACTCGGCGCACATCAGCGGTCCGGTAGGCTGCCGTTCCCGCAGGAAGGCCAGCCGCTCATCAGCACGGGAACCAAACGTCGCGGTCTTGTGCAGTTCGGGCAGTGAGCCGTCCTCGATCATGGTCCCGAACGGCTGGTCGCAGGTGAAGAGCGGAACATCAACGCCCGAGCGCTTGGACAGGTCCACCAGGTGCTGCAGGTACTCCTTGTCGTTCCCGTAAGCGCCGTACTCGTTCTCAATCTGGAACATGATCACTGGACCGCCCTGCGTGATCTGGCGGGGCACCACCAAAGCCAGCACGGCTTCCATATAGGAAGAGACGGCGGCGAGATAGCCGGGTTCGCTGCTGCGGACACCCACGGTGGGGTCGGTGAACAGCCACGCGGGCAATCCTCCGTTGTCCCATTCGGCACAGATGTAGGGGCCGGGCCGGACAATGGCCTTCATCCCGGAAGCGGCCACCAGGTCCAGGAATCTCCCAAGATCAAGCCCGCCGTCGGCAACAAAAGCGCCCGGAAAAGGCGAGTGCTCGTTCCACGGCACGTAGGTTTCGATGGTGTTCAGCCCCATCAGCCGGGCCTTGTGGATCCGGTCCGCCCACAGATCGGGGTGAACCCGGAAATAGTGGATGGCACCGGCGAGGATGCGGAAAGGCTCGCCGTTCAGGAGGAAGTCCTGATCGCCGATTTCGAACGTGTCCAAAGAAAGTCCTAACAGTTTTACGGAGTACGCAGCACGGCGTGGAAAGCGTACGAGGCGTTGCTCCAGATCACGAACAGCAACGGTGCCGGCGCCAACGCGATACCCAGGACCGGCTGCATCACGGCGGCGGACACGATGATCCCCAGCAGGATCAGCATGGCCAGGCTGAGGTACCAGCGCTGCGCCACCAGATAAAGCGAAGCCTTGAAGATGCTTTTCAGCTTCGTCTCAGGCAGAAGCACGACGCCGGCAACCGCCGTGACGGAGAGGCTCACCGTCACGGCGGCTGCTACGACAATCAGCGGCACCAAAACAGCCGCACCGGGAAGGGTAGAAGCGTTGTTCTGGATGACGGCAAGGTCCACGCCGAGGAACAGCAGCAGCGCCACGGCACCCACGCCGAGCAGTGCGGCTTTCGCGAAACTGCGCTTGTATCCCCGAAGGAAAGCGGCAACCGGCTTGACCGCGCCGCCGTCGTCGTTCAAGGCTTTGAAGGCGGCGAAGATGCCGGCGAGCGACGGCGCGATGGTGACCGACAGCGCCAGGAAGAATGGCCACGCAGAAGCGGGGTCGGCCACCAGCGAAAGGCTGAGGACCAGCGGAGCGTTGGCCACGGCGAGCAATGCGTTGCCGGCCAGGAAGGTGTAAATGAACCCGAAAATACTCCCGAAGGTCTCGAATCCTGGCCCGGCCCACCGCCGCGGTTTAGCGCTCACACTACTCATCCTTTCATCCCGCTGGTCGCGATGCCCTGGATGAAGTAGCGCTGGCCGATGAGGAAGATGATGAGGATCGGGATCACGGAGATCACGGAGCCGGTCATGATCATGGCGTACTCAGCGTCGAACTGGCCCACGAAGGACCGCAAGCCCAGTTGGACGGTCCAGAGGCGGTTGGACGTGAGGTAGATGAACGGACCCATGTAGTCGTTCCACGTGTTCACGAACGTGAGCAGCGCCAGACTGGCGAGGGCCGGCTTGGACAGGGGCAGGATGACGCGGGCCCAGATGCCGTATTCGCTCAGGCCATCGATGCGGGCCGCTTCGCAGAGTTCGTCCGGGATGGTCATATAGTACTGGCGCATCAGGAACACGCCGAACGCACCGAAAGCCTGCAGGAGAATCAACGCGTTGAAGCTGTTGGTCAGGCCAAGGTTCTGCATCATGATGTACTGCGGCACCATGTAGGCCTGCCACGGAACGGCGATGGTGCCGATGTATGCGAGGAACAGCACGTCGCGGCCCGGGAAGCGGACCTTGGAGAAACCATAGGCGGCCAGCGAGCCCGTGAGGACCTGCAGGCAGGTGATGATGACGGCGAGGTACAGGGAGTTCTGCAGGTAGCCCATCATGGGGATACGGGTCCAGATGTCCGTGTAGTTGCTCCACACGAACTCTTGCGGAATCCACTGGATGGGAACCGTGAGGACCTGGTTGTTCTCCTTCAACGACGAGGAAAGCATCCAGATGAACGGCACCATCAGCGCCGCCACCAGGACCACCAGGACACCGTAGATCACGATGTTCGCGGTCCGCTTCTTCTGCTCGCGCGGGGAGCGTTTGCGGTCAGTACGACGGCGGTCTTCCGCAGTAGGTGCGCCGTTCGGGAGCGGCGCCGCGTCCGTCACATGAGTGGCTTTGAGGTCTTCGGCCATGTTGGTCATCAGCGTTCCCTCCGCTGTTGGATCTTGAACTGCAGGACGGTAACCGTCAGCACGATGATGAACAGGACCAGCGAAATGGCCGAGGAGTAACCGAACTTACCTTCGCCGATGCCCTCCTGGTAGATCAGCTGGGACAGCACTGTGGTGGAGCGGCCGGGGCCACCGTTGGTCATGACCACAATGAGGTCGAACACCTTGAAGCTGGAAACCGTCAGCATGACCACCACAAAGAACGTGGTGGGACGCAGGGACGGGATGGTGACGTTCCAGAAACGCTGCCAAGCACTGGCACCGTCAACTTCGGCGGCTTCATACAGTTCGGTGGGGATCGCCTGCAGGCCGGCTAAGTAGAGGACCATGTAATAGCCCATGTCGCGCCACACGCTGGTGATGATGACAGCCGGCATGGCCCAATCGGAACTGGAGGTCCAGCCCGGCGGGTTGGCGATGCCGATGGCACCGAGGAACTGGTTGATGGGGCCGCTGTCCGGGCTGAACAGCATGTTCCAGACGACGGCAACGGCCACCAGCGAGGTGATGTAGGGGAAGAAGATGGCAACGCGGAAGAAGCCGATGCCCTTGAGCTTGCGGTTCAGCAGCATGGCCAGGATGAGGGCCAGTGCCATGGTGAGCGGGACGTGGCCCAAGGCATAGACCAGGGTGTTCCGCAGAGCGATCCAGAAGGAGTCGGACGCGAACATCCGCTCGAAGTTGGCCAGGCCAACCCACTTGGGAGCGCTGAATGAGGTCCATTCCATGAAGGAGAGCGCGAAAGCGGCCACGACTGGAATGAGGGTGAAGGCCAGGAAGCCAAGGAAGTTCGGAAGGATGAACGTCCAGCCGATCAGCGTGTTGCGCCTGGCTTGCTTCCTGTTGCCGCGGCTGTGCACGGGGGCAGGTGCCTGGGTGATTGTTTCTGTAGTCATGATGACCGCTCCCGGCGTCGGGGGCGTTCCTCCATTTCAGGATCCGGAGAATTCAGGTCCGGTTCCGGTGCCGCGTCCAGGGACGCAGCACCGGAACCAGTTGCTTGCCTGGCCTTACTTGCCCAGGACTTCGCTGTTGACGCGCTTGCCCATCTCGGCGAGGCCATCAGTGACGGAGCGCTCGCCGACCATGATGAGGTCGTGCTCCTGGTTAAGGATCTTGTCCGTAGCGGCAGACTTGTCGCTGACGGGCATTTCCAGGGCGGTCTGATCCGGGGCGAAAGCCTTCTTGGAGAGCTCGTCGGTAGGCAGGCCGTCAAGCTTGAAGTACTCAGCGGTGACGGACTCGTTCTGCAGGGCCGGGACGACACCGATCTTGGAGATCGCCTTGGCGCCCTCTTCACCGGCAGCCCACTCGATGAACTTCTTGGCCTCATCGGAGTGGGTGGCGTTCTTGTTCACGGCGAAAGCTGTGGGCGAACCGAACGTGGTGACCTTGCCGTCGTCGTTCTTCTGCGGCAGTGGAGCCAGGCCCCAGTTGACGTTGGTCTTGCCGTCCTTCTTGGCCTGCAGGATGCCTGCCGTGTACCAGGTGCCCATGGGCATCATGGCAGCCTGGCCGGTCTCAAACATGGTGCGGTAGCTGGTCTTCTGGCTCTTGGCGGTGCCGAAGTCCAGGGTGGTGCCGGACTTCTGGAGATCCAAGGCGGTGTTGTACTGGTCCTCCATGAAACCGTAGTCGCCGCTGTTCTGGTCAGCACCGTTCTGGGCCGCTGCGATGGCCTGGACCACGGAACGCCAGATGTGGTGGTAGGTGCCGTACGTCTTCTTTCCACCGGCCTCGGTGGTGAGCTTCTTGGCGATCTCGGTGTACTTCTCCCACGTCAGGTCCTTGGGCTCCTCGATGCCGGCAGCCTTGAACAGGTCCTTGTTGTAGTACAGGAGCCAGAAGTCCTGGCGGTAGGGAGCAGCGAAGTACTTGCCGTCGATGTCGAAGGCGTCCAGGCCGGCGAGGTTGTCCTTGCCCACCTTGTCCACCACGCTGTTGATTTCCTGCAGCTGGCCGTTGCTGGCGTAACGGGAGTAGTCGATCACGTTCTTCATGGTGAGGACGTCGGTGGTGTCCCCACCGGCAAGCATGGTGGTGACTTTCTGGGGGTAGTCATCAGCCAGGATGTCCACGGGTTCAATGTCCACGTTGGGGTTGGCGGCCTCATAGCCGTCAAAGAGGGCCTTGAACTCCGGGGTGCCCTCGTAGTTCCAGACCGAGACGGTCAACCGGGTCTTGCCTTCGGCCGCCTGCGGTTCGGCGGGACCGGCAGCGCCGGCACAGCCGGTGAGTCCGAGCCCTGCAGTCACCGCAAGGGCGATTGCGGCGAGGGTTGTGCGCTTCATTGCGTTCTCCTTAGTAGGGGTTTAAGTCTGCCGCAAATGCGGCTTCTTTGTTCTGGGATTAGGCGCTGAGGCCGAGGTCTGCGTGTACCACCTGGGCCAGGAGGTCCTTGCCGGCGAGGTACCGTTCAAGGTCATCCAGTGCGGCATCGGACATCCGCCGGGTTTCGGTCCCGAGCGAACCTGCGATGTGCGGGGTGATGATCACGTTGGGGAGGTCGTACAAGGTGGACCCAGCCGGCAACGGCTCGGGTTCCGTGACGTCCAGCAGCGCCGTGATCCGGCCGGTGGCGCACTCTTTCTCGAGGGCCGCCGTGTCAACCAGCGAGCCACGGGCCGTGTTGATAAGCGTCGCGTGGTCCTTCATGGCGCTGAGCTGGGCCGTGCTGATCATGTTGCGGGTTTCAGGGAGCGCAGGTGCGTGGATGGTGACCACATCAGATACGGGCAGGAGTTCTTCCAGGGTGACCAGCTTGCCACCGGCGGCCGCTACGTCCAGCGGATCGGCGTGCGGGTCGCTTACCAGGCAGGTGACGTCCTGGAGTTGCTGGACCAGTTGGACCACCCGACGGCCGATGCGGGAGAACCCGACGACGCCGATGACCCTGCCGATGTTGCCCAGTTCGCCGCGGTCACCGATGTAGCTCCAGTCTTCCCGTTGCGTGCGGGCGTCGTTGGCCAGCACATGTGCTTTCTTGCCCGCCAGGACGATCGAAGCGAATGTGAACTCGGCCACCGGGATCGCGTTGGCGTCGGCGCCGTTGGTGACGGTGATGCCGCGATCCCACAGTTCTTCGCTGACGAAGCTACGCACTGTTCCTGCACAGTGGAACACTGCCCGGAGCTTGGGCATGCGCTCCAAACGCTCAGCGTTGAGCTGCGGCACTCCCCAGCTGGTCAGGAGGATTTCCACCTCTTCCAAACGGCCCTGCAATCCGGGTTCGTCCAGGGAATCCGTCCACGGCTGATCGCCGAGATCCACCATTCCGGACAGCCGCTCCAGTCGCGTGGAATCGAACTGGTCAGCAAAGGTTCCGCTATTCATGACCAGCAGTGCCTGGGGCTTGAGCGACATTGAGGGGATCCTCCCTTCGAAATTTTCGGCGGCCTGTTCGACCGTGATTTATGTGTTGCATCACATCTAATAATCAGTACATACTCATAAACAAGACTGTTCATTCAACTCAATCGAACTTGATCTAAAACATTCAAGATCGAACAAATGAGAGAAGAATTCCTATGGCAACCGGCACCGCCGCCGTTGAAGCGCCACATCGTTACCCGTTACTCACTGCGTGGGGCCCGTTGGCCGCAAAGGCCGCCCTCATGGAGTCGCTTCGCGGCTCCCGGGACCGCCTCACCGTTCGTCAAGCGTCCGACGCCGGATGGCAGCTCGCTGCTGACCGGCCCCTCGCGGAACTGCGCGGCCAAGCATCGGCAGAAAAGGGGAGCCCCTGGCCCCAACCGCTCGTGTCCCATTACGCGCGCTACTTCCGCGACGGCAACCGCACGGCCTACGAGGGACTTGTGGCGAGCCGGCAGCAACGCCTGACCCGCGCCGTCGTGATGGCCGCCGTGGCTGGTTCCTCTGATGACGGGTGGCTCGATGAAGTGATTGATGGCGCCTACCTCCTGTGCGAGCAAAGTTCGTGGAGCTGGGCCGCACACGACGACGTGTTCACCCGCAGCGGCGACGTGGTCCCTGACCGTTCCCGGCCGTATCTGGATCTCGGCGCCGGGGAGGTCGTGGCGCAGCTGGCGTGGCTGGACCATGTGCTGGGTTCGCGATTGGATCAGCGTGCTCCCGGGCTGCGCCGTCGCATCCGCCTGGAGACACAGGAACGGGTCATCCGGCCGTTCCTGGACCGGCTCGACTGGCACTGGCTGGGTTTGGACGGCGACGTTCACAACTGGAATCCGTGGATCCACTCGAACATCATCGCCGCGGCATTGGTCCTGATTGATGACCCTGAGTTGCAGGCGGAGGTGGTAGCCCGCTGCATTGAGGGCCTGGACCGCTTCCTCGCCTCCATTCCAGCCGACGGTGCCATCGACGAAGGCTTCGCCTATTGGTGGAACGGCGCCGGCCGGGCGCTGGAAGGTCTCGCCCTGCTGGAGGAGGCAAGCGGCGGTGTCCTGAACCCGGACCTGCCGGTAATCCGCGCCCTGGTCGCTTTCCCGCACCGCATGCACCTCGGAGGCCGCTGGTTCCTGAACGTCGCTGACGGCCCAGCCCGCGCCCACGACGGACTCCCGTGGGACATGCTGCATCGCTGGGCTGTCCGGCTGGGGGACTCCGAGGCCGCCGCGCACGCCGCCGCCTTTGCCGCCGTCGAACCCGAACCCAAAGCCGCCGCGGGCCTGGGCCGCGTCCTCACCCAACTAAGTAGCAGCACAGCGCGTTTTGAACCCTCAAAACGCGCTCAGCTGCGACCTGGTTGGGGGACGTACCTGCCGTCAGTCCAGATCATGGTGGCGCGGCAAACTCCGGGCTCATCCGACGGGCTCACCCTCGCGGCCAAGGGCGGACACAACGGCGAGCACCACAACCACCGCGACGTCGGCTCCGTGGTGGTCGCGGTGGACGGCGTGCCCCTGTTGGTCGACGCCGGCCAACCCACGTACACCGCCCAAACGTTCGGACCTGACCGGTACCAGATTCGGGCCATGCAGAGCGCCTGGCACAGCGTGCCTGCGCCGTTCGGGCTGGAGCAGGGGACCGGGTCTTCGTTCGCGGCGACCGTTCTCCAAGAGCCGACTCCCGAGGAACCCACCCTCGCGCTTGGATTGGGGGCGGCTTACGGCTTGGACCACGCTGAGCAATGGATCCGCACCTCGCTCATCAACCGGGAGCTGGGGTCCGTGGTGATTGACGACCGTTGGAACCTGCCCGAGCAGGCGCCCGAGGGAACGCACCGGCCTGAGGGAACGCCCGACGTCGATATCACCTACCTGGTTGCCGGCACCGTCAGCGTCGGTACAGACGCGACGGCGACAGTCGCGCCCGACGGTATTCCGGCTGCGGAAACCGTCAGGGGCCTGCACCTGCGCTGGAAGCCGGCCACCGCCGTCGTACTCGTGGACGAATGGCACCTCGACGATCCTCTCCTCAGCGACATCTGGGGCGAAAAACTGACCCGGCTCCGTTTCCGTATGCCCGCCGAAAACCGCGCTTCGGGCGCGTTTACCCTCACAGTGGAGGCAACATCTTGAGTTCTGAACAGACCCCGGAAGCGGGCGGCAAATCCCTCTTCTCCCTGCAACGCCGTGAACGGCTCATGGAGGAGCTGCGGGCCCATGGCGCCATCACCGTGCGCGATATTGCCGCGAAGTTGGGCGTCAGCGAGCTGACTATCCGGCGTGATGTGAACACCCTCGCCGACGAAGGACTCGTCTCCCGCGTGCATGGCGGCGCCACGCTGCCCAGCCCGTTGGACCGTTCGGTGGCTGTGGGGCGGCCGTCGGCGCACAGCTACTCGATCGGCATGGTGGTTCCGTCGCTGGACTATTACTGGCCGCAGGTGATCTCCGGGGCGCGCGGCGAGGCCGAAGCACAGAACCTCCGCATCCTGGTCCGTGGCTCCGCCTACGACGCTGCCGACAACCGCCGCCAGGTCCAGGCGTTGCTGGATACCCAGAACATCGACGGGCTGATCGTTGCCCCCGATATGGGCGGTGAGCACGGGAAGGAGTTGCTGCGGTGGCTCAATGCCCTGCCCATTCCGGTGATCCTGGCTGAACGGCGGGCGCCGTCGGAAATCCCTGCGCATCGTCTGGAGTGGGTCGCGACGGATCACTCGTTTGGCGCCGGGATGGCCGTGCGGCATCTGTGGCAGGAGGGGCATCGAATGATCGGATGCCTCACGGATTCCACCAGTCCCACCAGTCCGCATGTGGTCCGCGGTTGGAAACAGGCCCTTGCCGCGCTCAAGATTCCGCTGGAGAAGTCCGTCCATGAGGACTCTGCCAAGCTGGACAATGGCGATCGCGCCAAGCACTTCGATCACGTCCTGGACCTGTGCCGTTCCACCGGAACCACGGCCATGCTGGTGCACTCGGACACCCAGGCTGTGGCGTTCGTGCAGCACTGCGTTGACCGAGGCGTGGATGTTCCCGGCAGCATGGCGATCGTTGGTTACGACGACGAAGTTGCCTACCTTGCCGAGCCCGCCATCTCCGCGGTCCGGCCACCCAAAAGCTATGTCGGCAAAGTGGCGGTGCAGCTGATGGCTGCACGCCTGGCCGAAGGAAGGATGCGCCCCGTGCATCGTATTGACTTGAACCCCGAGCTGATTGTGCGCGATTCGTCCTTGGGCGCGCCGCGGGGGCTCGCCGGAGTTGTGTTGGAGGACTCGCTGTGATGCTTTTGCCGCCCCTGGATCACAAGCTTTCCCCTTACACCGGCCTGACCCGTGAGCACTGGTGCGCGTATGCGGATCACCTCCTGCGTTCGGCCCATCAGTTCGGCACCGACGATCACGCCAACATCCACCTGCCCGGAGCCAACAGCCGCTACGGCCCGCGAAGTGATTCGCTGGAAGCCTTCGCACGGACGTTCCTGCTGGCCTCGTTCCGGATGGCGGGCGACCCCGCCAGTACGGGCTGGATCGCCGAGTGGTACGCCGCCGGACTCGACGCTGGAACCAACCCCGCCAACCCGGACCGGTGGCCGACACCAGGTGAGCTGGGGCAGGCGAAGGTTGAGGCGGCGTCGTTGGCTGTTGGCCTGGCGCTGACCCGCGACGTCCTGTGGGACAAGCTGCCGGAGCGAGTGCAGGAGCAGCTGATTGCCTGGTTCGAAACCGTGATCGGCGAGGAATACCCGCCCATCAACTGGGTGTGGTTCCAGATTGTGGTGGAGACGTTCCTGGCATCCGTGGGCGGGCGGTATTCGGACGAAGACATCGACGCCGGACTCGCCATCCACGACTCGCTGTACCGGGGCGGTGGCTGGTTCGCGGACGGTCCCGAGCGTGCCTACGACCACTATGTGGGCTGGGCGTTCCAGGTGTATCCGCAGCTCTGGGCGTTGATGGCCCCTCATGATCCGCGCGTTGCCGCCCGCAAAACGCTCGACGGCGACCGGCTGGCTGATTTCCTGGACGACGCCGCGTTCCTTGTCGGAGCGAACGGTGCACCACTTATTCAAGGCCGGAGTCTGATCTACCGGTTCGCTGCCGCCGCGCCGTTCTGGGTAGGGGAGTTGTCCGGGCACACGCGCTTGGCCCCCGGTATGGCGCGCCGGGCAGCGTCCGGGATGCTCGACTACTTTGCCCGGCACGGCTCCATCACGAAGGACGGGTTGCTGTCCATCGGCTGGCACGGCGAGTTCGCGGGCATGAAGCAGGCCTACTCCGGGGCAGGATCACCGTATTGGGCGGCGAAGGGGATGCTCGGGCTCGCGCTGCCGGCGGATCACGCGGCGTGGACTTCCGTTGAGGCTCCTTTGCCCGTTGAAGTTGCCGACACCCAGCGGATCATCGCTGCCCCGGGATGGCAGGTGGATGGGACTCGTGCCGACGGCGTGGTCCGGATACGGAACCATGCCACGGATCACGCCGTTGCTGGTGCTGTGGTGGCTGACTCGCCGCTGTACGCGCGGATCGGGTACTCCACCCACACGTTCCCCGACCTCACGGCGGAGTCCATGGACAATGCGGTGGCGTTCGCTGATTCCGCTGGCCGGCTCACGCATCGGACGGGGTTTGAATACCTCGGCTCGTACTCCGAGGGCGGCGTTCAGGTGGGCGCTTCCCGGTTCAGCGCTCACTGGATCGAACCCGACCCCGACGCCGGTCCCGATCACGGCAGCGGGGTGGCCGGCGTTGCGACTCCAGGGCCCTCGGTCACCGTGGTGTCGGTAACGCGTGGGGCAGTGGAGCTTCGGCTGGTGCGTGTATCCGGGGCTTCGGGCGCTTTGGGGCCTGCGCTGCGGATCGGCGGCTGGCCGGTGGATGCTGCGTCTCCGGTGGTGGGCTCTGTGCATGCCGTGCCTGGGTTTGGTCTGGCCTTGGATGTATCCGGGACGTTCGTCCGCTCTGGACCCCACCCCATGGGGTCCGAACTCACCATTCCCTGGGTGGGCACTTCGGGCACCGCGCACGACGGCGACTACGCCGCCGTCGTCGTCCTCGCCGGTGACGGGGGTGCTTCGACGAATGCGCGTGTCACGTTTGTTGCCGGGGAAGGGGATGGGGAAGGTCGGTTCGTGTTCTCGGACGGTGCCTCCGTGGAGCTCTCCCGGCTGTGGCGTGCCCAAATCGGGGGTTAGCTGCGGGTTAGACGACTCCTACCAACTTGTGTGCAGCGAGCCATCGAATCGGGCACCTGGCTGGGTCGCTCTGAGGTGGGGTAGAGCGTGACAGCCCGCCCGTTTCGACGTCTAGCTGCGGGTTAGACGACTCCTACCGTCTTCTGCGCAGCAAGCCATCGAACCGGGCGACATCCGGGCGGGCCCACCCCTGCAGTAGGCTCGCGGGATGAGCCAAACCGACGATCGAGCACGCTTCCTCGCGGCATATGACCAGGACCTCCGCACCGACGCCGAGACCCCGAGCGCCCTCAAAGTGACCCAGCACGGACCCGTGCGCTTGGTGACCTTCATGAAGGGGCGGGGCTTCGTCACCTACCAGGACCTCGGTGACGCGGACTCGCAGACCATCAAGCGGCTCGTCGCTGAGTCGGTGGCCTACTTCCGCGCTGAACCTGAAATCACCAGGGTTGAATGGAAATCCCGCGGGCATGATCACGCGCCGGGTTTACACGAGGCCCTCATCGAAAACGGCTTCACCCAGGACGAACCCGAGTCCATCATGATCGGGGAAGCGAAGGCTTTGAGCACAGCCGTGCCACTCCCCGACGGCGTGACCCTACGGCAGGTCAGGGAGGAACCGGACGTGCGGGCCATGAGCGCGATGCAGGACGAGGTCTTTGGCGAGCCGGTCTCGGATGAGATGGCCGATGCCCTGCTGCGCCGTCTCTCCCTCGATGACGGGATGCAGTTGTGGGTGGCGGAGGCTGACGGACAAATCGTCAGCGCAGGACGCTTGGAGCCAGTGCCCGGCACGGCCTTCGCCGGTATCTGGGGCGGGGCCACCAGAGAAGAGTGGCGCGGCCGGGGGATTTACCGGGCATTGACGGCTCGCCGTGCCCATGCAGCACTCGAGTTGGGCAAGACCCTCATCCACAGCGATTCCACCGAATTCTCACGGCCAATCCTGGAACGCTCCGGGCTGCTCAAGGTCTCGACGACGACGCCGTACCGCTGGGTGCGTGACTAAGCCGCTCGGGCCCCCTCCCGCGCTCAGCAGGAGGAGACCCGAACCGTTACCGAGGAGACCTACTTCCCAGCCGCGAAGTAGCTCACGCACTGCCCCTGGTTCGTGAACACTGGCGACGGACTGGTCTTCCATCCATCGCTCTTGCATGCGTCCTTGCCGGTGGAAACAGTGACGCGATATTCCTTGGTGGTGCCATCCGGCGCCGTCACGGTGACTACCGCCGTCGGATCCTCAGCGGTGGGCTGCTTGACGGTCACCTTCGCGTTCGTGTCCAGCGGGTAGCCGACGACGGCGGGAGTCGCCGTCGCGGCCAGCACCCGGTAGTCGGTGGTCGGTGGGGCGAATCCGATGACGGACGCTTGGTTGACTAGGAGCCTGCCGAGGTCGGCTAGTCCGGCGTCAGCCAAACGTGAACCCGCGATGGCTACCTCGGCGATCTTGGTGTACGACGCCGTGGTCAGGAAGGAGACGCGGATGCCGCGGGTGGTCACGGGGTCGAAGCGAACTGTCGTGGGTGCAGAAGTCGAGAGTCCAGTGATGGTCCCGGCCGAAGTGTCCTTCCATGCCCCGGAGGCGTCCTGGTACTGGACCTTAAGGCTCGCCGCAGCTTTCTCCGCGGACGTCACAGCAACGGATGAAACGGTGTAGTCGCGGCTGAAACCATAGCTCAGGCTGTCACCAGCACGGCCGCCGCTCACCCAGTTGGACCAGCGGGTGGAAGCGTTGGCATCGCAGGTGTTCTTCGCGATGTAGGAGCCCTCGGTATAGCTGGCGGTCGCGGACGTGGTGGGGTCGTCCTTGCAGATGTTGCTGCTGGGAACCCGGTCCACTACCACGATGGTGAGTGTCGCGGACAGTGAGCCGGCCTTGCCAGAAACAGTCAACGAGCCGACGGTCTGCAGTGCAGAATCGGAAAGTGAAGCCCAGTCCCACACCACAGGAATTGGGTTGCGGGCGGGCCCGTTACCGATTTGTCCGGAGACCGTAGCAGGTGCCGCAGCTTGAACTGCAGCCACGGTAGAACCAACACCAACTGTCACGGATGCGGGATCTGTTGCGACGTACTGCCCAACCGTCACAGTGAGGAGCGCGTCGTCAAAAGCCTGGCCATAGGGATCGACGCCGGAACCTCGGAGGGTTACCTTGCCTTCCTTCTGCCAAACAGACGGATCAACGGCGGACCACGTCACAGCCAGCGGCCTGCCGGGACCCGCCTCATACAGCGGAATCACTGTAGAAGGAAGGGTAGGCGCAACGCCCGTGAGCGTGCTCAGTTCAACGGGCGAAACACCCAGGAGCTTCAAATCAGCGATATCCGTGAAAGCCCACGCCTGATGCGGGCTGGCCGAGGCGGTTGAGGTGGTTCCGGTAGATGAAGCAAGTGCCACGGACGTTCCAGCAGCGGTCTGGTTGCCCGAAACCTGCAAGGCAATCGCGGCACCGGCGTTCACCAGGGACCACTGCTTGCCATTCTCAGTGGTGACGATCCACTGTGCAGAAGGAGTCGCCTTGGCCTGGTCCAACGTCAGAGAAGCCAGTGTTGCCGCACCGCTCTGGCTCCCGTTCAACACGCCCCCGTTGCCGGTAAGGACCCGTCCGTCCGCGCTGGAAACAACCCACCGACGATCGTTTGATGCACCCACCGCGTTGAACGTCCACATCTGCGGAGCCACGCCTGCAGCGTCGGTGCCCAGTTCCTCAATAGAGGCCGAGCCATTCGCACGCCCGGTCAGGTACTTGCCGCTCGCCTCACCGCTGAGGTGGTAGCTGTGGCCGTCCCGCACAGGCGCGGCATCCTCTGAAACCCCACTGACGCCGTCGACGACGAACGTCACCACAGACGCAGCAGGAACCTCGAGCGTGGCGGACTTTGCCGCGGTGTCGACGGCGACTGGCGCGCCCTTGACGAGTGCGTTCTTCTCGATGTCATCCAGAGGTGACTTCGTGGTGACCACGGGAGTGACTTTGGCGCCGGGTGCGATGCTGCCGAAGCGGCTGAGGTCGATGGTGACCTTTTCCGCCGTCGGGGTGTCATTGAAGTGGACCAGCGTTGCGCCGTTGCCGTCGGCGCGGAGGGCGCTGGCGGTTTTGGCGTTGTCGTTCTGGATGAGGAAGTCGCCGGGCCGGATGTAGTGCGTGAAGTTCCGGGTGGTGTTGTATTTCTGGTTGGTCAGGACCTTGCACTTGGCTTGTTCCTGGGATGCGCCGTCGTTGATGCGGCGGTTGGAGAAGCCTTCGCGGCCTTCGTAATTGCAGTCGAAGTCGATGTAGATGGAGCCCCAGCCCTTGTCTGCCTTCTCCTGCTTGTACGTGTCCTCCACAGGCTGCCAGAAGACCCACGCGTTGGGGTCGAGCTCACGGAGATCGTTGACCATCCGGCTGGCGATTCCCAGGCCGTTGGTGATATTGGAACGGTCCCAGCCGCTGGTGGAGTCGCCGAGCACCGGGTTGCCGGTCCAGAATCCGCCCACTTCGCTCATCCACAGCGGCTTGTCCGTGGAACCGGCGAGGTCGCGGACCCGACGACGGTCGTTGGTGCCGTAGGTGTGGACGTTGAGCTGCGCAACAGCGTCCTTGGCTTCCTGGCTGTAGCCGTTCCAGTTGGTCATGAACTTGGTGGGATCCGTCTCGTCCATCGCGGAGATGACGGCGTCCGTGGTGCCCTTTTTGAGCTCAGCGGCCAGCAATTTGGTCACGCGGTCCTGGGCGGCCGGGTAGATCAGCGCACCCTCCTGCTTTTGGGTGTACGTGGTGGGCGGCTTGCCGGTGGCGGCATTGATGTCCGTACCCCAGTAACCCGAGTTCGGCTCATTGAAAGGGTCGATAGTGTCCACCGTGATGCCGCTGCCTTTTTCGAGGAGCTCGACGGCGTTCCTCATGTAGGCAGCGAACTTGGCTTCCGCTTCAGGCAGCAGATTCTCGCCCTTGTTGGTGTTGACCTGGCCGGAGACATAGCCGCTCTTGGTCATGAACCACGGAGGGGAATTGCTGAACGCTTCCCAGTGGGTGATCTGCTGGTCTGCGGCGAGGCGTTCCACCCACCACCGCTGGTTCTGATCGGCGTCGGGGTTGTAGGACGCGGGGTCGTCCGGATCCCACCCGTTCAAGAACGCGAGCTTGTTGGCCTGCGTCTTGTCCACGGTTCCGTCCGGGTTGTAAAGGTTCGACGCCGGCTGGCCGGGTTGCGCTTCGGCCACCGGCTTCCACCATCCCTCCACAGCGCTACCGTCGTTGAGGTAGTTGGCTACGTCTGAGGCATTGCCGCCGCCCACGTTGTAGCGGGCGATGTTGAGGTTGAGTCCGTCCTCCCCGAAAACCTTCTGGTACAGCTCCTCCCGGAGCTCGGGGGAGTAGCCCGCCGTCGCATTCGCGAACCACACCAGGCTGGTTCCCCATCCTTCGAACGCTTCGCCTCTGGTGGCGGGGTTCGGGGTGATGGTGACCGCTGTTGCGTCGTCTGCGTGTGCTTGTGGTGTGGTTGCGGGCATGAGTGCCAGGCCGGCGGCTGCAGTGACGGCTGCTGCCAGGACTGCCACTGGCCTTCGGATTCTTCGCGCGGAAAACGCCATGGGTGGACCTCATCGTCGGGGTTCGGGGTGATGGTGCAGGGCTTCGCGGGAAGGCCCGGCAAGCCGAGAATATGGGGCTCTCGGGAGCGTCACAAGGCACTCGAACACGCTCGTTCGTGGTCAGTCAGAAGTGGTCACAGGTGTAACAACTTTGCCCTACGCTGACCCGTGGTTGTATAGATGTATACAAGTACACCTTCCCTTGAGGCGGCAGCATGGCAGAACAACCACGAAACACGGGGGCGCACCTTGTCTACGGCGAGTTGAAGCGCCGGATCCTCAGCCTCGAACTGAAACCGGGGGAGCGCATCTACGAACCCGCCATGGCCGCTGCCTTGCAAGTCAGCCGCACGCCCCTTCGCGAAGCCATCCGCCGCCTGATTTCCGAGAGCCTGCTGGAACAGCAATCCACCGGAGGAGTCCTGGTTCCCGCGCTGGATGAGAAGGTGATTTCTGAGCTTTACGACGTTCGCGCAGCGTTGGAATCCCTGATGGCACGGGAGGCCTGCGCCAATGCCACCGCCGCGGACCTTGAAGAACTCCGCGGGCTACTTGCCCGCAATGCTGCGATGGTGGAGTTCGCCGACGAGGCCATGAAGTACGGGGTTGCCCTGCATGCTGCGATCGCCAGGATCGCTGGGAACTCCTGGGCCCAGCGGTTCCATGAGCAGATCGCCAGCCAGGTTGAGCGCTACCGGTACTTCACCAACAACGCTCCCGAACGCCGCGATGAAGCACTCGCCAATCACCGGCTCTTGGTCGAAGCGATCGCTTCAAAGGATGCGGAGAAGGCAGCCAAGGTCGCCTTCCACCATGTCATCGGCGCACGGGATGAGACCTTGCGGGTCATCTCCAGCTCCGGCCTCGTGGTCGAATGATCGGCGAACTCGGACGGCGGTCATCCACCGCACTCCTGGTCCACTCGACGCTCATCCAGGCCGTCACGTTCCTGGTCCGGCCGGCCACCACGTACCGCGCACTCGAATTGGATGTCCCCGGGTTCGCCCTTGGCCTTCTAGCCGCCAGCTACGCTGTGTTTCCCCTGCTGCTCGCCCTGCCCATCGGCGGACTGGTGGACCGCCTTGGTGAGCGTCGGCTCATGGCGATCGGGGCCGCCGTCGTACTGGGCTGTTCTGCGTTTCTGCTGTTCTGGGGGACGTCAGTCCCTGCGCTCGTAGCGGGAACAGCGCTTCTGGGGGCCGGGCAGTTGGCCTGCGTGGTGGGGCAGCAAGCGGTGGTCGCGAACAACGCGGCGTCGTCTCGCCTGGATTCTGCCTTCGGATACCTGACCTTCGCCGCGTCCCTGGGCCAGGCCTTGGGACCGTTGGCCATTTCCGTCGTGGGCGGTGCTTCCGTTCGCCCGAACACGCAGGCGATCTTCCTCCTCGCCACTGCCATGAGCTTGGTGATGTTCCTGACCACGTTCGTGATTTCTTCGAAGGTCAGCCAGGGTAGGCGCACAGCCAAGGGCGCTCCCAAGGGCAGCGCGGCCGCACTCCTCAGGACACCCGGGGTGGTCCGTGCCTTGGCTACCAGCGCCACCGTCCTGGCCGTGGTGGACCTGACCGTTGTCTACCTGCCGGCATTGGGCGCGGAGCGGGGCCTGACCGCAGCAACCGTGGGCCTTATGCTGACCGTTCGCGCCGTGTTTTCCATGGTGTCCCGGCTGGGTCTGGGCAGCGTGTCCCGCAAACTGGGGCGCATGAGGTTGCTGATCCTGAGCCTGGCGATCTCCACGGCCGCTCTGGGGGTGGCCGCCGTCCCGATGCCCGAGTGGTTGCTCTTCGTCGTGATGGCGTTCCTCGGATTGGGGCTGGGAATCGGCCAGCCCCTGACGATGTCCTGGCTCTCTGCCCAAGCGCCTGAAGGCCAGCGCGGGCGGGCCCTGGCCTTGCGGCTCGCCGGGAACAGGGTGGGCCAAGTGGTCCTGCCCAGCGTCATCGGCGTTGTGGCGGTAGGGCTCGGTGCCGCAGGCGTGTTCCTGGCATCCGCGGTTGCCGTGGGCGGGACCATGCTGCTGCTGCGGGGCGTACGGCTGGACGATTAGGCGAGCGACGGCTGATCCAACGAACCGTGCACAGGCCTGGCGTTCGCCGGAGGTTCCCCGACTTCGTGGATGGTGTGGCCGCTGCAAGCCGTCTTGGTGACGCTGGCTCGCTCAATGCGGGACACCATGAACCACCGCATGGCGTCGCGAAGTCGACACCATCCAACCAAGTACCACTGGCCATTCGTTGAGGCGAACAGTACGGGTTCGACGTCGCGGATGGTGGTGCTCCCATCTCCCGAGGTGTAGCGCATGCGGATGACCCGTTGCTCGGACATCGCCTCCTCCAGAGCCGACCTGATGGCGCGCGAGGAGAGGGGAGTCGCGTTCACCCAGACACGGCCAGCCAGGTCGTCGGCTCTTGCCCGGGTCTTGCGATCGAGGACATCCAGGATCTTCCGGATCCCGGCTGCTGCCAGATCGGCATAAGGGGCATCGGGTGCAGCGGACACGGCCGCCATGAGCGCCACGGCCTGCGCCGGGGAGAGGCTGACAGGCGGCAGGGAAGCGCCAGCGGCCAACCCGTACCCACCACCGGGTCCAGGGCGCGACCAAACGGGCGCACCACTGCTCTCCAACGCATCCAGGTCCCTCTTGACGGTGCGCACGGATACCTCGAACTCTCCCGCCAACCGCTCGGCCGAGACCCCCCGCGCTCCGCTGCGGCGCAGCAACTCGGAAAGAGCATGGAGGCGTTCTGCACGCTTCAACTGTCAGCCCGCATTAAATTCATGACGAAAATAGTGACACACCCTTGTCCGTAACGCCTGCGAGGGTAGTGACATGACAACAACTACAAGCAATCCGGACATCATCCTCATCGCCGGCCACTGGCTGGGTGCTTGGGCGTGGGATGAAGTCCTTGAACACCTGCAAAGCGACCACTCCCGCGCAGTTGCGGTGACGCTCCCTGGTCTCGATGGGGACGATCCTGAGCGGGCGACAAAGACCTTGGACGATCAAGCTGCAGCGGTCCTGGAGAACTTTGCCCGCCTTGGAGTTACCGAAGATCGGCCCGCTGTTCTCGTGGCTCACAGTGGGGCGAACGCCCCTGTCAGCCTTGTCCTTGACCGACACCCTGAGCTTGTTCATCTGGTGGTGTGGGTTGACTCCGGCCCTCTTGCACCAGGGAGCGTCTTCGCCCCTGATCTCCCGGAAGGGGTGGAGGAGCTTCCGCTGCCGTCCCTCGACGTCCTCGCACAGCAGGCAAGTCTCGAAGGCCTGAGCACAGAGGTCCTTGAGCGTTTTCGTGCCCGGGCCGTCCCCGAGCCTGGCCCTGTGCTCCGTCAGCCCGTTGAGCTCATGAACGATGCCCGCCGCAAGGTCCGGACCACTCTGGTGTGCTGCTCGATCCCTGGCGCGCAGGTGATGGAGTTGGCCCACGCAGGCCATGCCATGTTTGCAGAAGTCGCGAACATCGAGAATCTCGACGTCATTGACCTCCCCACGGGGCATTGGCCCATGTGGAGCCGCCCCCGCGATCTCGCCACGATCATTCAGGCAGCTTCCACACACGTCGGGTGACGCAGTGCGCGCTGTTTGGGGAGGTCACTCCGCGAACAGCGCCGCCAGGTCGTCCGCCGTCAACGAGCCACCGGCCAAGGCGTCACCTTCCATCACATCTGCGAACAGCTGTGACTTCTTGGCCTTCAACGCCATGACCTTCTCTTCGATGGTGTCCTTCGCAACCAAGCGATAGACCATGACGTTCCTGGCCTGCCCAATACGGTGGGTGCGGTCCACGGCCTGGGCTTCGGACGCCGGGTTCCACCACGGATCCAGCAGGAACACGTAGTCGGCCTCGGTGAGGTTGAGCCCGAAGCCACCGGCCTTCAGCGAGATCAGGAACACCGGAGCGGCACCGTTCTTGAACTCGCTGACCACGTCGCCGCGGTTCCGGGTGCTGCCATCGAGGTAGCAGTACTCCACACCCTCTTCGTCCAGGCGCTCGCGTACCTTCCCAAGGAACCCCGTGAACTGGCTGAAGATCAGCGTCCGGTGGCCCTCGGAAATGACGTCCTCCAGCTGCTCGAACAACACATCGAGCTTGGAGGAGCGCACGCCGGACAATGAAGAATCCACCAACGATGCGTCCAGGCTCAGCTGCCGCAGCAACGTCAACGACTGGAAGATCGTGAAGCGGTTCTTGTTCACGTCGTCGATTAGGCCGAGAATCTTCTGGCGCTCGCGCTGCAGGTGTGTCTGGTAGACCTTCTGGTGCCGCGGGTTGAGCACCACTTCCAGGATCTGCTCCTGCTTGGGCGGCAGGTCCTTGATGACTTGCTCCTTGGTGCGGCGCATCATCAGCGGACGCACACGACGCCGGAGCTTGCCCAGTTGCGCCGAGTCGCCGTTCTTTTCCACCGGCTTTTGATAGTTCTCCGCGAACCGCTTGGGGCTCGGGAACAGCCCCGGCGCAACGATCGACGTCAGGGCCCAGAACTCCATGAGGTTGTTTTCCAGCGGCGTGCCCGTGATGGCGAGCTTGAAACGTGCCGGGAGCTTGCGCGCACACTGGTAGGCCTTGGACTGGTGGTTCTTCACGAACTGCGCCTCGTCCAGCATGAGCCCGGCCCAGTGGAACGACGCGTAGGCATCGTAATCAATGCGGAACAGGGCATAGGAGGTAATAACGACGTCGGCACCCGCCAATGCGTCGACAGGGGACAGGCCGCTCTTGGCGAAAGTCTCACCAACGGTGCGCACCACCAGCCCAGGGGCGAACCGTTGCGCTTCCAACGCCCAGTTGCTCACGACACTGGTGGGTGCCACTACCAGGAAAGGAGCACGCGGAGTCACCTCAGCAGCATCACCCTGTGCGGCGGCAGCCGTCTCCGCAGCCAGGTCCTTCGCCGCGCAGATCAGCGCAATGGCCTGCACGGTCTTACCCAGGCCCATGTCATCCGCCAGAACCCCGCCCAAGCTGTGCTTGTACAGGAAGCTGAGCCAGTTGAATCCTTCGAGCTGATACGGACGCAGCTCAGCGTTGAGGCCTGCCGGCAGCGGCAGCCCGGTCACGCCGTCGTCGAGCAATCCCCCCACGGCTTCGCGCCACGCGGCTGCTTGTTCGTCCACAATCCCGAGCTGCGCCAGCTCGTCCCAGAGACCAGCCTGGAAGCGGCTGATCTGCAGGGTGCCGTCCTTGTTGTCCGGGTTGTCCTGCAGGGAGCGGGCTTCGTCGATCAGCGCGCGCAACTGGTGCAGCTCCGGCAGATCCAGCGAGAAGTACGCGCCACTGGGCAGCAGCATGCGGCTCATGCCGGCTGCAAGGGCAGAGAACACCGCGGCGAAGGAGACGGGTTCGCCTTCGAGCGTGATGACGATGCCGAGGTCGAACCAGTCGCCGCTGGCCGTTTCCTTCGTGGAGATGGACACCACGGGAGCTTCGGCAGCTTCACGGTAATCCGCGATGTCACCGGAGGTTTCCACAACAACGTCGGGCAGTTCCTTCAGCGCAGGGAGGACCTCTTCGGTGAACGCCAGTGTGTCCAAACCGCCCAGTTCCGCTGACGCCGCGAGCCGCGGTGCGCCCCAACCGCCCGTGGCCGACTCGGCCAACGCCGACACCACATCCCACGGCCGGCCAAGCGACTCAAGAATGCGGGCTTCCTCAGGATCGTCCCGGTAGCCGCGGTCGTCAGGGTGCCGCCAAAGCGGTTGCGCCGTGACCAGCGTGCCGGACTTGTAGTGCCACTCCCAGTGCAGCCGGACCTTGTGATCGTTGCCGTAGTTGGCCAGCAGGGACAGCGTGGGAACAGCCAGTGTGGGCAGCTCCACCGATTCGTCGGCGGCCTGCACCGGCGTGGACTGTCGCAATTTGGGGTAGAACGAGGTCAGGAAGCGGCTCTCATCCTCGGCAGGAATCTGAAGCGTTTGGCCGTCCATGACGAATTCGAGAAGTTCGTCAGTGATGCCACCCTCGATCGGGGCCAAGGTAATCAGGTTCTTTTGCTGCGGCACCCCGGGCAGGATGTCCCCGGAATGCGTGAAGAAGATTCCATTGGCCGGCTTGCCCAGGAAGCCCACGGTGGCGGCGTCAACAGGTTCACCGCCCACGGTGACTGACGGCGCCAGTTGCAGGCCGCCGTCGTGCGCTTCCGTTGTGGCGTCCGGGGCAGCGTCCAGACGCGCCAAACTCAGTCCGACGACGGCGGGTTGCGTCTCCACGCTGACGGGCTCGCTCCCAGCGGAGTGGATGAGAGGGATGCCGGCTTTGGTGGCGTCAGCGAGGAGGGTCCAGAGGTTCTTGGCAGCGAAGTCGTTCAGGCTCAACCACATGGCCCCCGACGGTTGCTGGCGGCCGTTGCTGGAACCGTGGGCGGCGAGGAACGTCTGAAGCCATTCGACGTGGACCTCGTTGAATTCCCGCCGGAAGCTGACGTAGCTGAGGTTGTTCCAGGAGACGTCGCCACGGATCCACTTGCCCTTGGCGCCCATCATCACAGGACGGGCCTTGAGTTGGCGGACACTGCGCATGGGGTCGCGGCGGCCTGTGTAGGAGAAGTGCGCGGCGGGCTCTTCCACCTCGAACTGGAGCGCGAGCTGGATGCCAGCCGCGCTCGGAGCAGTGCCTGGCTTGGTGATCAGCCTGTTGAGGGCTTGTTCCCAGGCAGGACGCGCGGTGCCGCCCTGCTGGCCCGAGCCGACCCTCGAGGTTTGAATTCCGGGCGCCTGGGAAAGGAGCTGGGCCCGGATGGTGGGGTGGTCCTCCGCAGTGAAGAGCAGCGCGGCCACGTGCTTGCAGTCCTTGCGGACCGGGCAACTGCAGATACCCACGGTGCAGCTCCAGCCGCTGGGCTTGCGGACCAGTTTTGCCGACGTCGAATACGGCTGCGGACCGGTCCCGCGGACCTTGCCCATCAGAAGGCCAGTGGCGGCGTCGAAAGTAATCCCGCTGACCCGGCTGCCCATGGCATAGGCCAGTCCGGCCGCCAGGGAGCGGTCGTTAATGGCAGGAGTCTGTATGGCCAGTTCCCAGGTTTCGTCTGTGTGGGACGGCATGCGTCGGGCTACTTTCGGCAGGAGGTTATCTGCTCAATCTTAGTCAGCAGAAAACGGCTCCCAAACTTCGCCCTCCGTTAACCTCTTCCTCGATTGCCGCGCCGCTCCCACGCGTACGTTGAAAGTGTCCGGAGCACCACCAGCTTTCAGCAGTGAGGAATTCCCATGACTACCAACGAGTACCCCGTCGTCCTGAACAAGACCAGCTTCGAAGCCGGCAACGCGGATGTAGTGGATTCCAACGTCAACGTCGTGAATCAGATGTACCAGGAGCTCCTCAACAGTGACGAAATTGCCGCCCCTGCGCTCAATAGCTACTTTGTGGACTTCTACCTGACGCAGGCACTGTCCGGTGGGTTCGCCCAGTATGTCTTCACCGCACCGGAACGTGAGGAAGTGGATGCTTACGTCCGCGCAGGCCTCGAAGGCATGGGCGCCACCCGCCACCTGGACCTCTTCAACCGCACTGCGACCACGTTCGATGCACTGACCGAGGACGAAGCAGAGGCCTACCTCGACGGCGAACTGGACGAGTCCGAAACGCCGCCTTCCTCGGTGGTTGCCTTGGACGAGCTCGACGCCGAGTTTGAAGCGTTGCTCGAGGAAGAGGACATCATCGACCTCAACTCGGCCTACCTCCGTGACCAGTCCGAACTGCTTGTCCTGACCGACGAAGAAATAGATGCACACATTGCCGAGCGCGTCGCGTTGATCCCGGACCTCGCCGAGCGCCAAGCCGAAGCCGAAGAAGAAGCCATCGCCAATGCCCCGGAGTTCGAGGTCATCATCCGCGAACTGTGCGATGTTGCCGGCTACTCCTTGGAAAAGATCACCATGGGCGATCCCAACTACGAGCACGACGGCGTGAAGACCCTCGCCTGGCACTTCTCCACCGACCACGGCGACTACCTCATGATCGAGGACGACGAGGAGGCCTTCATGATCCACCCGGAGACCAAGGAAATCATCGCGGCCGTAGAGTTCGAAGAGTCCGAGGAATTCGCCGACGCGTAAGCCTTTCTGCGCGAGATCGCCGGAACGCTGCGGAATCGCCGTAGCGTACCGGCGGCCTCGACGCGTTTCCGGCGATTTGGCTGTCCGACGTGGCTAGACTCGTCCGGTGCGTCCGTATTGGGAACTGGCCAGGTCATCCTTCCGCCGCCATTCCACGTACCGTACTGCCGCCGTCGCCGGGGCTTTCACCAACTCCGTCTTCGGGCTCATCCGGGCATCGCTGCTGCTAAGCGCCATTACGGCCGGAACTTGTCATCCTGGACGAGCCCACCATCGGCCTGGACATGATCAGCAAGGAGAAACTGCGGCAGTTCCTGGACGCCGAGCGTCGGGAAAACGGCACCACGCTGCTGCTCACAACCCACGACATGAGTGATATCCAGCGTTTGTGCCAACGCGTCCTGGTAGTCGACGACGGCGCCATCGCCTACGACGGTCCGCTCACCGTTTTGGCTGACGTCGCCGGAGCCGTCCGCACCATGGTGGTTGACCTCGCCGCCCCCGTGCACTCGGCTGATCTTTTCTTGCTTCCCGACGGCGCCGTCCACCAGGGCATTGAGGCCGACGGAATCCGGCACAGCGTTTCGTTCGACCCCCGCAGGCTCTCAGCGGCCACAGTCCTGGCCGCAATCGCGAGCACAGCCGAGGTAGCTGACCTGTCCCTCCACGAGCCGGACATCGAGCACCTGGTCCTGAAGTTGTACGGACGTGCGAGGCGGTAAGCGGTGGTCCGTGCGTGAGTTCGCTGGAAAGGTGCGTGCTCGTCCGGAACCTTGCGGCGATGCGGCAGGTTTCCCGCGATCTCAGCGTGCTAAGTGGCTTGGGCCCGCCGGAGCTTCACGAAGCCCCAGATGATGGATGCTTGCCACCCGACAAGCAGGCCAATCCAGATCCAGTCCAGACCGCGATCGATGGTGTGCAGTGTCATGGCCACTAGTCCCAAAGCCCACGCGACCTCTTGCAGGACAAGGAATGCCAAGTTCGGCGGGTTCTTCGTTTTTGTCTTCTCTGCCATTTTCTCTCCCCAGTGAGTGGCTTGCAGTTAGCCTAGCTCAGCATGGAAGTTTGCCGGAATGCGCGAGTTCGCTGGAACCCTGCGTGCCCGTGGGCAAACTTGCAGCGAATTCGCCGCGTTCCCGGCGCCTCGGCACTCGGATGTCCACATAGCGTGGCGCACCCCTTCTGCGACTGGAGGTTTGGTCGGCATGCTGAACCGATGGATCCAACATCATCGATCGAAACCACTGTCCCGCCAGTCCACCGGCTTCCCGCAAGCGGGTACATGTGGAGAACCGACGAGTTGCTTCGGCTCGGACTAACCAGCCGAAAGGTCAAGGCACTAATGGAGCGCGGTGAACTGCACCGCTTGAGGTATGGCTGCTACATCCGGGGCAGCAAGTGGAAGGCCCTGGGCCCAGCGAGTCAGGCCAAGGAACGGATCCGGGCACACGCTCATGGAACGCTGACAACGTCGACGGGTGGGTTCGTCTATAGCCATTTGTCGGCGGCACGACTCCACGGGCTCTTTATATGGGGTGTTGATGACAAGGTTCACATCCTGCACCCGGCCAGGCCTTCATCCGACCGTTGGGGTAAGGACGTCCGGGGGCACACAGAGGCGTTCTCGGAGGACGATGTTGCGGTGGTTGGTGGTCTTCGCGCGACCACGCTTGAACGCACCATCTATGACAGTGCCAGGATGCTGAGCTATCCCAAAGCCTTGGTGATCGTGGACCACGGGCTTCGCATCGGCGCCGACAGGAACAAGCTGACAGCGTTGGTAGTAAATTCCGCTGGAAAGCGTGGAATCCGCACGCTGCGCAAGGCCTTGGACAACTCAGATCCGCGCTCCGAGTCCGCCGGCGAGACGCTCACCCGTGAATTAATCCAAAGACTCAGCATCCGGCCCCCACAGCCACAATTCGAGGTGCAGTCCCGGGCGGGCCGGCATCGTATGGACTTTGCCTGGAAAGAGGAAAAACTGGCTTTGGAGTTCGACGGACGAACCAAATACTTCGACTTCAAACCAACGGATGAGGTCATCTTCCAAGAGCGGCGGCGGGAGAAAGCGCTCGTCGAGGAAGGTTGGCGGTTCATCCGGATCGAATGGAAGGACTTGTTCCAAGAGCGCTCCTTCAAGGAACGCATCCTTCGGGAACTTAGGTGAGTGGCACCGAGGACCAGATCGCGGGAAACCTGCAAGCTCGCATGGAACCTTCCGGCTATGGGGCAGGCTTCCCACGAACTCGGGGCCACGCGCCTTACTTGATCATCTCCCCGGTGGGGCTCACCAGGTACCAGACGCCGCCCACGCCTTGGCCGGTGACATCGCCCGGAGCTTTGTCCTTGGCGTAGTAGTACAAGGGCATGCCGTTGAGGGTTACGTGTTTCTTGCCATCCGGTGACGCGATGGTTCCCACCGTTCCGGAGACGCCGTCAACAGAGGGTGTTTCCGCCGTCGTGGTGAAAATCGGCCACGCGGCCAGGCACGCTTCCGTGCAGGCGCTGGTTCCGGAGTCCTTGACGTCTTTGGTGAAGAAGTAGAGGCTCATGCCCTCTCCGTCCACGACGATCTGGCCGGCGCTGGAGGACGCGACCTTCATCTCGGTGCTGGCGGCTGCGGTGCTCGCGGCTGCAGGGCTGGAAGCCGAAGGTGGCGAAGCGGAGGTGGGGGCCGCGGAGGTGGGGGCCGCGGAGGAGGTGGCTGCGGACGGAGAAGTGGTGCTGGTCCCTGGGCTCCCGCCACAGCCCGCCAGAGCGGCGGTCAGGATCAACGCACTGAGTCCAAAGCTGAGTGGTTTCTTCATGTCTAGCTCCTTTGACGAGCCGGCCGGAACGGACCGGCGCTAACCCCTACGACGCCGGTGGGGGAAGAATGGTTCATGAAGCTGAACCATTTACCAGTGCGCGTCGTCGTATAGGCGAAGGGGCGGAGGAAGACAGTGAGGGAGGTGGCCATGCCGTTGGACGAGGACGTAGTGGCTGCGATCTACCGCGACCATGGCACGGCCCTGAAACGCTTCGTGCTCAGCTGTACCTCCGACGCCCACCAAGCGGACGACGTCGTGCAGGAAACCATCCTCAAGGTGTGGCAGCACGCCCCTCAGATCACAGGAAGCCTGCGCAGCTACCTCTTCCGGACGGCCCGCAACGTCATAATCGACAACTACAGGAAGGCACAGCGTCGGCCGCTCGAAGCCGGGGAGCACGACCTCCCGGACCACGCGGCCACCGAACGCGTGGACGAGCTCCTGAACAGGGTGCTCATGGAGGAAGCGTTGCTCCGGCTCAGTCACGAACACCGGCAGGTTTTGGTGGCCCTCCACTACCAAAGGTTCACCGTCAGCGAGGCAGCATTGCAGCTGAACATCCCCGCGGGAACCGTGAAATCCCGGGCTTTCTACGCTGTGAAAGCCCTCCGAACAATCCTTGATGAAATGGGGGTGGAACGATGAACGGCAACTCCGTCCACCAGTTACTGGGCGCCTACCTTCTGGGTGGGCTGGAGGCCCACGAGGCCCGTACATTTGAGGACCACCTCGCCGCCTGCGCTGAGTGTCGCCGTGAGCTGGAGGAGCTTGAAAGCCTGCCCGCACTGCTCGACGCCGTTCCCCGGGCTGACGCTGTCGCGCTCACGGTCGCTGGGGGTGCGGACTCACTCTCACCGTTGGAACCCGAGGCGGTTCCTGAAAAAGTCCTGGTGGACTTGTCGGTCCGCAGGCGGAAATCACGACGGCGGTGGGCGGCTGTGGTGGGCGCGGTCGCCGCTGCTTGCCTTGCAGCCGGCTTCCTCGCCGGACCTCTGCTGAACCAGCCCCCGAAACCGGACGCAAGCTACTCGGTGCAGTCGGACAATGGATTGCAGCTGACCGTGGGCATGGTGAAAAAGAACTGGGGCACCGAGCTCGCTGTGGAGGGCCGCTCGATGCCGCTGGAAGGCACCCTGTATCTGTGGGTGAAGGGCAGGGACGGCGCCGAAGAACGCACGTGCGGATGGACGGCCACTCAGAGCGGCCGGATCAAGATCACCGGGGCCACTCCGGTGCAGTTGGCAGGCATCGCTGGGGTTGAGCTTCGCGATGAGGCCGAGAACACGGTGGCCTCGATTTCGGTGCCGTAGCGGTGGTTCCCGAGCGATCTATTGCTCTGTAACGCCGGTGCCCTGGGCGCGCAGTTCGGCCACCAGCGCCGCGTTCTCGCAGGCCTTGGCGAATGCCTCGATCCGGCGTTCGATCTCCCGGCCCAAGAGCCAGCCGCCGATCCTCTCGGCCAACGGCTTTATCAGCGCCGGCCGGCACGAAAAGGTGTACTTCCAGACCGCCCGGGTGCCTCCGTCGTCGGGCGTGAACCGCCAACCACCGCCGAAGGTTTCAAAGAACCACGGCCCGGAGACCATGGTCATCCCAACGTTTCGGGGTGGGGTGTAGGAGACGTATTCGCTGACCATTTTCAGCCCCATACGGGAGACGGTCCGCGTCCTGACGCCTTTACCGGCTGCCGTGGCTCCGTCCAGGAAAGCCTGGGCGGAAATGAACGGGTCCCATGTGAGCCGGAATGCACCCGTGGTCTGGGAGAGGGCGAAGGCGGTCTCCGGATCCAAGCGGATGAATCGTTCGGCGCGCACCTGCGGCATTAGAACCCCTGACCTGAGCCGAGCACCAGGAACACCATGAAGACAATGCCAAAGATGTTGATCGCCATGATGGCCAAGCCGATGATGCCTGTGATGCGTCCCGCGTTCATGCGGCCTGCCCGGAAGACGGCGATCAGCCCGCTCACCACTGCAACGATCGCCAGCACCACGGCAGTCCCCGCCAGGACAAGTGCACCAAACCACCAGGCATCGTTGCCCTCGTTGTAACGGCTCATGGCGGAGGCGACGGCTGCGATGCCCAAGGGGATGCTGACCACGGCTGCGATCGGCGAGAGCACGGCTGCGATGATGCTGGTGATCCCGGCGGCAAGGCCTCGGTTACCGGTCCGTTGAGGTTGCTGGTAGTAGTCCACCGGTGGCTGATAGCTCATGGTTCCCCCAAAGGTTCGGCTAGATCTTGCGGTAGGTGAGGTCGAAGATCATGCGCCCGGCCTCGTGGGCTTTGTTCTCGAAGCTGGTCCGGATGCGGCCATCGAACCGCGGAGCCCAGCCACCTTCTGCATCCACGCCCTCGTTCGGACCGGTGTGCTCGGTGCTGACCGGCGCGCGGCCTTCCCTCACCGGGGCGCCGCCCACAACAGATTCGACGCCGGACTGCCACACCTGCGTCAGCGGACTCTCCTCGCCGCTGCGCTCGCCTTCGTGCATGTTCTCGAACTCAGTGGAGTCTGCCAGCACTTCGCGGACGTGTACCGCGTAATTGGACCAGTCGGTCGCGATGCGCCAGTACCCACCCTTTTCGAGGGCCTTGGCGGCGACCGAAGCGAACGCGGGCTGGATGAGCCGGCGTTTGTGGTGCCGGGCCTTGTGCCACGGGTCCGGGAAGAACACCCAAAGCTCGCTGACCGAGCCTTCCGGCAGCATGGACTCCAAAACCTCCGGGGCATTGGCTTCCACCACGCGCACATTGGTCAGCCCACGGCTGTTGATCTTGATGATGGTGTTGGCCAGGCCAGGGGTGTAGACCTCCACCGCGAGGAAGTCCTTGTCCGGGTTCTGCTCTGCGGCGTGAACCACAGCATCGCCCAGGCCGGAGCCGATCTCCACGATCAGGGGTGCTTTGCGCCCGAATACTGCCTCGGCGTCAAAAGTGTAATCAGGGTGAACGGACGTGTTGGCAACATGGCGTGGGACTTGGATGGCCCAGCGCTCGGCGTGCTCTTCCCACGCTGCCTGCCTGCGGCCCTGCAGACGGGTTCCGCGGCGCACAAAGCTGACGGGGCGGCCGCCATAGGTACCAAAGGAGGCCTGGGTGCCGGGCGTGACGGGTCGCGGGGAATCTGGGTTTTCACTCATCCTTTCCAGAATACTTTGGTTGGGCGGACGGGTTAGCGACCAGGGACGCCAGGAGGGAGACCAATGAAAGTTTGGGTCGCTCTGGTCATCGCGCCTGCCCACGAGTGTGGTGGCTAAAGATGAACTCAGGTGAGCAGTTCCAGATACTGCTTTCTGGCCCTCATCGCATGGATCAGGAGCTCATTGCCGCTGTCGAACCGAAGGACGATGAGTTCGAGAAGACGTCCTGCGGGATCGAAGCCCAGCCTTAGCTGGCGAGCAGGGCTGTCATCGTCGAGGTCCGCAATATAGACGATGTGTCCAGCCGCATGGATACCATCCTCGGCGCTGATGCCGTGCTTGAGTGCGGATGAATGCGCCTGCACTAAGCGGCGCTGATCCACGCCCGGACGGCTGCGCGTATCGCTTCAGATCGGCTCAGATGATCATGCTCGGCCCGAGCGGAGAGCTCCCGTAGCAGTGCAGCGTCCATGCGCACCGGAATTACTTCGCCGGGGCCCTCACCGACTGGGCGACGGCCACGCTTGCGTAGTTGCTCAGCCGGGTATCCCCGTTCGGCTTCGTTAGCCCACGCTTGGATCGTCTCGTCGGTAACCGGTACTCCGTTGATCTTCTCGTTGCCCACATTCAAATCGTAATACGAAATTGGCATCGGGGGAATGTCCCGGAGAACCTGTGCTGACAGAATAGGACGTGTGACCTCTTCCAAGACACCCGGCTACCCAGAGAAATCAGTCCTGCCTGACATAGCAGTGGACGCGGAGATCGACGACGAGCCGGCAGCGGACCCCACGCAACTGGGTGGCAAGAAGAGCTTGATCTACCTGGGCGTCTGCCTCGTGTTGATCGGGCTCAACCTCCGCACCGTCTTCTCCAGCTTCTCAGCCGTTCTCCCGGAGATCACGTCCGACGCCGGCCTGCCGGGCTGGTCGCTGGTGGTCCTCACCACCGTTCCGGTCACGCTCCTGGGTGTCTTCGCACCCCTGGCGCCCATCCTCGCCCGCAGGTTCGGTGCGGAACGGGTGCTCCTCGGAGCCATGGCAGTCCTCACCATGGGCTTGCTCCTGCGGCCCGTGGAGTTCCCGGGCATGGGTCACTTGCCCGCACTTCTGGCCGGAACAGCTGCCTGCGGTGCCGCGATAGCCCTCTGTAACGTGCTCCTTCCGGGCGTCGTCAAACGGGATTTCCCGCACCGCCTGGGCCTCATGGGCGGCCTCTACACCACTGCGATCTGCGCCTCGGCCGCCCTTGGCGCGGGCTTCACGTATCCGGTCTTTACGGCAACCGGCCACTGGACCTCGGCGCTATGGTTCTGGGCGGTGCCAGCCGGCGTCGTACTTTTGCTTTTCCTGCCGTTGGCAATCCGCCAGCCGTCAGTAAAGCACCAGGCCGTCCACAGCGGCGTGAATGTCTGGCGCTCAGCGGTGGCGTGGCAGGTGACCATGTTCATGGTCCTGCAAGCGATGATGTCGTTCAGTGTTTTCGCGTGGATGGCCCCCATCCTCCGCGAGCGGGGGATCGATGGCAGTACGGCAGGCCTGATCGTCTCGGTATCGATCGTGCTGCAGATGCTGGGCTCGCTGTTTGCCCCTGCCTTAGCCACGCGGTTCAAGGATCAGCGGATCATCAACATGGTGGTGGCGCTGATGACCGGAGGCGGTTTTGCCCTCACGATCTTTGGCCCCACGGAGCTGATCTGGGTCTGGACGGGGTTGAACGGGCTGGGCCAAGGATCGCTGACAGCGGTGGCCCTGACCATGATCATGGTCCGAACCCGCGACGCCCACACGGCGGCGCACCTGTCCGGGATGATGCAGGGCGTCGGCTACGGAGTAGGTTCACTCGGCACTCTGATGGTGGGCCAACTACATCAGGCAACGGGCGGGTTCGCAGCAGCTGGGATTTTGTTCCTGGTGGTCGGGTCCCTGGCTGCCTTCTTTGGCTACCGGGCAGGCCGCGACCGCTTCGTTTAACCCAAGTAGGTGACAGCACATGTCGCAATGAGGGCTCATTGGAACATGTGCTGTCACCTAGTTGGGGGAGGAGGGCCTAAACGGTCAGGTCCTTGCCCTTGGTCTCCGGGATGGAGAAGGCGAACGCGATGCCCACCAGCAGCAGGATCACTGCATAGACGTTGAACAGCTGGGCCTGCCCGATGCTGCCGAGCCAGGTCTGCAGGTAGGGGGCCGTGCCGCCGAAGACAGCCACGCAGATGGAGTACGGAACGCCGACGCCGATGGTGCGGATGTGGGTCGGGAACAGTTCGGCGTACACGGCCGGGACGATTGAGGCGCTGCCGGCGATGAAGAACAGCATCACGGACATGGATACCGCGAGCTGCCACGGCGAGTCCTTGAGCAGCCACGTCATGGGGAAGTGCAGGAGGGCGGCGCCGGCGGCGGAAACGATGATCACGGGCTTGCGGCCGATCCGGTCCGAGAGCTTGCCCCAGAACGGCAGGGCGGCAATGAACACCACATTGGCTATGACACCGGCCCACAGGGCTTCACCGCGGTCCATTTTCAAAGCAGTGGCTGCGTAGCTCGGCGCCACGACTCCCCAGATGTAGTAGACAACCGTCAGGCCTACGGTCAAGCCGATGACCTGGAACGCCTGCTTCCGGTACTTGATGATCTGCGGCAGGATCGGCAGGCGCTTCTCATTGGGAGCCTCCGCCTCGAAGGCCTCGGTTTCCTTCATCTTGGCCCGCATGAAGAGGGCGTAGATGCCCAGGGCTCCACCGATCAGGAAGGGGATCCGCCAACCCCAAGCGCTCATTTCTTCCTTGCTCAGGACGTTGGTCAGGATGGCACCCAGCAGCGTTCCGGCCAGGATTCCGGCGGTGCCGGAGGTGTAGATCAGGGTTGCCCAGAAGCCGCGGTGTTCCTTGGGTGCCATCTCGGACAAGTAAGTCTGCGACGACGGCAACTCACCACCGTGCGCAAGGCCCTGGATGAGCCGTGCGATCAGGAGCATCACCGATGCGAAGGCGCCGACGGCGGCGAACGTCGGCGCGATGCCGATAAGGAGGCTGCCCACCGCTCCCAGCGCGACGGCCACGGTCATGGAGGTCTTGCGACCGATCCTGTCGCCGATCCAACCGAACACGAAACCGCCAAACGGACGGGCAACAAACCCGACGGCGAAGATCGCCAAGGTGGACAGCACAGCCGACGTGGGGTCGGCCTGGCTGAACAAGGCGCTGGCGATGAACGGTGAGAACGTTGCGTAGATCGCCCAGTCGTACCATTCAACGGCGTTGCCGATGCCGGTTCCGACGAGCGTCCGCGCGTGGGATTTGTGGACCGTGACGTCGGGGGACGTTCCTGCGGTGGTGGTCATGAGATTCTCCAAGCTGATGCGGGGAAGGGGTTGGACGCTAGTTGCCGGCCAGGGCGGCGATGCGGGATACCGCGAGTTCGGCATACAGCGCGGCACCGTCGGTGAGGACGCCGTCGTCGAACGTTGCGTAGGGCGAGTGGTTGAACGGCGACGTCGCGTGGTCGGCGCCGGGGGCAACGGCGCTGAGTCCCACAAAGGTGCCGGGGACTTCGGCGAGGACCCGCGAGAAATCCTCGGAACCGCTCAGGGGAGTGGCCAACCGGGTGTGCCTGGAGTCGCCGAACATTCCGGCGATGACCTTCTCCGCTGTGGTGGTCTCGTCCTCATCATTGATGGTGAGGGGGTATTCCTCTTGGTAGTGCACGTCCGCCTCCAAACCGTGGGCTGCCGCGATCCCGTGGAGCAGCCTGGGTACTGCTTCCATCATCTTCCGACGGGACTCTTCGGAGAAGGTCCGGATGGTGGCTTCAATGCGGGCGGTCTCCGGGATGACGTTCCGCTTGGTCCCTGCGTGCAGGACACCGACGGTCAGGACTACGGGATCGAACATGTTGAACTGACGGGTGACCATGACCTGCAACGCCGTGACCATCTCGGCGGCTGCCGTGACCGGGTCCTTTGCTGAGTAAGGAGCGGAGCCGTGGCCGCCCGCTCCCAGGACTGTGACAACCAGCCCGTCCGAGGAACTGAGCATGACGCCAGGCTTGGTGACGAACTGGCCGTGCGGTTCCAGCGAGGAGAACACGTGCATCCCGTAGGCGGTGTCCGCGCGCTTGCCGGCTGCCTCCAGGACGCCTTCCTTGATCATGTAGCTCGCACCGTCGAAGCCTTCCTCGCCGGGCTGGAACATGAGGATGACATCGCCGGCCAGCTGATCCCGGCGTTCTGCAAGGAGGGTGGCAGCACCGGCCAGCATGGAGGTGTGGAGGTCGTGGCCGCAGGCGTGCATGGCGCCGTCAACGCGGGAGGTGTAGTCCACGCCGGTGGTCTCCTGGACCGGAAGTCCGTCCATGTCCGCGCGCAACAACACCACGGGCTTCTCAGCCGAAGCGTGGCCGGCACCGCCGCGGAGAACCGCAGTGACCGACGTCGTTTCTTCACCAAGGGTGATCTCGAACGGCAGGCCATCCAATGCCTTGAGCACCTTTTCCTGCGTGCGGGGAAGCTGCAGGCCGATTTCCGGTTCACGGTGAAGCTCGTGCCGGAGACGGACAATGTCGTCCCGCAAGTCCTTGGCGTCGGCAGCAATGGTCATGTTTTCTCCTGGGTCTATCCGGGGATCTCTTCCTCATGCCATTGTGTGGTGACGTGCTTCACAAGCTCGAAAACATCTGGAAATATGCATGCTTTGCCAAGATAATCAGGAAACATGCACTCATCTGCGAGAATTGGGGAATGGAACTCAGCGAGGAAGACCTGCGCCTGATCAACGCCCTGCAAATATCACCCCGGCTCAGCTGGTCGGATGCCGGGCAGGTCCTGGGTGTCCACGCCACCACCTTGGCGGCCCGTTGGGACCGGCTCCGGGAGGCAGGAGCGGCTTGGACCACGTCGCACCTCACTGGTGATCCGAAAAACATGTGCCTGGCCATGGTGGACGTTGACTGCGAAATGCACCGCAGGCCGGACGTGACCGCGGCCCTGGCGGAGCTTGCCGAAGTCATCACAGTGGAGGAGGCGGCGAGCAACCGCGACCTGACGCTGACGGTGATCACCCGGGATCTGGGACAGTTCACCACACAGTTCTTGCCAAGACTGAAGGAAATCCGTGGACTCACCAAGTACCAGACGGCGCTGTGCACGCGCATCCACATCAGCGGTTACGCCTGGCGCCTCAACGTCCTGACCAAGGCTGAGCAGCAGGCAATCCGGGCGCTCGCAGGACCAGAGTCCACCAATCCGTTAGGGCCCGATGCAACGGCCACTCCGCTCCCGGAGAGCCACTTGGCGCTGATCCCGTTCCTTGCCAGGGATGGTCGGGCAACTGCGGCGGAAATCGCCAGGGCCCTGGGAAGGAATCCGGCCACGGTCCAGCGGCAACTGGGGAGGGTGCTGGCCAGCAGGACGTTGTCCTTCCGCTGCGAAATAGCCCAACAACTCTCGGGTTACCCCGTGACCATCCAGTGGTTTGCGAACGTCCCGCCGGGCCGGCACGAGGCAGCGGCCATCGAGTCGCGTGCCATTCGGAATGTCCGGTTCGCTGCGTCCACCACGGGGCGCACCAACTTCACCATCATCATGTGGCTGCGGTCCCTGGCCGAAGTCCTGGAGATGGAGCTCACCGTCCAGCAGCGCATCCCGGGTATCGAACTGGTGGAGAGCGTGGTCATGCTGAACACGGCCAAGCGGGTCGGGTGGATGTTGAACCCGGACTCCACCGCCACAGGAATCGTGGTCCCGCCCTACGCGGAGCTGCTGCCCAACGGCATTTAGGCGTGCTTGGTTGCCCTGAGGACCGTGTCCAGAGTGGTACCGGACTCGCCGTCGGGACCTTCAACGGCGCGTCGCCTGTCGGTGAGCACATCGACAAACCACGGCTCACGGTCAAGCCGCAACGCACCGGCCAGCTGCTCCGGAGTGAAGAACATGCCCGAATCGTGATGGTGGCTCCACGACGGCAACCCATGGGGATGATGCCCCACCACCAGCAACGTGCCACCCGGCGCAACTGCTGCCGCCGCCAACGCCACGGAGTCGCGCCACGGCAGCAGGGGTGAGTGCAGGAACTGGGCCGAGACCAAATCAAACACCGGCTCCGGCTTCCACTCGGCAAGGTCCTGCTGCTGCCACGTGATCCGGTCGCCATGGCTGGTTTCCGCGGCATGCGCAGCTGCCCGTTCAAGCGCGACGGCGGACACGTCCAAAGCGGTCACGGTCCAGCCTTGCGCTGCGAGCCACAGGGCGTCGCCACCCTCGCCGCAGCCGAGATCCAGGGCCCGGCCGGGTTTCAGATCCTTGGCTTCGGCCATTAGTTGCGGGTTGGGATTCCCGCTCCAGACCTTGGTCCGCTCCCGGTACATGCCGTCCCACATGTCCACGGCGTTGTCGGCGTCCTCGTGCAGGTTAAGGCCACGCTGCTGGGCGCCTTCGTGCTGGTGTCCGTGCTGGTGGGTGCCTGCGCTGGTGGGCTGTTCGCTCAGGGGAGTACCGCCGTCGTGCGTTTTTTCAGTCATATGCCAAGCGTGCCGCTACGGGCGGACAGAAGGCAACGCCTGTTGCTATTCCGGCAAGTTCCAGCGCTGCGCCCCGGCCCCAGAAGCGCCGAGCTCGTCCGAGGGGTTCTGCAGCGTGCACGACTTCAGGCTCAGGCAGCCGCAGCCGATGCACCCGTCAAGATCGTTGCGGAGGTGCTGGAGCGCGGCGATGCGTTCGTCGAGCTCCGTGCGCCACCGCAGCGACAACCTTGCCCAGTCCCGTTTGGTGGGGGTCCGGCCGTCCGGCAGGGAATCCAACGCTTCGCGGATGTCCTTCAACGGCAGGCCCACCCGCTGGGAGGTCTTGATGAACGCGACCCGCCGTAGCGTGTCGCGGCGATACCGCCGCTGGTTGCCGGCCGTCCGCTCGGCTTCGATGAGCCCGTTGCGTTCGTAGAAATGAAGGGCCGACGACGACACCCCGCTTCGCTCGGACAGCTCGCCGATGGTGAGGGGCCGGTGTGTTGCGGCTTGCGACATGACATTGCTTCCGGTGGAGGGCGATGGATTGACCTCAACATTAGTTGAGGTTCTAGGGTAACCACCATGACCTCTGACACCTCAACGGCCGGGATACTGAGCCGACCCTACCTGCTGGCCACCGTGGGCGCCTGCGCTTTGGTATTCCTCAGCGCGTTCGAGTCCCTCGCAGTAACCACCATCATGCCGCTGGTGAGCCGCGACCTCGACGGAGCCAGCCTCTATGCGCTGGCCTTTGCAGGACCGCTGGCAACAGGCGTGATGGGCATGGTGGCAGCGGGGAACTGGTCGGATCGTCGTGGTCCGGCGGCGCCCCTGTATTCCTCGGTGGCGTTGTTCGTGGTGGGACTGCTGATTGCCGGTATGGCCGGCTCCATGGAAATCCTGGTGTTGGGTCGGCTGGTTCAAGGGCTTGGCGGGGGCGCGATGACAGTGGCCCTCTACGTATTGGTGGCCCGTGTGTACCCGCCCGCGCTGCATCCCAAGATCTTCGCCGCCTTCGCTGCCTCCTGGGTGGTTCCGTCTTTGGTGGGACCCTTCGCCGCAGGTGTCGTGGCCCAGTTGAGCAGTTGGCACTGGGTGTTCCTGGGCGTTGTGGGGCTGGTGGTCCCGGCACTGCTGATGGTGGTTCCGGCCGTGCGGGGGATGGGTTCCGGGTCTTCTCCCGAACCCGCCGCCGAGCCCGTCCCGTGGGCGTTTGGCCGCATGGGGTGGGCTGCGCTCGCAGCCGTTGCCGTCCTCGGACTGAACCTGTCAGCAGAGGTTCCGGGCGTGGGCGGGGCGATTGCCGTCGTCGCGCTTGTCCTTGCCCTGATGGCGGTCCGTCCACTGGTGCCCCGCGGAACGTTGACCGCCCGCAGAGGGTTGCCCAGCGTGATTCTGGTGCGTGGGCTCGCGTCCGCGGCATTCTTTGGGGCCGAGGTGTACCTCCCGTACCTGCTGACTGAGCGGTACGCGTTCACGCCCACCTTTGCTGGACTGACGCTGACCGGCGCCGCACTGGCCTGGGCCGGGGCATCTGCCGTTCAGGGGCGTCTTGGTGCTCGCCTGGCAGACGCGCTCGCCGTAAAAATCGGGGCCGCGCTGGTGCTGGTTGCCGTGATCTCCACGCTGGTGACGGCTGCGTTTGCACTGCCCGCGGCCGTGGCGATTGGGGGCTGGATCCTCGCCGGCGCCGGGATGGGCCTCATGTACCCGCGGCTTTCCGTGATGACGTTGGCGCTGTCCACCCCGGAAAACCAGGGCTTCAACAGTGCGGCCATGTCCATCTCCGATTCCCTCGGCGGCGCGCTCGCCCTGGCTCTCACGGGACTCGTCTTTACTGCCTTTACGACGACGAACTCGTTTGCGGGGGTCTTCGCGCTGACGGCGGTGATCGCCGTCGTCGGGGTGCTTATTGCGCCGAGGGTCGCCACCCGCGCGTCGGGGGAGGGCGCTAGGCGGGGCGTGCCACCTGCCGAAGCCAGTGCACCCGACGCTGAACTCACGCACCACGCCTGACGCGTTGTGAGGCCTGCTCTGCGCGTTTCGCGGGCCCTGAGCCGTGCAAAGCGGGCCCCGCAACGCGTGGGGGTTGGTTGTGGGGCCTGCGCTGCGCGTTTCGCGGGCCCTGAGCCGCGCTAAGCGGGCCCCGCAAGGCGTGGGGGTTGGTTGTGGGGCCTGCTCTGCGCGTTTCGCGGGCCCTGAGCCG